>JAISLU010000097.1 GCA_031277095.1 Synergistaceae bacterium
TAGAAAAGCCCGCAATTCGCAAGGGCATTTCGAGAATATTGGCTTAAAATGAAGGCTTAAGCTGCAATTAAAAGACTGAAATGAAGTGTAGTGCTAAAAGTTTCTCCATTTTAGGTTAAGGATGAACAATGATGGCGTCTCAAAACTTCAACGACAGCCGTCTTCCTCTGATGAACGCGGCGACGCGTCAGGCAAATGCGCCGTCTTCCGACAGAAGATCGAGAGAAATCGCGTCGACACCCTTCGAAAACGGCCAGCGCCCTTCTCCGGGCATTGCGACGTATGTCCATTTTGGGCGGATGTCCTGAATCGCCGCATACGTACCTTTCGTGAGTTTCGGGGCAGGCGAGGCCTTGCACTCCACGGCATAGACGCAAGGACCGTTCTCCACGACGAAATCCATCTCAGCGCCAGCTTTTGTCCGGTAATGAAACACCTCCGCCCGACTGTTGCATCCGATGACATTGGCGAGGACCACTTGCTCCCACACTGCCCCTAACGTGGGATGCCCAAGGAGGTCATCGTATGTTCCGATTCCCAGAAGGGACGACGCGATCCCCGAGTCGGAAAGGTATATCTTCGGGGTCTTGACGAGACGTTTACCCATATTGGAGCGGTACGCCGGCACGGCGTGAAGCATGAACGCGCTTGCCAGCATGTCGATATGCGAACGGACGGTTTTGTCGCTCACGCCCAGAGAGGATGCCAGACTCGAATAATTGACCATCTGTCCGTTCAGGTGCGCCAGCATCCGCCAAAGCCTTCGGACAAACCCAGGCGAGCTGCCCAGCCATTGCAGCAGGTCTCTTTCGAGAAACGTCGCGATGAAATTCTCTCTCCACAGAGCGGACGTTTCTTCGTCCTCGGCCAGGAGGCTGCCCGGAAATCCGCCCCTCGACAGGTATTGTTCCAAAGTCGCGGCGCCTTTCACCTCGCGCCATAGAAACGGCGTCAGGGTATAATAGCTCACCCGGCCGGCGAGGGTTTCGGAGGACTGTAAATCTCTCGGCGCCGAGCCGAGAAAAAGGAACGCGCCATTTTTTCCCCACTCGTCGACGAGACTTCTTACCAGCGGAAACAAATCCGGGCAGCGCTGCATTTCGTCGATACAAATGAGGCTCCCTTTTTTTGAAGAAAAAAACATCTCGGGCACCGCGAGTTTTGCAAGATCCGACGGCCGTTCAAGGTCAAGATATACGGCGTCGTCTCTGCCCGACATAATCTTTCTCGCGAGAGTCGATTTTCCACACTGTCTCGGACCTGTGATGACGGTCACGGGAAAATGTTCGAGGGACTTTACGATATCTTTTTCAAGAACCCGATCGATATACATATTGATTCTTCCTTTTGATTCTTCCTTTTTCGGAATTTAATTCCGATTTCGGCATGATTGTAGCTCTGCTGACGATGCTGCGCAAGGCCCTTGGCTCTGAATGTGTAAGCGTTCAACCCTCTTGCGTCCGATTCCCATCTGACAGTGGTTTCCATTCAGGGGGGTTTCGGGGGGCCCCCCGTTTTGGGCGAACGAGCTCCGCCCCCCTGGGCTGAATATTACGCGGATAAACGTACAAGAAACGCCGTTTCCCCAACCCCGGCGGTGTCTTTTAATGGAAGAACACCCTATTTCTATAGGACGAATATATATACCGCTCGGCTCCCGCATCTGACGACCATAGAACGAGGGCTTCTGCCGGGGTTCGCCCTGAGTTCGAGCGGAAGTTTCAGGGGGGCCCCTGCCTCCCTGAGCTTAAATCAGGTTGGGGGTTAAGATGAGGGAGTTCGGGGAGCATTACCTGTGCTTGAAAAAACAAAAGAAGGCGGATTTCACAAAAACCTCCTGCGTTCTGCGCCGCCTCACCCTGGAAGACAAAGACGAGGCACTGGCGCTGCACCGGGTCATGTCGGCGAGCGCGAATCCCGAGACGTTCGTGCCGGGCACGGACGAGGATTTTTTGCATATTCTCGAAGGCGCGGGGGTGGTCCTGGGAGTGCAGGAGGGAAAGCGCATCGTCTGCATGAGAACGGTACTCTTCCAGCCCCACGACGACGAGGTCCTGAGCGAGGACATGGGCCTTTTGCCGCACCAGATGAAGCGGATGGCCTTCATAGAATACTGCGTCGTGCATCGGGACTATCGAGGCAACAATCTCCAATTTTTGACGTACTATCACATGGAAAATCTTTTGTGGGAGGACTTCGACTATCTGTACACCACCGTCTCGCCGCGGAATATTTTCAGCTTGCGGAACGTCATGGATTGCGGTTTTTACGCCTTTCAACTGAAGGAACGGTACGGCGGTTACATGCGCTATCTCCTGCGCAAAGACCTGAAGCACAGCACGTCCATCCGCACAAAACGACACGAGAGCGTTTTGCTGCACAACTATTCCGCCCAACAACACATCATGGAGAAAGGGAAAGTCGGCTACCGTCTGATCCGCTCCATGACGGGAACGCGCATGGCTTTCGGGGCGCTCACGAAATAGAACCGGCCCCTGCTGTACATGGGGCCGGTCAAGCTCAGGGGGAGGGGAACTTCGGCCCTCTCTCCCTCGAGCCTCGTTTCAGTGTCTGGAGCCGTAGTCGATGGCACTGCCCAGCAAAGACAGCTTTTTGGGGGAGTGGACGGCCTCGATGTAACGCACCGTCCCGCTCTTGCCCCTCATGCACAAAGACCAGGTGTGGATATGAGCGCCCCGATAGGCCACGCCCTTCAGCAGGTCTCCGTCCGACGCGCCGGTGGCGGCAAAGAAAACATTGTCCCCCTTCACGAGATCGTCGAGTTCCAGGACGGTGTGGCGGTCGATACCGCGGCCCTTGGCGTTCTCCTCATCTTCCTCGTTGCGGAAATAAGGTTTACACTGCATATTGCCCCCCAGGCATTTGATGGCGCAGGCGGTGATGACCGCCTCGGGCGACCCGCCGGAACCCAACAGAAGGTCGGCGGTAGACCCGTTTGCCCAGCAGGTCGTCAGCGCCCCGGCGATATCCCCGTCCGGGATCAGGCGAATGCGCGCCCCCACCTTGCACACCTCCTCGCGAAGGGCTTCGTTGCGGGGGCGGTTCAGCATCACCACGGTCACGTCGTCGACGGCCTTGTTTTTCGCCTTGGCGACCCGCCGGATATTGACGTGTACCGGGGCGTCGATGTCGATAAAATCGGCGGCGTCCGGCCCTGTGACGATCTTATCCAGGTAAAAGAGGTTGCCGGGACTGAAAAGCGCGTCGTGGTCGGCCGCGGCGACGACGCTGATGGCTCCGCTGAGCCCGTTGGCCATCAGGCGGGTGCCGTCGATGGGATCCACGGCAATGTCGATCTCCGGACCCTCCCCCGTTCCCAGCTTTTCTCCGTTGAAAAGCATCGGAGCCTCGTCTTTCTCCCCTTCTCCGATTACGACCGTCCCTCTCATGCTGACGGTATTCAGCATATAGCGCATTGCCTCCACCGCCGCCCGGTCCACCTCGTTTTTGTCTCCGCGGCCCATCCACCGGCCGGATGCCATAACGGCCGCCTCCGTGCCGCGCACCAGCTCCAATGCCAAATTTTTGTCCGACGCAAAAAGCGACATCTTCATTCCTCCCTGTATTCAATATTTTGAAGTGATCCAATTATGTCCCATTATATTGTGTTTGCCTGGAGAAAACCATTGGATAAATACTATTCGGCGACTCTCAAGCCAATCAAGGCCAATCACGCTAATCGACCCCGGGTCATTATGGGCATTAAAGGAAAGTTTTTTTTTACCGAAACTCAGTGTAGAGGTGAGGGTTATGGTGCAGGATGTCACGTGGAAAGTCATGGAGAAAGACTTGGAGGGCCTTGCGAAACGCTTTAAAGCCAACTCCAGAAATTTGGCCAACGCCAATACCCCCGGTTACCAACGGCGCAACGTCTCCTTCGAGGACCAACTGCGGGATGTGGTCGATTCGAGTAAAAAATTGAAGATGACCATTACCCATCACGGGCACATTCCCACGCGCCCCCATTCCGTTTCCGACGTGACGCCTGTGGAGAGACAAATCAAAGACGAGATCTACAGGCTCGACGGAAACAACGTGGACCCGGAGCGGGAGATGGCGGTCCTGATGGAGGCCCGTATGATGTACGGGGCAATGAGCCGTTTCGCCGCCAGAAAACTTGCCAACTACAGAACGGTCATCGCCGGAAGATAAACGCATTAAAAAAAGATCATATAGTGAATTAAGATAAAAAGCCTAAAGTTAGAATAGCTAAAAGACAAGTCCTTTGCTCTATTTAGCGCGTGTGTATTTAACATTTTTTAAGTTACACGGCTATAGTGAAAAATATGTTGAATTGATGAATTGCTGCGAGGGAATGACGCCATGAAAATATTCGAGAGTATGGAAGTAGCGGGCAGCGCCTTGACGGCGCACCGGTTGTGGATGGACTCGATTTCGTCGAATCTTGCGAACATAAACACAACACGAACGCTGGACGGCGGTCCTTACAAAAGAAAGGTACCGCTTTTTGCCGAAATGCTGGACAAAACCATAGGCGGTTACGAAGACATCGGCGGTGTACGCGTGGTGGAAATCGCCGAGGATCCCACGCCTCCACGGCTCGCTTACCAGCCCGAACATCCCGACGCGGACCCGAACGGTTACGTGTCTTTTCCCAACGTGAACCTGGTACGCGAGATGACCGACATGCTCGTGGCCAGCCGCGCCTACGAAGCCAATTTGTCCGTGGTGGAAAACGCAAAAACCATGTGGAACGGGGCTCTGGAAATCATTCGGGGGTAATGGAAAATGGGCGCGAAACCGCAAATCGACGTGGAATATGTGAAAGCCTTCACTTCCGAGCTGCTGGCGATCCCCTCTATCGCCGGAGACTGCGACGCCGCCACGAAAAGAATCGCCCTCGAGTTCGAAAAATACGGCATCCCCGTCACGGAAACGAATAAACGGGCCCTCATCGGATCGTGGCGGGGAAACGACGACCGGCGCCATCGCCTGGTGGCGGCTCACGTGGATACCTTGGGGGCCACGGTGTGGCAGATCAAGCCCAACGGAAGGCTTCGCCTCTACCCCATAGGCGGCTTCGACTGGCGCGCTTTCGAGGGAGAAAACTGTACCCTGCGCACGTTGGACGGCCGAGACTACCGCGGAACTCTCGTCCCCGATCACGCGTCGCGTCACGCCTACACGGCTTCCGTCCGCGACGAAGTTCACGATATGGAGAAAATAGAGCTGCGGCTGGACGTCGAAACATCCTCTCAGGAGGCCACCCAGGCTTTGGGAATCCATTGCGGGGATCCCGTGTTTTTCGATCCGCGCTTGGAAATCACCGAAGAAGGGTACGTGAAGTCCCGTTTTCTTGACGACAAGCTGGGTATCGCCATTCTTTTCGGTGCCATCAAAGCCCTGAAGGAGCAATCTCTCCCCCTTGCTCACACGTCGCATTTTTACATCAGCAACTACGAGGAGATCGGACACGGAACCCCCGTCATCCCGCCCAAAACCGTCGAGTTCGCCTCTATAGACATAGGGGTCGTCGCCGAGGGCCATACCTCCGACGAGCATAGCGTTACGATTGTAGCCCGCGACGGCGTAATGCCTTACGACCGCAAAATGATACGCCGTCTGGTCCACCTGGCCCGGACGGAAGAAATTCCCTTTTGTATCGACACCTACCTGAATTATGGAAGTGACGCTTCTTGCAGCGTAAAGGCCGGCAACGACGTCCGCGCCGTCTGTTTCGGACCAGGGGTAGAAGCGACGCACCATTACGAACGCACCCACTGGGATTCCGTCACAGCGTCCACTCGCCTGTTGGCGGCCTGGCTCTCCGACGAAATGGCCTAAAAAGAAGCCCTGTCCCGCTGCTTTGAGGATTCGCATCCTCTCCGTGCGCTTTCGCGGCACATTCTCGGCTGAAACCGTGGAAAGAAAGGACCTGTATTGATTACTCGAGGGGTGAAAGTAGTGGTCATGAGTTCGGAAGCATATAACGAGATGATAGATCGACTGCAACTGACTGCCGAGCTTATGGAAGCCGACAGAGAACTGCGCTCCGGAGCGTCAACTATACCCGCCTCCAATGTATTTTCCGGCATAAGAGATATGATTCGTGAGCAAGTACAAGGTTGAGTTTACTCGTCGGGCGAATGCGCAGTATATTGCAGGATGTAAGAATAATTTACGCACTCACACATCGAAAAGATGCCCGACCTTTTTATCGGGCACTGTGGGCGTTGCATTGCTGAATTGAAGTGAAAATCTCCTGTCTCAGAGCTTCCGCATGGCGCGCATTTCCGCCGTCACCAGCCCTGCGGCCAGGATCGCGGCGGCGGCGTCGGCTACGGGGCCGGCGTACATGATGCCCTCGATACCCCAAAAGCGGGGAAACACCACGATGAGGGGCAGGAGAAAGAGAATCTGTTTCGTCAAAGCCACCAGAAAACCCCTCATCGCCTTGCCTATCGACGTGAAGAAGCTGGCCGTGGACGGCTGGAGCCCGTTGGTGAAGGCCATCATCAAAAAAATGCGGAAGAACTTCTCCACGAAAAGGTAATATTCCTCGCTGCCGCTGCCGAACAGGGCAATGATCTGCCTCGGGAAAAGCTGAAAACATAAAAACGACAAACAAGACACGGTGGTGCCGCAACCCAGAGCCATCCAGAACGCTTTCTCCACTCGGGCATAGTTTCTGGCGCCGTAGTTGAACCCTATGATGGGCTGCGCGCCCTGAGCGATGCCGATCACCGTCGAGAAAAAGACCATGTTGACCTTCGTGATGACGCCCACTGCGGCGAGGGGGATGTTGCTGCCGTAGATCGAGGAGGCGCCGTAATGGGTGAGGGTGTTGTTCATGGTGATCTGGACGCACATGATCGAGAGCTGGTTGAAGCAGGCGGAGGAACCCAGGGACAGGATGGCCTTCAGTTCGGCGAGCCTCGGGCGGAAGTAGTCCTTCGTCAGGGGAACGCTCCTGAATCGCATCAGGTGAGCTACGGCCATAGCGCAGCTGACGGCCTGGGAGAGGGTGGTCGCCCAGGCCGCGCCGGCTATTCCCATGTGGAACCCGAACATGAAAAGAGGGTCCAGAACGGTGTTGAGGAGCGCGCCCGTCAGGTTGCACAGCATGGAGTAGGTGGGGCTTCCGTCCGCCCTGATCAAATGACTGCCGCAGGTGGACATGATCAAAAACGGCATGCCGAAGGAGGTTATGCTGGTGTAGGTCACGGCGTAGGAAAACACCTCGTCCGTCGCGCCGAAAGAACGCAAGAGAGGCCTCAGGGACAGAAGCACCAGGACGCACAAAACGACGCCCGCCGTGGCGGCGTAGGTCACGGCGTTGGCGACGATCCTTCCCGCCCGCTCCACGTTTCCCTTCCCCAACTCCAAGTTGAAGTTCGACGCGCCTCCGATCCCCAGCAGCAGGGAAAGAGACATGCACACGGTGACCAGGGGAAAGGCTACGTTGGTGGCCGCGTTGCCCAAAATCCCCACTCCGTGTCCGATGAATATCTGATCGACGATATTGTAAAGGGCCCCCACCAACATCGAGACGATACTGGGTATCGCAAACTTGAGAAGCAGCCTGCCCACCCTGCCGGTAGCCAGGGGATGCGTCGCCGCGTCGAATTTTTCGCCTTCCATCGATAAAGAGACCCCTCCGTCCAATACCTTTTGCTCTATACTCTATCTCTATCTCTATTTCAATACTCTATACCCTCCGCCCAATGAACTCACCCATATCATATCGGGCGGACGGCGAGTTCACCCGCGGTTTATTTTCTAAAGCCGGCGCTCTTTCACGATCCACGCTATGGCCAGCGCAAGAGACGCCAGCCCGCTTCCCGCGCTGCAGCCGCCGCCTCCGCTTTCGCCGGATACGGTCTCTCCGCCTTTGCCGGTGCGCTGCAAGAGCCACATGGCTCCGGCCGCTGTCCCGTCCGCAGCTCCGTCCGCCACCACCAACCGCTTATCGATCAGTTTGGGCTTACCGTCGGAGGCGGATTGTACGTCCCCCAGCAAGACCCTGAGCGTCAAGGTCAGCCCGTTGTTGCCGTTGTTCATGGACAACGCCCCGCTGGACATGGCTTGAGCCGCGGAGATCCCAAATTCTCCGTCGGCGTCCACCACCGGAGACAGGGTTCCGCCGGCGCTCTCGAAAAGGAGTTTGAAGGAGCCGAACAGCTCCGTAGCACTGCCGATCTTCGTCACCTCACGCCCCAGAATTTTGCTCACTTCGCTCCAGCTCAAACTGTAGGTGAACTCCAGGGGAAGCAGGGAGCCGACGGACAGGGCGCTCAGAGAGATCGCAATGGACGGCTTGGCCGATGCCCAGTTATTGGCCGCGTAGCTGCTCTTGGAGGAGAAGGTGACCGCGCTGGCGTTGCGAAGCTCCGATACCTGGGACGCGGATACGCCGTAAACGCTCTTGAATCCCTTCGCGAACTCGTCCTCTTCGACCTCGGAGGGGTCGGCGTCCACAAAGTGAAGCTGCTCCGCGTACTGCTCTATTTCGCTGTTGAAGAGCCCCAGTTTCTTCCAGACGTCGGGGTGGATATTGGTGTAGCTCCATTCCTCGGAGACCTCCAGCTCGGCGGAGTCGGATGCGTGCTGGCTGTTGGCGTCCAGCCTCTCGGTGGTGACGCTGATGGTGGTTTTGCCCTGCATCAGCGAAACCAGGTTCCCGAACTGGTCGATAGACGCGACGCCGGGGCTGCTGCTGCCCCAGACGACGGCTTCAGTGGTGGAGGATGACCCGTTTTGGTAATAGACTACGGCCGTCAGACTGCACGTCTGCCCGATCTTGGTCATCGTGTTGGGTATGCCGCTCATTCTCACGTAAGAGATGACGCCGGTAGACGGAGGAATGGGCGGAACAGTCCCGTCACCTCGCTCGAAAGCCCCCACGTCGCTGTTGCCGCCCGTCGGAACAGGGCGTGATACTCCTCGCTCGTCGGTATGAGGGAAGCCGGCAAAATAACTCTTGAACAAGTTCAAAGCTATTTGCCCCGGTATATAGTCCAGGGCGGGGTTGACAGCACTCACCGTCGTCGGGACCGTTTCCAGGGTTTTCAAGGTCTGGGTTGTACTCAAAGAAGAACCTACCTCTATGGCCGTTCCGCCGGACGAAACATTGTCGGCAAGGGAGTTGGAACCGAAAAGCAGTGCCCGCGTGTACTGGGGACCGTGTTTGTCGGAACCATTTTGTCCGTTTCCCCCTGTCACTCCGGGATCCGCCGCCCAATCCACATTTCCGGCGGGCCCGCCGGACCCCGTCACGCCGTAGTTGCCTAAAATGTTGTAGCCCAAGGAGATAATCGTTCCGCTGGCCCGAAAGACGTCGTCTCCATGGGTGGCGGTGTTCCCCACGAAGGCCGAGGCTCCGAAATTCACGGTGGACATTTCGGTATAGACCGCGCCGCCTTGCCCGCCGCCCGCCGTGTTCTCCGTAAACGTGCAGTAAAAAATTACGGAATCCTGGGTCGTTACACCGCCAGGATCGGAGAGGGCAATGGCGCCTCCCTTGCCGCTGCCGGCATCGTTTCCCACGAAGGTGCAGTTGGCGAATTGGGATGTCGCCGCGTTGGCAAACACCGCACCTCCCTGCGCGTTGGTACTGGACTTGACGAAGTTGCCCGTGAACGTACAGCGGCTGAATTGGACTTTTTTCCCTTTATGAGACACAGCGCCGCCTTGAGTTCCCGCCGAGTAGTTTTTGTCGAAAACGGAGGTAGCGAACAGCGTGACGTGCTGGTCACCTGTGACAAAAACAGATCCCCCGTCTGCTTTCGACTGGTTAGACTCGAAAAGGCAATTGTCGAATGTGCTTTGCGCGTTTCCAGGATTGAGATAAAGGGCCCCTCCAAAACCACCGCCCCCATTACTGCCGGAGGCATTATTGGAGCGGAAAGTCGTTTGCACCGCTTTGACATCTCCCGCAAAAGCTGCCCCGCCGGACACCCCTGCGAGATTCTCCTCGAATACGCAGTTTGTCAGCGTACTGGTGCCTCTGCTGTAGGTCGCGCCACCAGTTCCATTCGTTGTCGCGTTTTTGGTGAGAATGACGTTGGTCAAATCGATATTTCCGACAGCAAACACCGCTCCACCGCCATTGTTGGAGTTGCTAGCTATCGCTTGGTTGTTCTCAAAAACGCCTCCATCGATTTTCACGGAACCACTCCCATAGATGGCCCCTCCAGAAACTTGAGCAGTATTGTTTCGAAACGTTACGGTTGCGGGAAAAGTAAGATTCCCATGCCCATGGATAGCGCCACCTGTACCATCTGTAGTATTGTTTTCAAATACAAGCGTTGCTGTCCCAAAATCGTAGTTGGGTGTACACATACTTCCTCCATGGTGCGTTGCATGATTATTGAGAAATTGTATCGTCCCTAGCAGAGATAGGGTCTGACCATGCTGATAGATCGCGCCTGCATAAGAGTTTGCTTTATTTCCATCGAACTTTCCTTCGTCAATTTCAACATGTCCCCCATTGTCTAAAGCTCCCCCTCCTATCCCAGAGGAGTTCGATAAAAATTGTGAATTTTTGAAATTGACATAGTCTCCACTATTCACGTACACAGCCCCACCTGAATATGAGGCACTGTTGCCAGTAAAAGTACATGAATTGAAATCTGTTGTTTTTCCTGAGGCAAGTGCAACCGCGCCACCAGAATTCGCCTGATTATTACTAAATGTATTATTCGAAAAGTTATCATGCGCCGGCGTCGACCCCACGCGTTTTGATGAGAAAGAAGGTTGCGTCGGCATTTTATCAACGGCATTAGGGTTCACGTTTTTTACAGATTCATCAGAGAACACGTCGTCGCCATGATCAACGATAAGAGGGATATCTCCTTCCCCAATACTGACGGCTCCGCCTATATCAGCACTATTTCCTGAGAAATCACTGCCCTCAGAGACCAAGTTGCCACTTGATGCGACATAAACGGCTCCTCCTCTACCTGTGGCAATGTTGTTACGGAAAGAGGCACTTCTACTAAAAGTGACCGTTCCACTTTCGATACTGATCGCGCCTCCATTTCCCTTTCTCTGGGCATTAATAAAAGTTACGCCCTCGAACGTGACCGTTGCGTTATGGGTAATATGGAAAATGGGGAATTCTTTGTTTCCATCAAGAGTTCCACCGCTGATCGTGATATCACGGGATATTTCAATATCGTTACTGATGTTAGTACCTGTCTCCATAAGTATGCTACCGCTGATCGTGATATCTCCAGATGCAGGTGTGGCAATAGCGATGTATAACTCATTTACATTTCCAACGGTTGTCGCTCCCCAGCTCCTCCCGCTCAGTCCCAGCACCAACAGGCATGTCAAAAGAAATTTTTTCATCGCGTTTTACCTCCGTTTCATAATGACGGGAACGCAGAACAAGAGGATCAAGGTGCCCACGGCGCTGCAACCGCCGCCGCTTTTTTCGCCGGAAGAACCGCTGTTCGTGGGGACGTAGCCGGAGGGGGCGATGAAGAATTTCATGTCCCACTTGTTGTTGGCGTTGCCGTCCATCACAACGATGTAACTGTTACTGGTGATGGTGGTCGTGTCGTCCACAATGCGCACGGTGGACTTCGCGCCGTCCATCAGCATGACGATGAAGTTCACCGTGATCACGTTCCGCTGTTCGTCGAGGAAAATTTTCACCGTTTTATCGTAAGCGCCGTTGTCCTTCAGCCACTCGGTCAGATCCAGGTTGTTGCCGTAACTGTCCTGCAGATAAAGAGCGAAATTGTTGGAAAAAAGGTTGGCTATGGCGCCGGTATTCCGCCACTCCTGAACCAGGGTACTCCACTTGGGGTTCATGATCTGGTTCATCCGGGGCAGGTTGAAAGTGACGTGAAGGGGCAGGAGCCCCGTGCCGTTTTCGCCGGTCATGCGGGAGGGAACGGTCGTCTCGACGCCCAAAGAAACGATCACGTCGCCCGCAATGTAGGCGTAGTCCACGGCGCCGCTCATTACGCCGTCGGCCGGCTCCGGCATCTGGACGTTGGAAGCGGACATCGCCGCGCCGACTTTACTCAAAAAGTCGCTTCCTGCCGAGAGAAGCTGAAACCCCGTGGCCACGTAAGCGTTGGCGCTGGTGGAATCCTTGGCGGTGCCCAGGGTGAGGCCGAAAATGGACCGATGGGCGAGGGTGAGGCTGCGGAACCCGGCCGCGGGGTCCACGGGGTACAGGTGCATCGCCTCCCGGACGCCGCTGACCACGTTGAAGCTCTGGTTGTAGGTGGTGACCAGGCCGGGGGGAATGTGGCTCAACTCGTCCAGATAGATGCTGGCAGGGACGTCGCCCACCGCGGGGATATCGAAGGCCCAGCGGGTGGGGGAAAGGGGGACCCAGGCGTAACCGTCGTAACGCTGGAGGGCGTAGCGGATGGAGGTATAGTTGACGACCTCCGTGGACAAACGATAGCTGACGGTGTTGGTGTCGATGGGAAGTTTCGAGATGGGCACGAACACCCAATCGTTCCCCGTCCCCACCGTCTTGTCGTCGACCACGTCCCACTCGAAGCGGTCGTAGGCCACGATGTTCCCGCCTCCGAAGCCCGCCGCCGAGGCGTCCCGGATCGTGGCTTTGAAAAGCAGCGGGTTGCCCTCCGCGGTTCCATTGTAGACATTGGCGATAATAAAGGGGATCTGCAGGGTTTGGGAGGGGGTGGAGTCCGGGTTTTGGTGGAAAATGAAGTTTCCCCGCACGCTTCCGTACTCCACGGAGTTTTTTTGAAAATCGAGCTGATAGGATTTATTGGGGCCGGGGGAGGTGCTGAGGGGCGTCTTCACCACCTGGTAGGAGGCGTTGTCCACCAAAACGTCCTGGGTGTAAGAAGCCGGCGCGGGATAGGGGGGCGTCCAATTGAAGTCCACGCCCATCGTTGCCGAGTTTTCGGGCAGGACCAGAAACATCGTCTGAATATCCGCCGACTGGACGCCTCCGTTCATCAGCAGCACGGAGTCCTGGGCGTTGACGAAGTTCGCCGTGGTCTCCATGTGTAACGAGGTGGTGGGGCCACCTCCCGAGTCCAAATCTCCCGTCACCACCATCCACTGGGCGCCTTTGCCCGACGGGCCGAAAAGATCGTCGAAGCGATACAGGGCCTCCGCCGGCATACTCAACATGCTCAGCATGCTCAATATGCTCAGCAGCCCCACCCACAAAACCGCTCCCCATAATCTCGAAATCTTAAACCTTAAAATCTCCAAACTTAAATTCTGCAAACTTAAAATCTTCAAATCCAAAATCTTCAAATCCGAAAACCTCCTCGTTCGACAACGTTTTGCGTAAAGTAAAAAAGTAAAGTTAAAGCACATTTTTTTCATCGGCTGTTCCGTGTTCTCCTTTTAAATTTTTGAGCTTCATGGACGCCGTAATGATGGAAAGGCATTCTACCGGGTGCAGGTTGACGGCACGGGTAAAACAGGACCCTATCGCCTTGGCCGTTTCGGGGTATTTTTGATTTTCGGGGTCCCCTTTGGCCAGCGCGACGTAGGCCATCATGGCCAGAGCGTTGGCCGAGGGCACCGCATCGTCGACGGCCGTCTTGCGGCGCAAAAAAACGTGGGCCTCGTCGGCGGGCGAGAGGAAAAATCCGCCTCCAGGCTCGTCCCAAAAATTTTCCTCCAGCTTCGTGGCCAGGTTCGCCGCGTACCGCAGCCAATCTTTTCTTTGTTTATCCGTTTTGTGTTTTTCGATCTTTTGTTTTTCCATGTCGGCGGACTCGTAAAGCTCCATGACACCCCACATGAGCGCCGCGTAGTCCCCGGGCAGGGCCGCGATGGCCGCCTCTTTCGCCCGATAACGGCGGCGCCAGGCGCCCTTGGGGTCCACCAGCACTTTTTGCAGATAAAGGGCCGCCCGCTCCGCGGAAAGTATCCACTCTTTTTTCCCGAAAACCCGCCCGGCGCGGGCCAAAGCCCCGATGGTCAGCCCGTTCCAGTCCATCAAGACCTTGTCGTCCACCCGGGGCTTGGGGCGCTTGTTTCTCGCCTCGAGAAGAATGCGCCGGTCGTTTTCCAGACGCTTCACAAGCTCCGGACCCCGCAGGCCGTAGCGCCTCGCCAGCTCCGTGTAGGTGGCCGCCTCGTACAGCACGTTGTAGCCCATCTGCATCCCCGTCATCTCGTGCATGAAATTGCCGGCCGGCAAAACGGCGTATGCCGCGCAAAAGATCCCCGCGTCGCCCTGGGGCAGGGTCTTTCGGATCTCCTCCTCCGTCCATCGGTAGAACTTGCCCTCGTCGCCCTCGCTGTCCGCGTCCAAGGACGTCCAGAAACACGATTCCGGGGACGCGAAGTCCCGCAGGATACACCCCACGATATCTTCCGCGAACTTCAGGTAGAAGTCGTCGGCCTTGATTTCGTGGGCCCCCGCCGCTACCCACAGAAGCATCGCCTGGTCGTAAAGCATCTTTTCGAAATGGGGCACCACCCACCGCTCATCCGTGGCATAGCGCGCGTAGCCGCCGCCCAGGTGATCGTGGATTCCCCCCGCCCACATTTTGCGGAGGGTCAGGTCCACCATGGAAAAGACCTCGTCCCTCTCGGGGCCCGAGGTATTTTGCGCGTACTCCAAAAGAAAAAGCAGCCTGGGAGCGCAGGGAAATTTAGGAGCGAAGCCGAACCCGCCCCCCACCTCGTCGAAGATGTCTTTCAGTTCCTTCACGGCCATTCTTGCCTGAAGGAGCCCCACTTGTCCGCCGGAGACAAAGGCCGTCCTGGCGGCGAGGGTCTCCACCAGGAGTTTGGCGCCCCGCAGGACGTCCTCCTTCTGGGTCAGCCACAGCCACTTCACCCGGGGGGTCACGTCGGCCAAGCCGGGCATTCTCCCGATCGTCCGCTTCGGCAGAAAAGTCGCGGCGAAAAAGGGCTCCCCCTCCGGCGTCAAAAAAAGGTTGAGGGGCCAGCCCCCGTTGCCGTTCTGAATATGGCAGATCTCCATAAAAAGCGCGTCCAAGTCGGGGCGCTCCTCCCGGTCCACTTTAATGGAAACGCAGGTGTCGTTCAGAAGGCCGGCGACCTCCTCGTCGTCAAAACATTCTTTTTCCATGACGTGGCACCAGTGACAGGACGAGTATCCTATCGAAAGGAAGATGGGCTTGTCCTCTTCCTTCGCTCGTTCAAAGGCTGCCTCCCCCCAGGGATACCAATCCACGGGGTTATGGGCGTGCTGAAGAAGGTAGGGGCTTTTTTCCTCCGCCAGCCTGTTGCTCTTTTTACTCCCCACCGTCACATCCCCGTTTCCCCGTCGGCGAACCCGGGATATGTGCCTCGCCCCGGTCCAGGGCGACGATGGGCAGGAGATCGTCCATGGAGGCCACCACCCGCCACGCGCCCATTTTTTCCAGCTGCTCCCGGGTGAAGTTGCCCCTTGTCACCCCCACGGACCGCACGCCCGCCGCATGGCCCGTCTCCATGTCGATATCGGAGTCCCCCACGTAGATCGTCTCCGACTTGGAGACCCCGAAGCGATCCATCAGGTACTCCAGCATACCCGGGTCCGGTTTGTAGGGAAGCCCGTCGATGGGGCCGACGATCATGTCGAAATATTGGGACGTTTTACTTTTGTCCATAGCCGCCCTGGGATTCCGCCGGTTGGAGGCAACGGCCAAAAAAACCCCCATCTCCCGCAGCTTCGTCAAGGCCCGGGGAACCTCGGGAAACGGGCGTATTTGTTGGTACTCGATGGGCTCGGCTTTTTCGCGGTAGAGGTCGAGCCAGCTCTGCCGGCACTCTCCCCAGATCCCCTCGACAAAGTCCCGCATGGGAACCGCGGCAAATTTCAAGACGGTCTCGTGGGTGACGGGCGGGTTGCCCACCTCCTCCGCCACTTTGTTGATGGCGTTCAAAATCGCGTAGCTGGAGTCCACGATGGTCATGTCGTGGTCGAATATGGATAAATTGATCAAAACGACACCTCGTTCATTGGGGGTAAAGGGGGAACCGCGCGGTCATTTCCAACGCCAGGGTTTTGCAGCCCTCCAGGTTCTCTTTGTCCTCGGGGGCGGCCGCCACGCGGTTCATGATCTCGGCGATGGCCCTCATTTCCGGCTCCTTCATGCCCCGCTGGGACACGCTGGTGGTTCCGATGCGCACGCCGCTGGTGACCGACGGCTTTTCGGGATCGCCGGGGATCATGTTTTTGTTGACCGTGATCCCCACGTATTCCAGGGCGTCCTGGAAAAGTTTACCCGTGATTTTTTTGGAGCGCAGGTCCAGGAGGACGATATGGTTGTCCGTACCCCCGCTGACCGCCCGGAAGCCGTTTTTCTCCAACTCTTTCGCCAAAGAGGCGGCGTTTTTCACCACCTGCTCCATGACGGTCCTGAAGGAGGGGGTCGCCGCGTTCTTCAGACACCAGACCTTGGCCGCCATGATGTTCAGATGGATGGAGCTGATGGCGCCGGGGAACACGCCGCGGTCCAGGGCGCGAGCGTGGGGGGCCTTGCAGAGAATCATGCCGCCCCTGGGCCCGCAGAAGGTTTTGGTGGTGGAGGAGGTCACGAAGTCCGCGTGAGGCACGGGGCTGGGGATGACCTTGGCCGCCACCAAACCGGCCACGTGGGCCATGTCCACCATCAGCAGCCCGTCCACGGAATGGGCGGCCCTGGCCACGCGCTCGTAGTCGATCAGGCGGGGATAGGCGCTGCCCCCGGCTATGACCAGCTTCGGCCTGTGCCGGTGGGCCAGGCTCTCCAGTTCCTCGTAGTCGATCAGCTCCGTGTCGTCTTTCAGCCCGTAAGAGACGAAATTGAAAAACTTGCTCATGAAGTTGGCGGGAGAGCCGTGGGTCAGATGTCCTCCGTGGTCCAGCTTCATGGCCAGCACGGTGTCGCCGGGCTTCAGCACCGCCGCGTAGACCCCGTAATTGGCGGTGGAGCCGGAGTAGGGCTGGAGGTTGGCGTGATCCGCCTCGAACAAATCCTTGGCGCGCTGGATGCCCAGACGCTCCATTTTGTCCGCCGTCTGAGAGCCCGCCTGAAAGCGGGCGCCGGGGTAGCCCTCCGTGGTTTTGTTCGCGAAGACGCAGCCGGAAAGTTCCAAAACTTCCTCGCTTTCCGTGCTTTCCGACGCGATCATTTCGATATTGTTTTCCTGCCTGTCCAGCTCCTCCAGAACCAAACGGTAAAGCTCCGGATCGGAGATCTTCGTGTGCTTCAACATGACGTCCACTCCTTGAATTTTATGTGTATTATATTATGAACCCGCGGCTGCGGTGTCTCGGATTCTGTATTCGATGAAGATATGTGTGTGATGAAGATGTGTAATTGATGAAGGTGTGTAATTAACGAAGATGTGTATTTCATTTGAGAAAGGAGCCGGCAGAATGGGCAAAAAATATATGAGGCGCAGAAATATGGGGATGTTCGTTTGCCTGGAGTTTGTTTGTCTCGTGCTTTTTTCTTTGGGCGGACTGCGGGCCGAGGCCCATAGCTCCAAGGCGTGGGAGAAGCGCCTGAGCGACCGCACGGCTACGCTGTGGATCGACGCGCAGAAGCTGGGGAACGACATCGTCCTCAACGTCAGAGGGAAGCTGAACGTCACCCGAGTCGAGCGCGGTCTCACTCACGCCCTGAACGCGGACCGTGACGTGGAAGAATGGCTTGTGAATGCCCTCAACCACTACTCCAGCAACCGTCAGGACACGAGGGCGAAGGTCAAGGGGCGGGACGTGTTCGTGCTGCGCTACAGGGCCATCAAGTTTTGGAACTTCGACCCGTCGAAGCTCGTCATCGGCGAATATTCCGTTACCCCCGAGGATATTCTGACGAGAGAGGAATACTGGAAGAGGGAACTGTCCCCCGGCGACACGGGAGCGGTCAGCATCGCCGCGCCCTCCCTGAAGCCGGGGCAGAAGGTGGAGCTCCGGTACGAGGACGCCCAAGGGACGCTGGAGATCCCCAAAAAGTGAAGAACCCTGCGGAGGGATTTTTGACCCTGGGCATCGAAACCAGCTGCGACGACACCGCGGTCGCCGTTTTGAGGAACGACCGGGAGGTGCTGGCGGAGCTTCTGTCCAGCCAGGATCACACTCCCTTTGGCGGCGTCGTCCCTGAACTCGCCGCCCGGAGGCACCTGGAAAACATTCTTCCCTCGATCGACGCCGCCCTGAAATCCGCGGGTATAGCAGGCAGGGACCTGGACCTCATCGCCGTCACTCAGGGCCCCGGGCTCATGGGCTCTCTGATGGTGGGGGTCGAGACGGCCCGCGCTCTCGCTCAGGCTTGGGGCGTTCCCCTCATCGGAGTCAACCACCTAGAGGGTCACATGTTCGCCCCCCTCATCGACTCCGCCTTGAAGCCGCCCTTTTTGTCGTTGATCGTCTCCGGCGGTCACACGGAAATCGTCCGGGTCTACGACTTCGGCCGCTATGCCGTCCTGGGGGCCACCCGGGACGACGCCGCGGGGGAGGCCTACGACAAGGCGGCAAAGGTGATGAACCTTCCCTATCCCGGCGGCCCCGAGATCGACAAGCTCGCGAGAACGGGAAACCCGAGGGCTTTCGACTTCCCCGTCCCCCTGAAAAACACGAACCGCGTGGAGTTCAGTTTCAGCGGCCTCAAAACAGCCCTTCTCTGGCAGGTCAATAAACTGAAAGAGCAGAAACTGAAAGAGCAGGAATTGAGCGAGCAGGCGAAACAAACGACATCTACCGGGCCTCTGGTCCCCGGGGAGATCTCGTTGCGCGAGTGCTCGTTGAGCGAGTTCTCGCTGCCTCTTGCGGACCTCTGCGCCTCCTTTCAGCACGCCGTCACTCAAGCCCTGATCGTCAAGGTCGCCCTGGCCGTGAGGCAGACGGGCATCGCGGACGTGGCCGTCTCGGGGGGCGTCGCGGCCAACAGCGCCCTGCGCAGGGCCTTGGAGAGCGGCCGGCACTGGAAAGCTCACCTGCCGAGGCCCTCCCGCTGCACCGACAACGCCGTCATGATCGCCCTGGCGGGATACAATGGCTGGCACCGCGGCCTGCGCACCCCCTCGGACCTTGCCCCGGACCCGTCCCTGGAACTCTAGTTGAGCATAGCGGGTTTGAACGATTATTCCGGTCTGACTTTCTCCTTTTTTCTGTTTCAGCGAGGTCTGTTTCAGCGATCTGTTTCAGTGATACGTAATTTCTCGTATTGAACTGAGGACGGCAAAAGGCTATTATTCCACACGTGCAAAACGATTAGCACTCTTTGGCAAAGACTGCTAATATCCAAAAATATCAGGAGGGATTGTTTATGAATCTCAAGCCACTTGGAGACAGAATCGTAGTGAAGGTTCTCACCCGCGAGGAAAAAACGAAAGGCGGCATCGTTCTGCCGGATACGGCGAAAGAGAAGCCCACCGAGGGCGAGGTTATGGCCATCGGGTCGGGCAAAGTGCTGGACAACGGGCAGAAGCTGCCCATCGAGGTCAAGGTGGGAGACCGCATTATTTTCAGCAAGTACGCGGGCACCGAGGTCAAGATCGACGGCGACGAATACGTCATCTTCAGCGAGCGGGACGTGCTCGCCATTATCGAGAAGTAATTCAAGAAGAAGTAGGGAGGGTATATTATGGCTAAAATTCTTGCTTTCAGCGAAGACGCCCGCCGCGCCATGCTCCGCGGCATCGACAAAGTTGCGGACACGGTGGGTGTGACGCTGGGCCCTAAAGGGCGCAACGTCGTACTGGAGAAAAAGTTCGGCTCCCCCACCATCACCAACGACGGGGTCACCATCGCCAAGGAAATCGAGCTGGAGGACCCCTTTGAGAACGCGGGCGCCCAGCTTTTGAAAGAAGTCGCATCCAAAACCAACGACATCGCCGGAGACGGCACCACCACCGCCACGATTTTCTCCCGCGCCATCATCCGGGAGGGCATGAAGAACGTGGCCGCCGGGGCCAACGGCATGCAAATGCGGGCGGGCATCGAGAAGGCCATCGACTTTGTGGTGGAGGAACTCAAGAAAAAATCCATCCCCGTGAAAGAGAAGGAAAAAATTGCCCAGGTCGCCTCCATTTCCGCCAACGACGGCGCCGTGGGCGCGCTGATCTCCGAGGCTATGGCGAAGGTGGGCGAAGAGGGCGTCATCACCGTAGAGGACAGCCAGACCGTGGGAACCACCCTGGAGATGGTGGAGGGCCTTCAGTTCGACAAGGGCTACATCAGCCCCTACATGGTCACGGACGGAGAGCGCATGGAGACCAGTTTCGACGACGCCTACATCCTCATCCACGACGGCAAGATCAGCAACATCAAAGACCTGCTTCCCGTCCTGGAGAAAGTGGTGCAGACGGGCAAGCCCTTGGTGATCATCGCCGAGGACGTGGAAGGAGAGGCCCTTGCCACCCTTGTAGTCAACAAACTGCGGGGCGTCATGCAGGTCGCGGCCGTCAAGGCCCCCGGCTTCGGGGATCGCCGCAAGGCCATGCTGGCGGATATTGCCATCGTCACCGGCGGCCAGGTCATCAGCGAGGAAGTGGGCCTGAAGTTCGAGAACACGGAACTCTCCATGCTGGGCAAAGCCAAGAAGGTCCGCATCACCAAAGAGGACACCACCATCACTCAGGGTGCCGGCAACCCCGATGAGATCCGCAAGCGCGCCTCTCAGATCAAAAAAGAAATAGAGGACTCCACATCCGACTACGACAAGGAAAAACTTCAGGAGCGCCTGGCGAAGCTGGTGGGCGGCGTGGCCGTCATTCAGGTTGGGTCCGCGACCGAGACCGAGCAGAAAGAGCTGAAGCACCGCATCGAAGACGCGCTGAACGCGACCCGGGCCGCTGTGGAGGAGGGCATTGTGGCCGGAGGCGGCGTGGCTCCCCTCAACTGCGCCACCGCGCTGGAGGGATTCGTCGCCAAGCTGGAGGGCGACGTGAAGACCGGCGGGCAGATCGTTTTGAATGCGCTGAAAGCCCCGCTCTTCCTCATCGCCGAAAACGCCGGTTACCAGGGCGACGTAGTCGTGGAGAAGGTCAAGACCCTGAAGGCCGGAGAGGGCCTGAACGCCGCCACGGGCGAGTACATCGACATGGTCAAGGCGGGCATTATCGACCCTGTGAAGGTCACCCGCTCCGCTCTGCAGAACGCGGGATCCATCGCCGCGATGGTTCTGACCACCGAGGGCATCGTCGCCGACAAGCCCGAGAAGAAAGAGCCCGCTATGCCCGGCGGTGGTATGGGCGGCATGGGTGGAATGGACGGTATGTATTAAGCAGCTTAAAGCCAAGAGAGAAATACCCCGGGAGGGATCTCCCTCCCGGTTTTTTTGGCGCGGCATGACTTATCCCCGCGGCTCTTGACCTTTGCTGAAAATGCTGTAAAATTTCCACATCGGGACGTAGCGCAGCCTGGCTAGCGCATCTGCATGGGGTGCAGGGGGTCGGAGGTTCGAATCCTCTCGTCCCGACCAAAATAAAAAAGAATAAATAATGAAAAAGAATAAGTATGAAAGTCTGAAACCTCGCTGAAAATCGAGGTTTTTTTGTTGTTTACTGTTTACTGTTTAGAGGCATTCTACGGGATACACTTCTTGACGGCCTCGTATTCCTCGGGGGTGTTGACGTCGGCCGGAGCCTCGTCAACGAGTTTGAGGCGCTCGATGATCTTTGCGCGGATGGTCATCCCGTTTTCCAGCATCCTCAGCTGCTCGAGCTTTTCCCGGACTTCCAGTACCCCCTCGGGCAAGGACGCGACCCGCGCCAGTGACGACGCCTTGAAGACGTAGATGCCGATGTGATGGTAATAGTCTTTGTTGACGCCGACGCGCTCCGGGTCTCGCACATAGGGGGCGGCGGCCCGGGTGAAGTACAGCGCCCTGCCCTCGGTTTCTCCCTGTCTGAGCCCCATCACGATTTTCACGCTGTTGGGGTCCGCCACCTCCCCAGGGGATCTGAAGACCATTCCGCAAGTAGCCATATCGCACCCTGTGCGCGCTATCATGTCGATCAGGGGGAGGTTGACGCGGGGATCCACGTTGACGTTGTCGCCCTGAAAATCCACGACGACGTCGTACTCCCCATCTCTCGACTGGATGACCCGGAGCGCGTCGGCGATGGCGTCCGTTCCGCTGGGCAGGCCCTTCGCGGTCAAGACGGCCCTCGCGCCAAAAGCCCCGCAAGCGTCTATTATTTCCTCGTCCGGGGACGCCACGGCTACGTCGCCTGAAATGGCGGCCCTCACGTTTTCGAACACCCGCTGCAAGAGGCTCTTTCCGTTGATGTCCAGGAGGGCCTTTCTCGGCAGTCTTTCAGAACTTATCCGAACCGGAATGAGAGTGATTATTCTCGCCAAATTCCAATCTCCTTTATCTCCGATCTTTCATTCATCGATCTTTCATTCATTGATCTTTCATTCATCGATCTGCCCAAATATTTTCATCCAAACAAATCTTTCCATCTAAATCTTTCTATCCAACAAATCTCTCCATCCAAATCTTTCTACCCAAATCTTTCTATCCCAATATTTCTATCCCAATATTTCCATTGTCCATATGGAACCGGCAGACGGGGCGTTAAACATTAACCATGGCGGTCCCCCTTGTCAAGGCCATAAAAAAACTCTCCGGGCCGACGCCGGGACGTCTCGACGTCTATTGGAGTAAATCTTATCTTGTGCTATTCTAATCCCCGTCTATATATAATCGGAAGAGATATTCGAGGAGGAATGTGTGTAATGGAGAGAGAATTTTCCGTCCAGATCGGCGGCAAACCGCTTGTATTTCGTACGGGCAAACTGGCGAAACAAGCGAATGGCGCTGTCGTCGCGTCCCACGGCGAGACGGTAATCTTGACCACGGCCTGCGTGACGGATACGGCACGAACGGGCATAGATTTTTTCCCGCTGTTGGTGGATTTCGAGGAACGCTATTACTCCGCGGGGAAAATTCCCGGCGGGTTTATCAAACGGGAAGGACGTCCCACCGAATCGGCGATATTGAGCGCGCGGGTGATCGACCGCTCCATCCGCTCCCTGTTCGGCGACACGATGCGCAACGAGGTGCATGTGGTGGCCACGGTCATGTCCGTGGATCAGATTTGCCCTCCCAACGTTCTGGCCATCAACGGAGCCTCGGCGGCTCTGGCGATCTCGGGCATTCCCTGGGGCGGCCCGATCGGAGCCGTGCGCATCGGGAGGGTCGGCGGCAAGTTCGTCGTCAACCCGACGGAGGAAGAAATGGCCTCGTCGGAGGTGGACCTTCTGGTGGCCGGCCACGACGACGGCGTCACGATGGTAGAATCCGGCTGCAACGAAGTTTCGGAAGAACTTTTGGTCGATGCCATCGAACTGGCGCAGGGGGAGATCAAAAAACTCATCGCCTTGTTCCGTCAGATGAAGGCGGAGGTGGGCAAGCCGGAAGTCGTCATCGCCCCGCCCGAAACCTACCCTGACGTGGACGAATGGATCACGGCGAACCTGGACGCGGCCATAGACGCCGCCGTCCGCGTTCCCGAAAAGAAGCCCCGGGCCGACCAAATCGGGGAAATCAAGAAAACGGCCAAAGAGCGGTTCGCGGAATCTCATCCTGGACTGGAGAATTACATTTCCGCCTTCGTCGACGAGCGAATCAAAAAAATCATGCGTTCCATCATCGTGAACGAAGGTATGCGGGCAGACGGACGCGCTATGGACCAGCTTCGCCCTATAAGCTGCGAGCTGGGGGTGCTGCCCCGCGTTCACGGCTCGGCACTCTTTACCCGGGGAGAGACCCAGGCCCTGGCCGTGACGACCCTGGGCATGGTGGGGGAAGACGATCAGGTCCTGGACGGCATCAAACTGGACGAGCCGGCCAAACGTTTTATTCTGCACTACAATTTCCCGCCCTATTCGGTGGGGGAGGTTCGCCCCATGCGCGGCCCCGGCAGGCGGGAGATCGGGCACGGAGCTTTGGCCGAGCGGGCCTTGCGCTGCGTGATTCCGCCGGAAGAGGAGTTTCCTTATGTGATCCGGGTCGTATCCGACATTTTGGAATCCAACGGTTCAAGCTCTCAGGCCAGCATATGCGGCAGCAGTTTGTCCATGATGCACGCGGGGGTGCCCCTGCGCAAGCACGTAGCGGGGATCGCCATGGGGCTCATCAAGGAAAGCGATAAAGTTCAAGTCCTCACCGACATTCAAGGGCTCGAAGACCACTACGGAGACATGGACTTCAAGGTGGCCGGAACCCGGGATGGGGTGACGGCGCTGCAGATGGACAACAAAGCGGGCGGTATCACCCGGGAAATTCTGCACAATGCCTTGCATCAAGCCCGAAAGGCCCGGTTCGAGATCCTCGACAAAATGGAGACCCAGATCTCCACGGCGGACAACCTGTCCCCCAACGCCCCGCGCATCCACAAGACCCTCGTGGATCCCGAGAAGATTCGGGATATCATCGGCCCCGGCGGAAAAATGATCCGCAGCATCACCCAAAAGACCGGCGTCAAAATCAACGTGGAGGACTCCGGAAACGTGAGCATCGCGGGTCCGACTCAGGAACAGGTCAATGAGGCCCTGTCGATCATCCGCGGCCTCACTAAAAACCTGGAGGCCGGTGAAGTCTATTACGGGACCGTGATGCGCCTCATGGCTTTCGGCGCTTTCGTGGAGTGCCTGCCCGGCAAGGAGGGCCTGCTTCACCTGAGCGAGGTCAGCACCCATCGCATTCCCAAAGTGGAGGACGTTTTCAAGGTGGGCGACAAGGTATTGGTCATGATCAAGGAGATCGACGACATGGGCAGGGTGAACTTGACGCGCCGCCGCATCGTCTCGGACGAGCGCAAGGTGACGGAACTGGGGTTCGCTCAATACCTGCCCGACGAGCGCGAGCGCGAGAACCTGATCGAAAGTATCTCCGACAGCAGTCCGCGGGTCGAGCGCCATGACCGGTGGGACAAAGGCGGGCGGGACTCTCGCCCCTACAGCGGACGGTCTTCCCGGAGGGATTAGAGTCAGAGAGTTTGAAGTCGGAAAGTTTGAATCGGAGAGCTTGAAACGGAGATTTTTGAGACGGAGAATTTGAAAATTGGAAAACATGCCCAGAGTATCGGTTGCCATACACCGGACGGAGCGCGCCAGGGAATTTCCCCTGCCCGCCTACGCGACGCCGGCATCGGCGGGGGTCGATCTCCGCTCGGTGGAAAGGCGCGTTTTGCAGCCTGGGGAGAGAGCCCTGGTTCCGACGGGTATCCGCATTGCGCTCCCCCTCGGCTACGAGGCTCAGGTGCGTCCTCGCAGCGGGCTGGCGTTGAAACAGGGAATAACTTTGCCCAATAGTCCAGGAACCATCGACGCGGACTACCGCGGCGAAATTCAGGTGATTTTACTGAACTTGGGCGACGCCCCTTTTACGATAGAGCCGGGGGACCGCATCGCCCAGTTGGTCGTGGCTCCCGTCAGTCAGGTGGACTGGACGGAGGCCGACGCTCTGGACGAAACGGAGCGCAATACCGGAGGATTCGGCAGCACGGGCAAATGAAAACAATAATAAACACAATAATGAAAACAATGATGTAAAATAAAAAAATGCCGAAATTGTTTTGTATATTTTGACGTTTTCTTATGGACGTATTTCATCGTGTCAACGGGGGAATAAAGAAGGAGAAACTCCAGCGGGGAGGCTAAGGTGTTACTTCACAAAGAATTCACTTTCGACGCGGCTCACAATCTGGTTCATTATCATGGCAAGTGCGAAGCTCTGCACGGGCATACCTACCGGTTGGGCGTGACGTTGGAAGGGACTCCGGACGAGGAGGGGATGGTTCTCGACTTTTGCGAATTGTCCCGAATCGTGCAAGAGCGGGTGCTGTCGCGTCTGGACCACAGCTACATCAACGACGTGGTGGAACAGCCGACGGCGGAAAACATCGCGGGCTGGATTTGGGACCAGATTCAAGAGGAAGTTTTGCGTCCCAACTGCAGGCTGTTTCAAGTAGAGATTTGGGAGACGCCCACCAACTGCGCGATTCTGAGAGCCGAAGACCGAGGGGTCGGAACACCCGCTCGGTCCCTGCGAGGGGCCTGAAAAATTGAGAGATGTGCAGAGCGACAAAGATTCCAGAAACGTCGCTATCGATCGCGTCGGTGTGCGGAACGTCAGCTATCCCGTCATCGTCATGGACCGGGACAGCGGTATCCAAAATACGGTGGCGTCGGTTTCCATGTCCGTCTCGCTGCCTCACGAATACAGAGGAACGCACATGAGCCGTTTCATCGAGACCCTCGAAGAATACAAAGGCAAGGTCGGCCCTGCCACCCTCGAGGCCTTGACCCGGCGCCTGTGTACGAAGCTGAACGCGACGGAGGCGGAAATCCAGTTTCAGTTCCCCTATTTTATCCGTAAATGCGCTCCTGTTTCGGGTATCCCGAGCTACATGCGCTACGACGCCAGCTTGCGGGGGATGTACAAAGAAGACGCCTTCGACATGATCACGGGGGTAGAGGTGGCCGTTCAAACTCTTTGCCCTTGTTCCAAGGAAATCTCCTCTTGCGGGGCCCACAATCAACGGACACGGGTGCGCCTCTGGGTCAGAATGGACGAGCTGGTGTGGTTCGAAGAGATGATTCAGGTGGTGGAGCGTTCTTCGTCGACGCCTCTTTACACTTTGCTGAAGCGCGAGGACGAAAGATACGTGACGGAACAGGCCTACGCCAACCCTCACTTCGTGGAGGATGTGGTGCGGGACTTGGCTGTGGAGTTGAATCGGGACGAGCGAATAAACTGGTACGGCATATCCGTGCTGAGCGCCGAAAGCATCCACAACCACGACGCTTTTGCCGAGATTTTCCGCGATAAAAGAGAAGGCAGCGCAAGAAGGCTATATAAAGAAGGCTATGAAACAGGATTATAGAGGCAAGAAGTTATAAAAGAAGGTCATAAAAAAGGTCGTAAATTGAAGAATGGGAGCGAACAACAACAAAAAGAAACGCCAGCGCCGGCGCGACGGCAGCAATTGGGGTTTTTTCAAAAAAACGGTCTACTACGCGATAGTCGTGATTTTGGTGATGGCCGTCGTCGAGGCGTACCTTTTGTGGCTGGACAACTACAACATGCTGCACCCCGAGGTGGTGGCGGCCACGGCAATGGGTTATGTGGAAGAGCTGCCTTTGGACGGCGTCCTGGTGTGGGACGAGCGGGTCGTTCCCGCTCCCCGGGAGGGTGTGGTGACGTATCTTTTTCACGAGCCCAGACGTGTGCAGAAGGGAGACACGGTGGCCGCCATTGACGGCGTCGCGGTTGCCGTGGACACGCCCGGATATTTTTCTCCCATCTTGGACGGGCAGGAAGGAAAGTGGGTTTACGCGAAACTGTGGCACGGTTTTTCTCAGTTTCCGCTTCTCGAAAACCCCCGGCCCGTACAGGAGGGTCTGCCCTTGGAGAAAGGAAAGCCTTTGGGCAAGCTGGTGCCCCAGCCCCAAGATTTGCGGTGTATCGCCTACCTGGACAAGACGATTTCCCTGGAGCAGGACATCAAGCGCGGCTTTCTGGAAATCAAGACGGAGCCGGCCGGAAAGGGCAGGCAGGCCGCAGTCCGCGCCTCCGTCGAAGTGGGACAGAAAGTCAAAGTATATCTCACCTTGCCTTTTTTCCCTCCGGAGATTTTGAGGAGACGAACGTTCTCCTGCAGCGTATTGACGGGAAACCGGCAGGGAGTGGCGCTTCCCCACTCGGCGGTGGTGCTGCGGGAGGGCGCGCTGGGGGTTCTTATGGTCAAGGGCACCGTTACGGAATTTACCCAAGTCGAAGGTTTCCCGGCGGACGAGAGCAATTTTTTCATCACGAAAGGCGTCGTTCCCGGTAACGTGGTGGTTTTGCACGCGGACAAGGTCAAAGAAGGAGTCGTCAGGCTTTGGTGAAAGCGCAAATGGAAGAGAAAAGCATCGAAAGCCGCGCCGCGGCTGTGAGAGAAAGAATGGCGGAAAGCGCCGCCCGCGCCGGACGCAAGGGTTCCGAAATAAAGTTGATGGCGGTCACGAAAACGAGAACGGTGGCGGAGATGTTGACGGCCGCGCCTTTTGTGGATGCTTTGGGAGAAAACCGAGTGCAGGAAGCCGCCTCCAAAAAGGAAGTTTGGGAAAAGGAAGTTAAGGAAAAAGAAGTTAAGGAAAAGGAAGTTTGGGCCGATTCCTCGAAGCTCGAGTGGCATTTGATCGGCCATCTGCAGCGCAACAAAGTCCGTAAGGCCTTGGCCTTGTTCGACGCCCTGGATTCCCTGGATTCCGTCGAATTGGCTTTGGCGGCCGAGCGCACCGCGGCTGAAGAGGGGCGTACCGTTCCTGTTCTCATCGAGGTCAACACGTCGGGCGAGGAGAATAAAACGGGGATCCACGTCGAAAACTTCCCGGAGCTTTTGGACGGTGTGCTGGGCTGCGCACACCTGAAGCTGGAGGGTTTTATGACCGTCGGCCCTTTGACCGACGACGAAACGCGGGTGCGGAGCGCCTTTGCCCAGTTACGAGAAATGGCGTCCCAGGCTCGCCTGAGGTCGGGGTTGCCCGTGCCCGTGCTTTCTATGGGAATGAGCGAAGATTTTCACTGGGCTATTTTGGAGGGCAGCACCTGCGTGCGGATAGGCACTTTTTTGTTTGGGCCAAGAGCCGGAAAAGGCGGATTTTAGGGGTTCGCTCCCGGGATGTTGAACGTTTACAAAACGAAAAATCTATCTTAAAGTTTTCTTGATTTATAATAGAGATAGAAAATTGAAATTGATATTGATATTAAAATTGAAATCGAAAATAGAGAGATTGAGATAGAAAAAGAGAGATAGAAAAGGAAGGATAGGAACTCCCTGTTTTCTGAAGGAGGCACGGACGGGTGCGAAAACTGTTGCAGCTTTTTGGTTTTTATGGAGACGAGTACGAAGATAACGAAGACGAGTACTCGGATTACGAAGAAGAACCGCAACACAGAGGAACGAAAAAAAGCAAAATGGGGAAAAGAGACGAGCTTCGCGCGAGGCCTGTTTCTCCCAAGTTGGTTTTTTGCAAGGGAGTCCCGTCGGAAGATATAAAACTTCGATTGCGCGATGTGCTGCTGGAGGGGGCGATGGTGCTTTTGGACCTTCAGGGCCTGGACGAGGAACGCATAGAGGAAGGGCGCAGCTTTCTTCACTTCATGGGAGGGGTTGCGTTTGCGCATAAAGGGCTGATGGAGCGCATAGGGCCGTCTCTATTTGTGATTACGCCACATGAAGGAATGCTTCAGTGGTGGCCCGGGGAGGAGTAGCCGATGTCGGATCTTTTGACCGCCAAGGATGTAGAGCTGAAAATATTGAAAAAAGCGTCGTTTGGGGGATATTCTATCCCGGATGTGGAGGAATTTCTGAACCAGATCGCCGAAGATCTGGAGACTTATGCCTTGCGCCAGAGCGAGCAGCAGAGGCGCATATTCGAGCTGGAAGAAGCTCTGAAGCGGCATGAGGCCATGAAGGACACCATCAAAGATGCCCTCATTCTGGCTCAGAAAAGCGCAAAGGACAAAGAAGACGACGCAAAACATCAGGCAGAGCTCATTTTGGCCAAGGCCGAGGCCAAGGTCAGTGAGTTCGAACTTCAGGGACGCCGCCGCATCGAGGAGGCGGAGATCACCGCGGACGGCATTATAGCCGATGCCCGCGCGTCCGCAGCGCAGATTCTGAAACACGCCGAAGAAGTGCAGGAAGAGGCCCAGAAGCGCCTGGAAAACACGGAATTGGAAATTGCGCGCCGCATGGCGGAGGCCAACGACAAGGCCAGCGATATCACGGCCGCCGCCCGCCTGGAAGCGAGGCGCGTAACCAGCAAGGTCAAACATGAAATCGAGGAAAGCAAGCGCGAGCTGAGCGCAATTCAAGTGGAAAGACGGCGTTTTTTGAGGGATGCCAGCGAACTCGCGGGGGCATTTACCCACGTGATCGAGGAAGCGAGCCGGAAAATAGAAAAAGGAAGTTCGCCTCTCGACGAGGTAGAGCCGCAGGAGACGACGAGGATGACCTTGTCTTTCTCCCCCGTAGTCGACGACGCGGACGACGAGGTGGCCATTTCCTGACGGTGAACCTTTCGCGATGAGCCTTTTTTCGCCGGTCCGATTTGCCAAGGGCGTGGGCGAGAAGCGTGAGCGCGCCTTTTCGCGCTTGGGGGTCAAAACGGTGGAGGATCTTCTGTTTTTTTTCCCCCGCCGCTACGAAGACCGCCGCAATATCACGCCCCTTTCGGCGCTGACCGCGGGCGCTGCGGTATCTGTGGTGGCTCAGGTGGTCGCCTTCGAAAAACGTCCTACTTCCCGTCAAGGTTTGGAGGTTTCGTCGATCCTTTTAAGCGACGGCGAAAACGTCGCCAAAGCGGTGTGGTTCAACGCGCGAAAACTGGAAGACGTCTTGGTGCCAGGAGTTCGGGTCGCTCTTTACGGAAAGGTGGAAATGCGGTCGGGACTTCAACTGACCAACCCCGAGTTCGAGGTGTTGGACGAGTCCGACCCGGAGTCGGTGGGGCGTATCGTCTCTATCTACCCGGCCACGGCGGGGCTTTCCCCCAAGTGGGTCCGCCGCGTGGTGTCCTCGGCGTTGGAGCTTTATTTGTCCGAGGTGGAGGACTTCGTCCCGGCGGAAATACGGGAGAAATATAATTTTTCGGCCCTGAGAGAGTCGGTGATGGAGCTGCACCGGCCCCAAGGACGTGAAAGCTGGTTGAGGGCGCGAAACCGTTTGGCCTTTGACGAGCTTTTTCTTTTGCAGACGGGGCTTTTGCTGCGTAAAAAAAGACGCGCTTCGGCGCAAAAAGTTTCCGGCCCGCTGCGCGCCGGAGAGAAATTCAAAAATTTCCGCCGGTCGCTTCCTTTTCAGTTGACGAAAGCGCAGGATCGGTGCATTCGAGAGGTTGCCTCCGATTTGGCCTCCCAGGTCCCCATGAACCGTTTGCTTCAAGGGGATGTGAGTTCCGGGAAAACGGTGGTCGCCATGGCGGCGCTGGTGATCGCCGTGGACGGAGGCGCTCAGGCGGCCTTCATGGCCCCCACGGAGATTTTAGCCCAACAGCATTTTTTCAGGCTCAAAGCGCTGCTGGCCAAACTGGATATTCGCGTCGATCTTTTGACGGGCTCTCTTTCCCAGGGCGCCCGCAACAAAACCCTGGAGGGGGTCTCCTCCGGAGATACCCGGATACTCGTGGGGACTCACGCGATTTTCGGCCCGAAGGTTTCTTTCAAAGAACTGGGGCTGGTGATTGTGGACGAGCAGCATCGATTCGGGGTCCTGCAGAAAAACGCCCTCCTGGCGAAAACCCGTTCGCCCCACGTGCTGGTGATGACGGCCACCCCCATTCCCCGCACTCTCACCCTTTCCATCTACGGAGATCTCGACGTCTCCCTTCTGGACGAGCTGCCGGCCGGGCGCAAACCCGTGAAAACCCACCGCCTGGATTTTTCCCCCTCCCAGCAGACGCGCTTGTTGAACTTCGTCCGGGATACGGCGCGCCAGGGACACCAGATCTACTGGGTCTGCCCCATAATCGAGGAGAGCGACAAACTGGACGTGACCGCCGCGTATTCCCGTTTCCAAAATTTGAGACAGGAGCTGCCCGGCCTGAAGATCGCCCTGCTCCACGGACAGCTGCCCGCCGACGAAAAGGAGTCCGTCATGGAGGCTTTCGCGTCGGGAGAAACCGATCTTCTGGTCTCCACCAGCGTCGTGGAGGTGGGGGTGGACGTATCCAACGCCACCGTCATGGTCATCGAAGACGCCGTCCGTTTCGGCGTGGCGCAACTGCACCAGCTTCGCGGCAGAGTGGGGAGAGGGGAAGGAGAAAGCCACTGTATCCTTCTGACCGGAAAGACTACCCCGGAGGGGATCGCCCGGCTGGATGCCATGTCCTCCACCTGCGACGGGTTCAAGATCGCGGAAATGGACCTTCGCCAGAGAGGACCGGGGGAGATCTGCGGCATCCGTCAGCACGGAGTCACCGACTTTCGCGTTGCCGACCTGGTGCGGGACCGCAAACTTCTGGAGATGGCAAGGCAGGAAGCAGCCGCTCTCGTGGAGAAGGACCCCGAACTGGAAAACGCACGCCCTCTGGCGGAGGCTCTGATGTCGCGCCTGGGCCCGACGCTGGAACTCGCGGGAACGGCCTAGCCCCGCGCTACAGCGTTATGATTTTGCTCGCTTTGTTCAGGTTCTCGACGATCTCGAACATGTTGGAGATGGTCCCCGTCCCTATCTGTTCGGCTATCTGAAAATGGCCGACGCAGGTTCCGCAAACCAGCACTAGAGTGCCTTTCTTTTCCAGATTTTTAAGGTGATCGCAGGACGAGGAATCGTACAGCGCCAGCTTGACGCCTTCGTTCATGAGGGCGACGGCGAGAGGGGCGTCGTCCAACTGGGACAGCGTTCCCAGAAAGCTCTTCATCAAAATCTCGCCGAGCTGCGGATCGTTCCGCCCCAGGTTTTGACAGGTGATGAGAACGGAAAAGGTCTCCTCGGATTTCAGTTCTTTCAGTTCTTCTTGCCGCTGTTTTTCCTGTTTCCGGGACTGGGCCGGAGCTTGAATATTGGACGGGCGACGCAAAAGATCCATCTCCTCGGCATTGGGGGAAGCCGCGCCCACCGGCCCGTTTTTTGAGCTTGCGGAAATCGTGATCACCCCGTCGTCGTCTTTCAAATGCACGGCAAACCCTTTATTTTCCAAAAAACGCCTCACGTTACTGGCCGAGACGGGGTTGTCCAGCAGGACCTCGATTTCCCTTTCACCTCGGTCCAGGCATGCCTTGGTCAAAATGACCGGTTCCGGGCAGGCTTTTCCTCTCGCGTCGATCTTCTTCATGCTTCGTCCCTCCTGAAAATGGTGCGGCGCACCGGGCAATTTTATGATTTAGAGTTATTATAGAATATGTATTCTTCTTTTACGGAACATCAATACGAAACATAAATACGAAACATAAACAAACTAAGGGGCATCGTGATGATTGACGACATCGAGGGGAAAATGAGAGCGATTCCCGGAATGGACGTTCTCCTGGAAAAAGAGTGGGCCGTTTCCTGGCAAAAACAACTGGGGAGAGAGACGGTCAAAGGGGTGTTCAACGGAGAACTGTCGCGTATGCGCCGGGCTCTCCTTCAAGGGGAGGACATTTCGGCGGAAACCCTCGACAAAACCCTGGAGGCCTCGCTGAAAGCCCTTGGACGCCGCCGCCTGCGCCCGGTCCTGAACGCCACGGGGGTGGTGGTTCACACGAACTTGGGACGTTCCTGCCTGGCCCAGGAGGCCCTCGACTCCGTCCTGGAGGTGGCCAGAGGGTACAGCAACTTGGAATACAACCTCGAGGAGGGAACCCGAGGCCACAGAAACGCCCACGTGGAGAAAATTCTCTGTTCTCTCACGGGAGCAGAGGCGGCCTTGACGGTGAACAACAACGCCGGCGCCGTGCTTCTCTGCCTTTCCGCCCTTGCGCGGGGCACGGAAGTCGTGGTTTCGAGAGGGGAGCTTGTAGAGATAGGGGGGTCCTTCCGCATTCCCGACATCATGGAATTTTCCGGGGCGGAGCTGGTGGAAACGGGGACCACCAACCGGACTCATTTGAAGGACTACGCACAGGCCGTCACGGAAAGGACGTCCATGCTGCTGAAAGTCCATCCCTCCAATTTCAGGATGGAGGGGTTCACAGCCGCGCCCGCGAGGAGCGACCTGGCGGCCCTGGCCCGGGAGCGGGGAGTGATCTTCATGGAGGACGCGGGCAGCGGGCTCTTGATCGAGGGGCAGGCGCTGGGGGCGGCGTTTGGTGAGGAGACCGACGTAAAAACGTGCCTGAAAGAGGGCGTCGACCTGGTGACCTTTTCCGGCGACAAGATGCTGGGGGGGCCTCAGATCGGCGTCATCGCGGGCAGGAAAAAACTTGTGGACCGCTTGCGGGGCCACCCTGTGCTGCGGACGCTGCGGGTGGACAAGATGACGCTGGCGGCCTTCGAAGCGACCCTGCGCCTTTACATGAAGGGCGACTACGACGCCATCCCCACCCTGGCCATGCTGCGCCGGACCCAAGAATCCATGAAGGCTCAGGGCGCGCGCCTGGCCGGCAAGCTGCGCAAAGTTTTTCCGTCCACGGAGGAAATTCAAGTGAAAATCTCCGTCGTGGCGGCGGAGGACGCCGTAGGCGGCGGGTCTTGCCCGGCCGTGGCCCTGCCCGGATGGGGCGTGTCCCTGGAGACCCGTTGCCGGGAAGGCTCCGTTCCCTGGGGAACGGGACGGCTGCAGAGAATGCTCCGGGCCCGGGAAGTCCCCATACTGTGCGGGGCTCGTGAGGACGCCCTGGTGATTCACGTGCGCACCCTGCGTCCCCAGGACGAAAAGGAAATCTTGCAGGCTTTTTCAGAGCTGAACCGAGAGGTCAGAAATGCCCGAAAAAACAATTCCTGAAAAAGCTCACGAAAAAGCCCGTGAAGAACGGGAAATCTCCCTGGTTATCGGCACGGCGGGGCATATCGACCACGGCAAGACGGCCCTTGTGGCCGCGCTGACGGGGGTAGACTGCGACCGTCTTCTGGAGGAAAAAAAACGGGGCATCACCATCGAGCTGGGGTTCGCTCCTTTGCGCCTGAAGGACGGGCGAGTGGTCAGCATCATCGACGTGCCGGGCCACGAGCGATTCATCCGTCAGATGGTGGCGGGCGCGTCGGGGGTGGACGCGGTGATGCTGATCGTGGCGGCGGACGAGAGCGTCATGCCCCAGACCCGGGAACACCTGGCGATTCTGGAGCTTTTGGGCGTCAAAGAGGGCCTGGTGGTGATCAGCAAATCGGACAAAGTGGAGCCCGATATGCTGGAGCTGGTGGAGGAGGACGTGAGGAAGCTGGCGGCAGGGACCTTCCTGGAGGGGAAGGCGGTCGTGGTGTTTTCGGCGGTGACCCGAGAGAACATCGAGCTTCTCGAAAAAGAGCTGACGGCCCTGGTGGACAGGGTTCACCCCCGCTCCCGCAAAGGGGCGCTTTTTCTGCCCATCGACCGGGCGTTCCCGATCTCGGGTTTCGGCACGGTGGTCACGGGAACCGCCTACAGAGGCACCGTCCGCCCCGGAGACGAGGTGGAGATCTTCCCCGCCGGCGGGGACGGCAGGGGCCGGGAGGCCAAAGTCAGAACCCTGCAGGTCCACGGCCGCTCGGTGGAGGAGGCCTGCGCCGGTCAGCGGGTGGCCGTGAACCTCTCCAATATAGCGGTGGACCAGCTGGCACGGGGTGACGTCCTCTGTCACAAGAACGTCTACGGGAACACCCGTTGTTTCGACGCGCTTTTGACGGTACTGCCCTCCGCGGCGGAGCCCTTGAAGCACTGGCAGCGCGTCCGCGTTTACATCGGAACCTCCGACGTCCTGGCCCGGGTGTCGCTGCTGGACGGCAAGTTCCTTTTGCCCGGGGAAGAGGCCCCGGCCCAACTGGTCACCGAGGAGGACATCGTCTGCGTCCTGGATCAGCGTTTCATCCTTCGATTTTACAGCCCGCTGATCACCATCGGCGGCGGCCGGGTGGTTTTCCCCTACGGGCACAAACCCAGGGGCGCAGCGGCGCGCAAGTTGTCCTCGGAACGCATCCGCGCTTTGAGCGGCGCGGTGTCCGCCGAGAACCGGTTTTCCCTTTTGGTGGAGAGGGCGGGAATCATGGACTTCGACCACGGAGTGGCCGTCCTTCAGGAGACGCCCTCCCGCCTGGCCGCGGTCGCCGCAAGCGCGGTAAAAAACGGTTCCCTGCTGGAGCTGAAGGGAGGCGATAAACCCATCTATCTGTTTCCGGCCTGCTTCGAGGAACTGGCCTCGGCCGTGACGGCCCTGCTGAAAGCCTACCATGCGTCGCACGGGTCGGAGGAGGGAATGTTGTCGGACGAGCTGGCTCTGGCCGGGTTCTTCCCGAAAAAGAAACTGGACGTGAAGGCGGCGCGTTCGCTGATCGCCCTTTTGGCGGAAAAGGGGATGGTCGCTTTGGAGGGCAACAGAGTTCGTATGCCGGATTTTGTCCCCCAAAACGACGAGGTCTTTCAAAAAAACAAAGAGGCCCTTTTCGCTTACTGCCGCAGGAGGGCTTTTCAGCCCCCCACCCTTGGCGAGGCCCGGGAGGACTTGAAGGTGGACGCGCGCGCTTTCTCGCTTCTGGTACAGGAGTTGAAAAACGCCCGCAAACTTGTTCTGCTGTCGGGGGAGTATCTGCTGACGGACGAGGTAGAAAACGAAATGATGGATGTTTTGTCGAAAATCGAGGGCAGCGTCACCCTCGCCGCCGTCCGGGACGCCACGAACAGCAGCCGCAAGTTCATTCTGCCTATTTTGGAGTACTTCGACTCCCGCGGGTACACCCGCAGGGTTGGCGATGTGCGCGTCGTGAAAAAGTCAGATAAAAAAGGCTAGCAATTGGGTTAGGGGACAAGGCCCCTGGGGCGAGTCCCCTGGGACAAGTCCCCTGGAGGGTATGGGGCGGAACCCCGGGACATTTGCTTCATGATAAAAGAAGGTTAAAAATAGATGCTGATATTCAAAGGGGATAAACTGCGGGTTCGCAACGGAGTTCTGGAGTTCGGCGACGCGCCGGCTGACGTTCTGCGAGATTCTCGGGATCTGCCCGCCGTCTGGCAAGATATGGAGCCTTGGTGCGAAGTAGAGGACGCGGAAGATACCTGCGGGGAAGCCTCGGTTGAAACAGAATGGATAGATCTCCGCGCCGTTTGGCAGCGGTGGGGAGAGGAGACTTTCGTTCGGGCGGGTACGGCCTATCAGTACATGAACTGGTTGCGCCACGCGCGATTTTGCTCCAGTTGCGGCGCTCCCCTGTCGGCCAAGGAGGAGGACAAGGGGCTCAGCTGCGGCGGCTGCGGGCGCACGGTCTACGCGCCCCTCCACCCCGCCATCATCGTCGCGGTGGAGCGGGAGGGGAAACTTTTACTGGCCCACAACACCCGTATGCCCTCGAAACGGTACAGTGTGCTGGCGGGCTTCGTGGAGCCGGGAGAGTCCCTGGAGCAGACCGTCCAGCGCGAGATCATGGAGGAGGTGGGGATAGAGGTGCAGGACATCCGTTACTTCGGAAGCCAGTCCTGGCCCTTCCCCTGTTCGTTGATGCTGGGGTTCACCGCTCGCTGGCAAAGGGGCGAGCTTCGTCCCGACGGCACCGAGCTGGACGACGCCGGCTGGTTTCTTCCCTGCGAATTCCCCGACATTCCTCCCGGCCTCAGCATATCCCGCAGGCTCATCGACGACTTCGTCCGCCGCCGACAGCAATCCGTCTCTGCGCTGCGCTGATCTTCCGATAACAGTTCTGCCTGTAACGGACTTTCACCGCCAAGTTATTGCCCATGCCGGGCGCACCAGAAAAAAGGGCTTACGTTGCTACACGTAAATCCCCTGGCTGGCAAAAACACCTGTCAGATGGGGATCGGACGCTAAGATGGGAATCGGACGCTAAAGGGCAAGTCCATCTCAAGAAGACACGAAGTCCTGCGGCATCGTTGCAATTGAATCGTCCCCAGGGGTTGTCGCCGCAGGCTTTCCTTACGGTGCTACCAAAAAGAAATGACGGAGCAGTCCTTGAAGACCATCCACGTAAGCCAGCCCCGCGGAGACAGAGAGACAGAGAACATAAACGACGACTCCAACCCCAAATTCTTTCGAAGATAGCTGACGGCCCATGCACTCGGAAACCAGCGTTTTTTGGATTTGCATGCGCGGTTTCGGAGAACTCCATTTGAAGCATGGGTCTTGGAGAGCCTCAAACACTTGTTTGTTTGCCGCCTCTTCGCTCAAAAAAGCTCCCAGATGTTCTTTCAGAAGAAGACGCCCTCGCATGAGAGCCCATTGTGGGGGCAGCGCCTCCACAAACACAACGATGGCGACAGGTATCAGCCCGCTGCCCCTCTGTACCATGCCCACCGCAAAGAGTATGACGCAGCAAAAGGCCGCGAAATAAAAAAGCAATTTCGGAAACCTGGAAAAAAACAGCAGATCCACAACGCGCCCTCCATCCAGAGGAGATATCGGCAACAAGTTCAGATAGTTGATGAAAAAAAGCTGTTGCAGGCCAACATAAAGCTCAAAGGGCATCTTCATGAAAGCTGTGGGGAAAAATTCTCCCATAATGATCCATGTTCCCACAGCCAAGATCAAACCCGGCACAGGCCCCGCCAATAAAACGGCCATCTTTTCGAAAAGGGTGGCGTTCAGTTTTTCTTCCGTCGTCGCTCCGTTCTGGCCGGGAATGAAGAAAAACTCCAGATCCCGATAACCTGTGAGCTTCATGGCCAGCCAATGACCGCCCTCGTGCAAAGCCACGATGGCATAAATTGTCGAAGCGAAAATCCAGCCTCTAAGCCAGGCGAACAGCAACAGAAAAAGAAGCGCGCTTACGGCCCAAATTATTTTTTTGTCTATGGTTTCCCAACACGTCCGCAGCTTGAAGAAAATTTTCATTGCACCGCTCTCCGTTCTCAAAAGGACCAGTACCATTCAAAATCGACCTTCCATCAAAATCTGGTAGTGGGTCAAACGTGTGATAACTTCGTTCTCAGTCCTTTAATTTCAATTGTTTACATGCGTTCATCAACACATTCGCCCCATGACCCAAAATCTATAAAAAAACCCGCCTCGTGAGCGGGGTTTTGTGCTTATTGGATGTTATCGGATTTTGTGATATGGCGCGGCAGACAGGATTCGAACCCACGAC
>JAISLU010000071.1 GCA_031277095.1 Synergistaceae bacterium
GTCCCGGAACTCTTTATCGAGAAATCTCGGGGGCACTGACCTGTCGGCTTTTTCGTAAAGCTCCGGCATGGCGCGTTTGAGCAGGTTGTAGAAAAATCGTTCGATAAGATCCTTCCAGAACCCGTCTGAGTCGAAGTTCTTCTTCTTTACTGAACCGGTCATATCCTACCCTCTTCGACAAAAACAGAAGGGTCATTGCGTCAATCTTTGGATCTGCCTAAGGGACAGGCCCGCGCTCTTAGCCACAACCTCCGGCGGTATCCCGTTCCCCAGCAGATTGCGCACCATTTCGAGCTTCCCTTCTTTTTTGCCTTCTTTTATGCCTTCTTTTTTACCTTCTTTTTTACCTTTTAGAACACCTTTTGCGATGCCGCGCTGTTCGATTTCGGCTGCGGAGTCTCTCAAAATCAGAGGTATGTACATGGCTTTTCCCTCCTTGTTCTCCTGTTTCAAAAATTTCCTGTATTGCGTTATCAGTACTTTATCCCGTATATTGACGGCTCGTTCGATGAAGAGCAGCAAGTCACGTTTTTCCTGGAGATTCCATCCCCGTCCGTTGAGAAGTTTCACTGTTTCCCGGAGAAAGTTGAATTTTTGGTGTTCTCCTTTTCTTTCTAACGCGAATTTCGCGGCGTAGAGTACGAGGTCTACGGGGTTGTCGCTGGCAAGCAGCTCTTCGTTGTCCAGTTCCCACAGCACAAGAGCATTATACTTGTACAAACTCTCCGTTCCATACTGACTATACGAGTAATAGTCAGGCTCTTTTGACGGGCGCTTGTCTGTGATAATCACAAGTGCCGCAGGTTCTCTTTGATAATGAGCGAAAATCAACGACTTATAGGTGTACATCCTGACGGCCAAGTTGCTGCCTCCCCGGCCTTGCGCCTCGATGTGCAGAATGACCCACTCCGCGTCCCCGTTTTTCAGCGGAACCTCCAGAACGAAATCCGCAAAATGGGGGCTGGAATGAATTGCCGGGTCGCCAGTGTTCAGGATATCCCGGAACTCTTTATCGAGAAATCTCGGCGGCACTGACCTGTCCGCTTTTTCGTAAAGCTCCGGCATGGCGCGTTTGAGCAGGTTGTAGAAAAATCGTTCGATAAGATCCTTCCAGAACCCGTCTGAGTCGAAGTTCTTCTTTTTAGCTGAACCGCCCGGTTTTTTCATTCCCTTGGGCTGAGCGTCAGTTTTATTTGCCCTGGTCATAAGCGATCATCCTCCCACGGCAATTATTATACTCGTTCCGTCCCGGAAGGACTCATGCGAGCGGGTCGTATATCCTATCCTCTTCGGCAAAAAAACAGAAGGGTCATTGCGTCAATCTTTGGATCTGCCTGAGGGACAGGCCCGCGCTCTTAGCCACAACCTCCGGCGGTATCCCGTTCCCCAGCAGATTACGCGCCATTTCGAGTTCGTTCCATGAAGAGCAGCAAGTCACGCTTTTCTCATTCGTATTTCCCGTTCGTATTTTCCATCGTATTTTCCATCGTATTTCTTCTCAATCATGTATAGTTATACCGCTATACCAATAAGGAACAGGTACTTTTAAATTCGCATGTTTGGGGAGGCTTTGCTGTGATCGACGTTTCGGCTTTGAAAGATTCCATAAAAGACTGGAAAGGTGACGCTCTGCTGGCGGCGCTGTACGAGGAAGACTGCAAAAAAGTGGAAGGCAAATGTTCTGCGGCGCAGCCTTATGAGGAACTTGTAAAGGTGATGGTGGAGCGCAAAGACTTCGAGGGCAAAAAAGGCAGCACAGTCAAGATTCCCTTGCTGGAAGGGAACGTCAAAAACCTCTATCTCGTGGGTTTGGGCAAGGCCGAAGAGCGAACCTCCGCCGCGCTGCGGGACGCCCTGACCGGCGCGCTTCGCAAAATCGGGCGGGAGCGTAACGAGTCGGCGCTGATCCTGGCCGACAAGTCCGCCCCCGAGTCGGACGTGATTCTGGGGGAAGCGGCGGGGCTTTGTGGGTATTCCTTCGAAAAATACAAGAAAAAAGACGAAGAGGACGGGGGTGGGAAATTCGTTCTGAAAAAAATCTTCATCGACGGGGCCGACGGGAAACAAACGAAGCGGGGGCAAATTTTCGCCGACGCTCAGTGCTTTGCCCGAGACCTGGCCAACGAGCCGGGCAACGTGGTGAACCCCGAGACCCTTGCGCAAACGGCGGACCGTTTCGCGAAAGAGTTCGGCCTAACCTGCGAAGTGTGGGACGAAAAAAAATTGAAACTCGAAAAGATGGAGGCCCTTCTGGCCGTAGGTCAGGGGTCAGAAAACCCACCCCGCTTGATCCATTTGACGTATGTTCCCGAGGGGAAAGCCGGGAAGAAGGTGGTTTTCGTGGGCAAGGGCATCACTTTCGACAGCGGCGGCCTGGACTTGAAGCCCTCGGATTTCATGAAAACCATGAAGGGCGATAAGAGCGGGGCCTGCAACGTCTTGGGCATTTTAAAAGGAGCGGCTGCCCTGAAGCTCGAAACGGAGGTCCACGGCATTCTGGCGGCGGCAGAAAACATGCCCGGCGGCAGAGCCTTCAGGCCGGACGACATCATCCGCGCCCGCAACGGCAAGACCATAGAAATCGACAACACCGACGCCGAGGGGCGCCTGGTTCTGGCCGACGCGCTCTCTTTCGCCAGCGAGCTGAAACCCGACGGGATCATCGACATGGCGACCCTGACCGGCGCCTGTGCCGTGGCCTTGGGCAGTTGGACGGCGGGGCTCTTTACCATGGACGAAAAGCTGTGCGAATCCCTCCTGGCCTCCGCCCGCCAAAGGGGTGAGCGGCTGTGGCGTCTGCCGATGGACGACGAGAAGATCGGAGAGACGTTGAAGTCCAAATTCGCCGATCTCGTCAATGCCGGCGACCGCTACGGCGGGGCGACTTTCGCTGCGATGTTCCTGAACGAGTTCGTCGAAAAGGGCATCCCCTGGGCGCATCTCGATATCGCGGGCGCCGACTTCATGAAGGAAGACTCGGGGGTCTACGCCAGGGGCGCGTCCGCCTGGGGCGTTCGTACCTGCCTCGACTACCTCTTGAAGCTGCAATAATAAGGCTGCAACAATAAAGCTGCAATAATAAAATGACGCTGCAATAACAACTGCAATAACATAAGGGAGGGAAATTCTTGGAACATAAAATATCCGAAACGACCCGGCGGTTTTTATCCGACGAATCCCTGTCCTGGGTGGACGAGGGATTGATCTCGGAGGGGCAGAGAAACGCCATTCTGGACAGTTACGTCGTCACGAAGCACCTCCCGACGGTGGTTCTCGCTCTGGGAATAGTGATGATAGGAATCGGTTTGCTGTCCTTCATCGCGGCGAACTGGAACGCCCTCCCTCCTTGGCTGAAGATCGCCGTGATTGTCGGCCTCTATTGCGGCAGCGTTGCCGCCGCCTATGGCTTCGAGAGAAAAGGCCAGAGGACGGCAGCGGGGCTTTTGCTGTTTTTGTCGGGATTTTTACTGCTGGGCGGCCTGGCGTTGATCGCGCAGATTTTCCACATTCAGGGAAGCCCCAGCGGCCTTCTGGGGACGTGGCTTTTGGTGTACGCTCCTACCTTTCTGCTGGTCCGCAGTCTTCCGGTGTATCTTCTGTACGAGGCCGTGGGTATCGCCTACACCGTTATGGTGTACACCCATGCCCGCCGGGCTCGGAACACCTACCTTTTCGACGTGTCCACCCTTTTTTCGCCGTACCAGCCGCTGCTGCTGATGATTCTGTTGGTGGGCATGGCGTGGTGGGTATGGCATGAGGAAAGCACCCTTGACGGACGCGAGTCAGAATCGAGGCTCAAAAAAATTTTCGTGGGGGGGGCGACCCGGAGAATTTTTTTCAGCAATTTCGTTATTTTAAACTGGTTTACTTGGATATGTGTGCTGAACAGCACAGGCCGGACGATTTTGCCCTTCATTTTCGGAGTGCTGCTCATCGGCGCGGCGATCATCTTCATGGCGTGGAGACTGGACGCGTCCGACTTGGACTTGCAGGGACTTTTTTGCGTGGGCGCCTCCGGCCTGGCTCTGTCGTTCCCCTGGATATGGCACTTTCACTCCTATTACGGTGAGGGTTTCGTCTTCGAGGCGTTCATGTCCAGCGTTCTGTTCGGCGCCTATCTGGTGTACCGCATCGTCCGCCGGCAGAGGAGCGGAGGATTGGCCGTATTTTTGTTCTGCTTGCTTCTGAGCCGCTGGTACTTCGACATGTTCTACAGTTTTACATCGAAATCGTTCTTTTTCACCCTGGGCGGCGCCCTGCTGCTTCTCATAGCCTTTTTGTACAGGCGGTGGAACAAGATGGGATGGGACAAGATGGACACGACAAAATTTGTCGGAGGTGGCGGCGATGAGTGAAACTCCTTTTTTCGGATCACCCTTTTTCAAATCCATATTTTTTAAATCTACTTTTTTCAGATCACCTTTTTTTAGATCTATTTTTTTCAAATACGTCGCCATAGGTATTTTACCTCTCGCTGTCCTGCTTTTTCAGCCGGCGGTCAACTTCGCCGTGTTGACCTTCGGCGTTCGGGTGCTTCTGGAGACCAGGCCCGTGGATCCCCGTGATTTTCTGCGAGGGGACTACGTCATTCTGGATTACGTCATTGCCGACATTCCAGACCATTTTTTCCCGAAAGAAAACTTTCAGAACGAAAACTTTCAGAACGGAAATTTTTCGGGGGAAAACACGCGAACCGTTTACGTGACCCTCGCCCTGAACGACGCAGGAATCGCCTCGGTGTCGGGCGTGTCGTTTTCCCGCCCCCAAACTGGAATTTATATCGAGGGGCGGAGGAGCCGATGGGGGGGAATAGACTACGGCCTGGGAGCATATTACGTTCCGGAGGGAACGGGGGGCGACATAGAGGACGCGATACAGGACGCGAAGGTGCTGGCGGACGTGCGCATTCTTCGGGGCCGCGGCGTAATCAAAAATTTGGAAATCCTGCAATAACGGGGATTTTGCAAAGGCTATACGACATGGACTCCCTGCATGCCCGACGTCGGAAAATACTCGTCGTGGATGACGAGCCGAAAATTGTCGAAGTGGTGAAATCTTTTCTGGAGAGCAGGGGGTTTGCCGTCTTCGGAGCCGAAAATACGGAGAGGGCGTTCGAGGTTCTGGAGGAGGAGGACGTCGCGCTGATCCTGCTGGACCTGATGCTTCCCGGGATGACGGGGGAGGAGTTCTGCGGGGCGGTGCGGAAAAAGTCCCGCGTCCCCATCATCATGCTGACGGCCAAGGTGGAGGAAGAGAACATGCTGAAGGGGTTTTCCGTCGGGGCCGACGACTACATCACCAAGCCCTTCAGCCTCAAGGCTCTTCTTGCCCGAATTGAAGCCGTGCTGCGCCGGTCGGGGGAGTATCTGCCGGGGAACAGGCTGACCTTCAACGACGGAGAGCTGGAGATCGACTTCGAGGCTCGCTCGTTTTGTAAAAACGGGCAAATTACGACACCGACCCCCAACGAGTTCAAGATTCTGGAGGTCCTCGTCAAAAATTCCAACAGGGTCTTCACCCGGGAGCAATTGATCGACGCCGCCATAGGAGGGGATTTCGACGGCTTCCCCAGGGCCATCGACGGTCATGTGAAGAATCTCCGGCGAAAGATAGAGGACGACCCCAAAAAACCGGTGTACATCCTGACCATGCACGGTGTCGGGTATAAGTTTGGAGGACGGCAAAAAAGTCAGCCTCTCAACCCACGAGAACCGATGAGCGGCTGACCGACGTGTTCGCTGGCGTGTTAAGCCTAAAGCCAGGGAAAAGAAATAAAGAAAAAGCCTAAACCAGAGTTTTGAGGTGTTTTGCCATCATCTTCTTGCGGCGGGCAGCCGTATTGCGATGTATGACGCCTTTCACGACGGCTTTGTCGATGACGCTCTGGGCCGCGTCGAAAGATTTGCCTGCCTCCGCCTCGTCCTTGGCCTCCACTGCGGACAGGACTTTTTTGACGGCGTTTTTGCAGCGCGTGGTCCAATAGCGATTGTAGATCCGATTGCGCTCTGCGGTTCGAACGCGCCTTTCAGCCGATTTTTTGTTGGGCATTCCAAAATCACCTCCCTCTCGAAATCCGTTTGAATAAATACAAAATTAAAATGAGAGAAACATGCCTCTCTTGCTCGCACAGCATGAAGAGTATTCTAGCATTCGTTATAATGTATCCGCAAGCGAAATTGGTCTTGGAAGTTTATTTCGGTTTATTTTGGACTTGGATTTAAGGTTATTCATGAGCCGTCATTCATGAGCTATTCATGATGCGAGGACACGGCTATTTATCGGCATTAGAGGTGACGTGTACCACGGGGAGTTCGTTTTCGGATTTTTTCGATCCTTCCGGCCTGTTGGCTGGCCGTCTCGAAGGATACGAATATAGGCCGCAGCAGCTGGAGTTCGCTCGGGCGGTCGATGATTTCCTCCGGGATCCCGAGCAGTCGACGATGGCGGCGGAGGCTCCTCCTGGCGTGGGCAAAACCTTCGCCGTCCTCATCCCCGCCATTTTGGCCGCGAAAGACAGCCACATCCTGTTTCTCACCGCCAGCATCGCTCTGCAGGAGCAGTTGATCGCCAAAGACCTCCCCAAGTTAAACGCGCTTTTGGGCAAAAAATTTTCCTACGGGCTTTTGAAGGGAAGGAGCAATTACATTTGCCTTCGCCGGGCCGGGGGTTACATCCCCTACCCGGACGCCCCCGTGGACATCGCCCGCTGGATCGAGGAAACGGAGTCGGGGGATCTGGCGGAGCTGCCCCTGCCCTCCGGACACCCGGCTCTTGTCCAAACGGCGGCAAGTGCCCGCAACTGCCTGGGGGCCGGCTGCCCTTTCCGGGGCCGGTGCTTCGTGACTCAGGCTTTCAGAAACGCTCAAGACTGGCAGGTGGTGGTCGCCAATTATCACCTGTTTTTTTCCCATATTCTGAGCGGGAAAGGATCGTTTCCCGTCAAGTACCACTGGCTGGTGTGCGACGAGGCCCACCGTATTCCCGAGGCCGCCCGCAACGCCGTTATGGTGGAGGCGGACGCCGAAAACGGAGCCTCTCTTTTGCGCCCCCGGACCCTCTCGGGGTTCGACGCTCTTTTTGCCGGGCATCAGGTCGACGGGTCTCTTTTCAAAAAGCGGGCCGCCGTTTGCCGGGACGCCCTCGACGCTTTGTTCGGGCTGGTGGAGCTTCAGTATCGCCCGGGGGACGGGATCGCGGAGTGCAGCGAGGAGGTACTCCACAAAGGCAAGGAGATGACCCGCGCCCTGGATAAGCTGCTGGAGCCGCTGCGCGCGTTGGAGGACCGTTTCAGGTCGGGAGAGTTCGAAAACAGCGCCGACCTGGGCGGGGTGTCTGCCCTGATGAATTGGATCGAGGAGGTCGGCGAGTTCAAAAAAGCCGTTCTTTGGTGCCTGAGCGTGAGCGATTTCCCGGCTTGGGGCTACTGGCGAGGCGCCAACGCCAGAGGAGCCAACGTCCTGATGAGCGCCCCCGTGGTCTGCGCGGACATCGTTCGAGACGCCCTCGAATCCGAAGGCCCGGAGAAGAGCGTCCTGGTCTCCGCGACCCTGTCCCTGAACGGAGATTTTTCTTTCTGGTCGCGGGAAACGGGCATACGGCCCGATAAAACCCTTGTGGTGACGTCGCCCTTCGACTTCGGCAGACAAATGGAACTTTTGATCGTGGACATCGGCATACCCGTGGCGAGCCAGGGATACGACGACAGAATCTGCCGCGCCATCGAAAAGCTCTGCGACGAGAACGGCGGGCGCACCCTCGTGCTTCTCTCCTCCCTACGGCTTTTGAAGTCCCTTGCCCAATGGATGCGAAAGCGCGAGCGGACTTACGACGTTCTCTTGCAGGGGGATCTTCCCCAAAAAGAGCTGCTCAAGCGATTCCGGGAGGACGAAACCTCCGTGTTGATCGGCAGCGTCTCCTTCCGAGAGGGCGTGGACATACCCGGGAAGGGGTTGACCCAGGTCATCATCGATAGAATACCCTTCCCTCATCCCAACGACCCTCTGATACAAGCCCGCAACGTCCTGGAGGGACAAAAAACCTTCGTGAGGACCACCTTGCCGAACGTCAAGATGTTTTTGAGGCAAGCCGTCGGCCGGCTGATCCGCAGCAGTTCGGACCACGGCCGCGTGGTTTTGCTGGACGGACGCGCCCTGGACCGCAAGGAGTGGAAGATCCTCGAGAGCCTCCCTGCCTGCAAATGCCGCCGCCTGTCCATCAAAACCTAGAAAGAATGCAATGAAATGATTATGCAATGCAATGTATAGCAATGATTAGGATATGCAATAAAATGAAAGAATTATGAAAGGGCATTATATTTGGCGTTGCCAAGGGAGAAGACGTCTATGCCGATTCGAAACATCGCCCCCAAAAAGACCCCAGCGCGCAAAGGGCTGGGGCAAACCCTGGTGGAGGTTCTGGTGGCGCTGGGGGTGCTGGAAACAGTGGTCCTCGCGTCCATCGACGCCTTCGGGACTGCGTTCGTCGCGGAACTGCACATTCAGGAACGGGCGCGCAAAGCGGCCTGCGCGGAATGGTGGTTCAACAGACTGGAGCCGCCCGTATCCCAGGCCAGCGTGGAGAAGGCGCCCCGCGCCGACGAGTACGGGAAAATGCGCTTTGAATGGGAGACCATACCCGGCGGCTACAACACCCTTCGCGTGATTTTACGCGTTTCAAACGGCTCGGGTTCCGACGTTCCGTTTATCATCAGCCGCGTCTACTGATTTCATGAAAAACCTCATGAAGAACCCCATGCAGAAACCCGGGTTCTCCCTTGTGGAGCTTCTTCTTGCCCTCGTTCTGAGTTCGACGGTGGGCATGGTCGTCTTGCAGACGGCGCGGACCATTTTGTTTTCGACGGTGCGGATGTCGAACAACGCCTTGGCGTGGGAAAGAGGGCAGAACGTCCTGTCCATTCTGGAGCCCCGGGTCCTCCACGCGGGTTTCGGCATCGCCTGCGAGCGGGCGGGCAACCTCTTCCAGCGGTCTTTTGGGAGAGTGACGGACGGCCCTCCTCCCGCCACATGGTCGGACCGGGGCCCTGTCCAGGTCTGGCGAGGGCTTTCCTCGGACACCCCGACCCTTTGGGACCTGGCGCCGGAGACCGACGGGGTCTGCCGAGGCCGGGGCCTCGCCCTTCTTTACGCCGTGCCCTCGGGTTTGAGCGCGAAGCTCCCCGAAAACAGGCCTCTGCCCATGACGCCGGGCGCTTCCGTCACGGTAGAGCTGCTGCCCTCCGAAAATCTCCAGGCGAACGAAGATCGATTGACGGTCACGGCGAAAAACGACCTCAGGTCCTGGGTCGCTTTTCCCCTCGTGGGTTTTCCCGTTCACATGAGCCTGTACGACAAAAGGGAGCTGACCGTGGCCCTGGCGGACGAGTTCGATCTTTCCCCGGCGACCCTCAGACCCTACGACGACATGTACTACTTGAGGGCGGACCGTTTCCAGGTCAAAAACAACAGGCTGTACTCGGAGGAACTGCATTCCTCCTGGGTGAAGTCGGAACCCCGCATCGAGGGAGTGCTGGAGATGTGGTTCGAGTGGACGCCGTCGAAGAGCAGGCTGGAGGCCTGGATTTTGACGACGGGGGGCAAGGCCACCTTCGGGAAAACCGCCAGGCCGAAAGAATGGCCCGCCCAGGCCCCCTGGAGAGCCGAATTCGCGCTCCACGACCTGACCGTGGCGAGGGGATCCTGGATTTTAAAAAACATGTAGTCCTGTCGTAAAACGTTCGAGCCTGGTCAAGATCGGGTCAAGATCGGATCAAGAATAGAAATATCACTATGGCGACTCAGAGCCAGTATGTTGGACATACTTCGAGGGAAGGTGAAGCGACCGGATGAGCGCTTACAGAGAAATCTATCTGAATAACGCGGCGGACGTTTTCGGAAGCATGATGGAATATGTGGTGAACGATTGTCAGCTGGATCCCGACGTGTTTTTGGATATGTTCGTTTCTTCCGGGCTTGCCCGGCAGTTTGAGCAGGGCAGTCCAAGGGTTGTTGCGGGCAAAAGCGGGATCGAATTGGCGAGGGAAGTCATTCTTTCCACTACGGGCAAAGAACCGTCCGCGCTTCCCGGCGACAGGAATTTCCGTACACCGGATTATTGGGCGGGTTGGCCACTGGCTCAGTATCAGTGGCGTACAGCAAGGACTTTCGCGGCCATCCTGAGAGCATTGCCCTTCACTGAAATCGTGAAAACCTATCCGACACTCCATGAAGCAGACATCACCAAATTTTTTGCGGCAGCAGGCACTCGATGTGGATATGTGAAGAGCAAAAAGTGCCCTCAACGCGCATACGCTCTTTCCTCCACAATGGCGCTGGTGTTTTTGCTGACGGTGCTGCTGGGGGTGGTGGTGGCGCACATTGGATACTCCTCGGACGTTATGGGGGTGTATCTGAAACGCGTTCAGGCGAGGGCCGAGCTGACATCGATGACCAATTCAGCCCTGAAAAGGCTGACCGCGGAATTCAGCTCGGGCGCGAGACCCAGAGCCGACGGGGTCGCCGCGTATGAAAAATTGACAGATTTGAGTTCGTTAAGTATATTTTCGTCGTGCAGCGTATCGGACAGCATGGAAAAAATGGAAAGCAGGGTCGAGGTTTTCGACTTGGACTACGATCCTGAAAACTTGGCGGAACCGGTAACCGCCCCTCTTCTTTTGCCCCCGAGCCTGCCGGGAGGGTATATGATCCGCGCGACGGTTGCCCATGAGGGGCTGGCCTCTCTCATGACGGAGAGCGTCTACATGTCGGTTTGTATCGATATTCCGGAGGTGGGCGAGGTTTACATTTTAGAAAAAAAACCGGTGTATTGGAAAGAGTCGTTTCGGTAAAATCGGTAAAAACGGTAAAAACTGACTCATTTTTTGAAAATGCCTCTTTCTTAAAACAAGATTAACGTGTATCATTAGAAAAAATGTAACTTTAAGCGGCTGAGTCGTGTGAAATCGATTATTTTGATATAGTCCTTAAAAAATGTTTAAATTTACACGCGCTAAATAGGGCAATTGAGTTGTTTTTTAGCTATTTTAACTTTAGGCTTTTTGTCTTAATTGACTATAATAAGAAATTATTTTGATAACTAAGGAGGGGGCGAAATGTCTCCTATATTTGCAAGGAAAGGAGCCTCCCCAAAAAAAGGCGGTAATTTTGCCGGTATCGCCCTACATGGAGATTCTTTACGTTATCTTGAATTGAGCGGTACCCGAGGGGCCTTGAAGGTCGTCAACCAAGACATGACGCCCATTTCGCCGGGAGCTATCGTCAAAGATTCGCTGGTCAATTTGGATACGATCGCCTCTGCTTTGGAAAACCTCAAAAATTCTGTGGGCGGTTTCCATTGTCCTGTGGTTTTGGGGATACCCTCCAGGGACGTGATTTTGCGTCTGGTGGAATATCCCAAGATGAGCATCGAAGAGGTCAAAGATGCATTGCAGTTCGAGTTCGATAAATATTTTCCCTATCCTTATCAGGAGGCGGCGGCCGACGTGGCCGAGGTGGAGGTGCCCACTCCCGATGCGTCGGACAAGTCCACCATTTTGGTGGCTACATGCCGGCAGCGTATCGTGACCGACATCGTCAGGGCCACCGGGCGCGCGGGAATCTCCCTGGCGGCGGTGGAACCCATGAACGTGGCGTTTTTCAGGGCCGCTATCGGCCCGGAGTCGCGGACGGGAAGCTATTTCGTGGTGTTCGTGGAACCGGAAAGCACGCAAATCATGCTGGGGTACAAAGACAACGGCATTTTATTCAGATCCACGGCGGTAGACCTGACCTCGCGGGAAATACGGGACTCCGAAGAGGGAGTCATGCCGATATTGAGAGACGTTCAAAATACTATCATTTTCGCCGGGAACCAATATCGCGGCCTGGAACCCAATAACCTCATCCTGGGAGGCATTGTGGGCAAGGACTCCCGTCTGGGCGGATTGCTGGAGTCAGGGGCGTCTTTGGCGGTTCTTCCTTTGGACGTCTGGAACCTCTGGCGAACGTCTTCCCCAATGGGTAACGTGCCGGGCTTCGAAGTGGCCTTTGGATTGGCGGTGAGAAATTTATGAGAGTGCAATTCGACTTACGTCCCGCGACTTTGCTGGAGAAAGAACGAAAGAGAACGTCCTTCAATTTGATGCGGACGTTGGCGATAATTCTTCTGCTTCTTTTTTTCCCGAGTACCATGGGCTACATCGGGTGGATGGCGTGGAATATTCTTTCCATGCGGGGAGATGTCGAGGATAAAAGAAACGAAGTCGAGAACATGGAGGGAGAAAAGACGGCCCTGGAGGGAGAGATCCGGCGGCTGCAAGCCCAGGAGGCCATGTACGCCAGCACGTTGAAAATCATGCAGGACGATCTTCCTACCCTCGAGGTGCTGAACGCTTTCGAGAAACATATGGTGCGCCGCATGGGACTGAACACCCTTAGGTTCGGAAACACGACGCCGACAGGGACGACGGTTACGGTGGACGCCACGGCCGCCACGGAGGAGCAGATCATTAACCTTTACGCCGGTCTCATGAGCAGCGGGGTCTTTGCGTCCGGGTCGATGTCCAACTCCAAACGCGACGACAAGACGGGCAGGGTATCGTTTACCTTGAACTTGACCGCCCTCCCCATCGGGCAGATCAAGCCCTCCGACAGTTAGAAAACGAGGAAAGCCATGAACGACAATAAGGTGACCGTACTGGCATTCGTCCTTTTTCTCGTCTGCGCCGCGCTTATGGGGGGCGTTTATCTTCTGAACGGACAGCTCGTTCAGCTGCACGAAGAATATGCCGATCTGGTCCAGCGGGGAGGCGAACTGGAGCAGACGATGCAGTCGCTGGTAGAACAAAAGCAAGTTTTCACCGACGCCTTCCGCGCGCTCGAAAATTATCAAGTGCGCGTCGCGTCCAGCGACATGGTTTTTTACTCCGAAGTTCAGGGGGCGGTGCAAAATACCGGGGTCGAGATCAGTTCCACCCAGCAAAAGGGGACTTCCAAGGATGGGCGCAGTTCACTGGCTCTCACCCTCCGGGGGGATTACTATAAATTCGCTGAGGTCCTGGCAAAATGGCGCAATCTGTCGACCACGGTGCGCGTGGCCGCGATGACCATAACGGCATCCAGAACTCCCGAGACTCGCGGGGAAGTTCAAGTGGACGTCACCGTGGAAGCCATCATCGGCAAGTAGGATGGTGAGTTGAGATGGAAGAACGTTTGAGCTGGCGCGAGTCCTTCAGCACCGCCTGGAACAACCTGACGGGGGTCAACAACGAGGGAGGATCTCTGCCGATTGTTCGCGGAGTGTTTTTTACGATCTTCCTTGCAGGTACGGCGTTGGCGGGTTATTTTTTCTGGCAGGGCCAGACTTTGCTGGAGCCTCCCGAGTTCGACGCCTTTGCTTCGCCTCAGGGCAATTCGGCGCAAATAGACAGACAAAGGCTGGACGAAATGCTCCGGCAAGTGGATGTAACATCTAAAATGCGCTCGAGCAGTTTATCGATGGCTCAAAATATGGAAAGCCTCTCCATGTCTCCCTATCCATTTGGCGATCCGCTTTTGGCCATCGATCCGGAGCCGACGGAGGAAGAGCCGCTGGTTCTTGTGGAACCCGAGGTGATCATCGACTATCCTCCCGAGATCACGCTGAAGGCGATTATGATTGTGGGAAAACAGCGGGTGGCGGTGATGGATATTTCCGGAGTGGGCAGCGGGATGATAGTCAAGGCAGGGGATACTTTTATGCAAAAAAAAGGGAGTATCGTACGCATCGCGCCTGAAAAGGTGGTTGTGCGCTGGGGTGGCAAAAACTGGGACATAGCCCCAAGTTTTTAAACAGGATGGGGATATAAAATGATGAAAACATCGCATTGTACAAGAATTTTTTTATCGTTTTTGTTTTTGTTTTTGGCGTTCGATTGCGCCGATGCCGCCTATAGGAGAAGCAGCGACTATCGAAACGGCGGATACTACGGAGGAGAAGAATACAGAGGAGAGGAATACAGAGGAGCGCCCCCAGCTCCCCCCTATTACCGGGAAGATCCGAGAGACTACAGGAGGCCGATGGGGAGAAACCTGCGGGAGTATCTTCCGGTTCTTTCGTCCTTCGAATTTTACCAGATCGGCGACACAGACCTTGTGATAGGCGTGTCGGGCAAGGGTTTGCCGGCGCCGGAGGTCTCTCATTTCGACAATAAAACCATGGTGGTGTTCCGGGAAGTTTACGGAGAGCGCGTGAGTAGGGAACATCAGAGCAACACCGCATCGATGATCACCAACGTCGTTGCCGAGCAGACCGGCGGCGATTACGTTCTCACCATCACCACCGTGCTGCCCCTTCAAATACGCTCTGTGAGGGGGGTACCGCCCTCGGATTCTTACACGCTGCGTTTGACCACGGTGGTGCAGCATCAAAAAATGATCGAAGAACCGGTGGCGACCCAACAGCCGCAGACGCTGAAGGTCCCCACGGGTCCTTTTGCCGTCACCACCCCTATCACTCTGGACCTCCGGGACACGGAACTGAGGGACGTTTTCAGACTGCTGGGGATACAGTTGAAGAAGAACATCATCATCCACGACTCCGTTCCGCCCGTCATGGTGACCATGACCCTGAAAAACACGCCTCTCAGCGAGGTGTTTTCGTATTTGATGAAAACCTACGACATCACTTACGAGTTCATAGGCAAGGATACCATCGTGATCGGAACCTCCGACGGCCTCTCCAAGGTCTCGGGGAAGGAAGAGACGCGGGTTTATCGCATCGCTTACGCGGATCCCGCTGCGCTGGCCGCCCTCGTGACCAACTTGACGGGGGTTCCCGCCGACAGGCTGGTGGTGGATCCCCGGCTGAGGACCCTATACGCCACGTCGAACCCCTCCAAACTGGAGGAAATCGCCATTGTCATTCAAAGTTTGGACCATCCGGGTAAACAGGTCATGTTGCACGCCCGCATTTTGGAGTTTACGGATGGGGCTACCCTTGATGTGGAGACGGCGCTCAACGCCGTGTACGACCACTGGTGGTTCAGCTATACAGGTCAGGGAGGCGGCAGGGGCGGCTTTGTCGACGACAATCGACGGGGGCGGAATTACACCCAACCCTCTGAAGGAGCGATTATCCCGGGTGTGACGGACATGTTGACCCCCATGCAGGGTGTGTGGCGGGAGTTTGACGTGGCTTTTCGCGCTTTGGAGACCAAGGGAAAAGGTAAAACCCTCGCCAATCCATCGGTCATCACCATCGACGGACAAGAGGCCTCCATCAGTTTGACGGAGGACTATCCCTACATTTCGGGAAGGGACGACGGAGGCAACCCCACTTGGTCCTCGGAAACCGTAGGCCCTCAATTGAAACTGACCCCGAGATTGGGACGCGACGGAATCGTTTCGCTCCAGTTGAACATCGAGACGGGCGAGGTCATCGAAATGATCACGGGAAGCACCGGCGAGCAGATGCCCAGGACGTCCACCCGGTCCGTCACCACCAACGTGCGGGTGCGGGATGGCGAGCCCTTCGTCATCGGAGGTCTTTTCAGGGAAAACGACACGCGGCGGAACGTACGCATCCCGGTTCTGGGCTCGATTCCTCTGTTGGGAGAGATTTTCAACTACCGCTATCGCGAACACCAGAAAACCCAGGTGGTCATTGTGGTGGTTCCCTATATCTTGGATACGCCTGACGTCAAAATCGATCAGGAAAGAGTCATGATCAAGCAGTAGAGAAACCGGAGTCTGAGAGAGGTCGATTTTATGAAGGGCTGGGGGCAAGGTATAATAGGCTTGACTCTTGCCCTTTTTCGGCAGAGAACTGACGAACGAAATTGACGGCGGGTAAAGCGGGGCAAAATGGAGGAATTGTCGAAATGGCACAAGTAGTGGACACCACCGATTTTTATGTGGGATTGAAGTTCAGATGGCAGGGTGCTATTTGGGAGATCGAAGAATTCGACCATCACAAAATGGGACGCGGCGGAGCGGTGGTGCGCACGAAACTGCGCAACGTGGAAACGGGGTCGGCGGTGGAAAATTCCTTCAAGCCCGGTGAAAAATTCGAGCGCATCATCTACGATGAAAAACCGGCGCAATTCAGCTACAAAGATGGAAACGACTACGTTTTCATGGACCTTTCGACGTACGATCAGTTGACGATCACGCCAGAAGCCTTGGGCGACGCTACGAAATACCTGGTGGACGAGATGGAGATCAAGCTCGAGGTGTTCGAGGGCAAGATTATGGGCATCGAGCTTCCGAAAAGCGTCGTTTTGAAGGTGACAGACACGCCTCCCAGTTTCAAGGGAGACACCGTTTCGGGAGGCGGCAAACCCGCCGTGCTGGAGACGGGGATAACAGTCACGGTTCCGGTGTTTGTCCAGCCGGATGAGTATGTTGTGGTCGATACGCGAACGGGATTGTACCTGGAACGGGCAAAAAAATAATCCAGTGAAGGACCCGCGCAGTTTCGCACATCAAGAAAACCCGTTAAGAGCAAACTAGGAGGTGGAGATTTGAACTCCAAAGAACGTATAGCGTACCTCAGGGGAATTCTCGACTTTATGCCCCGGGAGGAGAAAGAAACCAAGATCTATTCCGCCATCGCTGACGCCTTGGACGCGTTGGCGCTGGAGATGGAGGAACAAGGGAAGCTGATAGAGCTTCTCCGGGAAGATTACGACGTTCTTGCCGAGGAGGCGGACGATCTCCACAGTGCCCTTTACGAGCTGGAAGAGTCTATGGGGATGGCCAGTCCCGACGAAGATTACGACGATGATGACGATGAACTCGAAGAGTCCACCGAAAGCTATATTTCCATGACCTGCCCGTCTTGCGCGTATTCTTTTTACTATAAATACGAAGAGGGCAAAGAGGACGAAAAGCTCGTCTGCCCCAGCTGCGGAGAGGAATTCAGCCGCTCGCTGTGATTTTGTAAGAGAGATTTTTAGGAGGGGAAGAACGTGGATCAGAATATCGATGAGAAAAGCGCGGTTCATGGAGCGAGCGATGGCACCAAGGGAGGCCAGTTTGAGGGCAACATCCATATATCCGAGGATGTCATTATCGAGTTGGCGAAAAAAACGATTTTGGGAATACCCAATATACAGCCCGCCAACATGGGCATCGCCTCCAAGTTCGGCATCGGGCGCAAGGCCAGCGACGGTATCCGCGTATCCGTCGAGGAAGGCAAAGTCCCCGCCATGACCGTGGACGCATATATTCTTGTCAAATACGGTCAGCGCATCCCTGATTTGGCTTGGGACGTACAGGAGAAAATCAAAGCCAACCTGGAGCGTTACACCGGCTATACTGTCTCCGCTGTAAACATCAACGTTCAGGGCATCTACCTGGAGGAACCCCAGACCGTGGAACCCGCCAAAGAAGAGGAAAAAAGCGAGTGCGGCTGCGAAAGCGAGGGTGTTTCCGAGCCTGAGGAGCGGGAAAAACAGAAGGAAGAAGCAATATGAGTCCTTTTTTTCGATGTGTGTGATACGCGCTTTCACTCGAATTTTGGAATTAAGGCGGTATGCGCATCCTAGGAGTGATGAAAGTGTATTTTTTGTGGAAACGAACTCCCTATGGCAGCATAAGAGTGTCTTGTGATGGACTTTCCGGTTTCATAGACCGTGTTTTGTCCGAAAAATCCAGATGCCGCAGTTTGTCGCTTGCCGAGGGAGAAAATGCCTCGGTTACTCTGGTTCTGTTTTCGGATGCCTCCACGGCGGAAAGTTCCAGAGTCGAGGAGCGTCTGGCTTCTATCGTAGCGCCTTTGGGATTTCGCGTGCAGGTGGTCTGGGCGGACAGAGGCGCCCCTGAGACCGAATGGTGCGAGACCCTTTCTTCCGCTTACCAAAGTCCGTGGACGTGGATGCTTGTCGTTTCGATGATCACCCTGGGAATCCTGTCCGGGCTCAAAGGGCTCTTTTGGACGATTTTCTGGGGGACGGCCGCCTGGTTCGTCTCCAAAGTCGTGATTTCTTTTCTGATCAGGAAGAAGATGGGATTTTTTCTGCCCGCGGAGCGGAGGTAATGTGGGCAGAGGGCCTTTTTTATCCGATGAGCGTTTCTTTTCGATGAACGACAGCCGTTCCATCGGAATAGGCGTTTTATATCGGGATAAACGTTTTATATCAATGTTTTATATTCTAGAACTTTTTATATTGACGGGCGTTCCATGCTGAAAAAAAGTTCCATGCTGAAAAAAACTCGCGTCGTCCAAAATCGTCATCGCGCCAGAGAGTTGGCCGTGCAGCTTTTGTATTCCCTCGGTATTCGCCCCGACCGGAACGCCAGGGAATGTGTGGACGCCTTCATATCCGAGGGCGGCTTTGCCTTCGAAGAAAGCGCCGAAATCAAAGAGTATTTGTCTTTTTTGGTCGAGGGCACCTGGGAAAAACGCTTCGACATCGACAACAAGATGCGCATGGTGGTCACCGGGTGGCGTCCGGAACACATGGTCGCCGTGGACCGGGCGGTGCTGCGCTTGGCCATATTCGAGGGTTTTCTGACAAAAGAAGTTCCCCTTGCTGTAGCCATCTCCGAGGCGGTGGAACTGGCCCGCGCCTTCGGTACCGAGGAGTCCGGGAAGTTCGTCAACGGCGTTTTGGGTAAAATGGCGCGAGACGGCGAAAAAACTTCAGGGAAGACTTCAGAAAAAACTTCGGGGAATATTTCGATCGAGGACGGCAAATATGCAACCGATGCAACTGCGGCGATCTCAACTGACCGTTGACGAACTGACATTTTATATTCAAGGACTTTTTGCGTCCGACATCACGTTGAAATCGGTTGTGGTCAGCGGCGAAATATCCGAGTTCAAAAAACACACGAGCGGCCATTGCTATTTTACCCTTTTGGGTGAAGAAAGCAGGGTCGCTTGCGCTATTTTCAAACAATACGCCGGTTTCGTTCCCCAATGGCCGAATAACGGAGACAAGGTTCTCGTGGAAGGAAGCGTCGGCCTCTATGCTCAGCGCGGTGTCTACCAGTTTTACGCTCGGCGTCTTGTGCCGGTGGGCGCCGGCGCCATCGAACGGGCCCGTCAGGAGCTTCAGGAGCGCCTCGAAAAAGAGGGCTTGTTCTCCCCCGATTTAAAGAGATCTTTGCCCCCTTACCCCAGGAAAGTGGCGGTGATCACATCGGAGACGGGAGCCGCGGCGTTGGACGTCATCCAGGTGGCCAGGCGCCGCTATCCTTCTTGCGAGATTGTCTTGGTGGGTGCGCAGGTGCAGGGTGCGGACGCGGCCGCGGATATCGTGCGCGCGTTTTCCCGGGTGGCGGCGATTCCCCGCCTCGACGGCGCGCTTTTAGTGCGGGGCGGCGGGAGCCGTGAAGATCTCGTCCCCTTCGACGACGAAGACGTGGTGCGGGCCGTGCGTTCCTGTCCCGTCCCCGTGGTGAGCGGAGTGGGGCACGACATCGACACGACGCTGTGCGACCTGGCGGCGGACCTTCGCGCGTCCACCCCCTCCGCGGCGGCGGAGCTCGTTTTCCCCGACCGGACGGAGATCGTTCAGCAGCTTCTCGAAGTGCGGGACCGGATGGAGTACGCTGTGCGAAGGCGGATCGCGGAATGTTCGTCCCAGTTGGACCATGCGCAATCTATGGCCGTGTCCCGGATGGGGCGGCATCTGTCCTCCTGTGGGGCGTCCCTGGACACCGCCCGTAAACGGCTTCGCTCCTCCTTCGACCTGCGCTTCGCGGAGGCCCGCAAAGCGTTAGCCGTGAGAGCGGCGTCTTTGGAGGCTTTGTCGCCCTTGGCCGTCATGGCCCGGGGGTTTGTCACCTGCGAGCGGGAAGGGGAGCGCCTTCGATCCGCCCAATCGGTCTCCAAAGGAGAGCGTGTGAAAATCTGTTTTCCCGACGGCGGGGTCGAGGCGAAAGTGGAAAAAGTAAATTTAAAAAAATAAAAAATAAAAAATAAAAAATAAAAAATAATAAAACAATTCGAAAATTATGGAGGGGTTTGTTGTGGAGAAATCGACGAAATACAAAATTGCGGACATCGGAAAGGCACCCGCGGGAGCGAAAAAAATCGAGTGGGCGTGGCAGTACATGCCGTCGCTCCAGGTTCTCGAAGGCAAATACAAGGCCAGCCAGCCCTTTAAAGGCGCGACGATCGCGGCCTGCCTTCATATGGAGGCCAAAGCGGCCTGCCTGCTGCTGACCCTCTCTCGCCTGGGGGCCACCGTCGCGGCCTGCGGGAGCAACCCTCTATCCACCCAAGACGACATCTGCGCCGCCTTGGCCGAAGGGGGAGTGAACATCTTCAGCCGGCGGGGCATGACGAAGGAGGAGTACTTCGACCACGTCCGCAGCATTCTGGATTTCAAGCCCAATGTGATCATCGACGACGGCGCCGACGTGGTGGCGCTGGTTCACAAGGAGCGTCAAGATCTGATCCCCGGCATCAAAGGCGCGTCGGAGGAAACCACATCCGGGGTCAAGCGCCTGAAAGCCATGCAGGCCGAGGGCGTTCTGAAGTTCCCGGTGATCTTGGTCAACGACGCTTTGAGCAAATACCTCTTCGACAACCGCTACGGCACGGGCCAGTCCGTGTGGGACGGCGTGATGCGCACCACGAACATGGTGGTGGCGGGACGCACGGTGGTGGTGGTGGGCTACGGATGGTGCGGCAAGGGCGTCGCCAAGCGGGCGGCGGGCCTGGGAGCGCGGGTGGTCGTGACGGAAATCGACCCTCACAAAGCCTGCGAGGCCCTGATGGACGGTTTCGACGTCATGCCTCTGGAGAAGGCGGCGAAGATCGGCGACATTTTTCTGACCCTCACCGGCAACATCAATGTCATCGACAAGCGCCACTTCCCTCTGATGAAGAGCGGGGTCATCATGGGAAATGCGGGGCATTTCGACGTGGAGATCTGCATACCCGACCTGGCGGCCATGTCCGACCGAGTCGAACATCTGCGCGACAACATCGACACCTACGTCATGAAGGACGGACGCCGCCTGAACCTGCTGGGGGAGGGTCGCCTGACGAACCTGGCCTGCGCTGACGGGCACCCCATCGAGATCATGGACCTGAGCTTCGCCCTGCAGCTCGAGGCCGCGCTTCACGTGTACACCCACACCATGTCCCCCGGCGTTCACACCGTACCCGAAGAAACCGACAAAGCCGTCATGGAATCCAAATTGGCGGCGCTGGGCATTGTCCTCGACAAACCCACCGCAGAGCAGGTCGAATATATGAAGAGCTGGCAAGACTAACAGCGCATGCTTCAACTCTAGGAGGACCGTATGGCTACTTTATTTAAAGACGTTTTCATACTGGACGGGGAGCGGGAGAGGGCGCAGCGGGGGCATATTCTCGTTTCCAAGGGGCGTATCCAGACTTTGTTGGAGATCTCGGAAACTCCTCCCGCCGCCGACAAGGTCGTGGAGGGCGGAGGGCACATGGCCGTGCTGCCGGGGTTCGTGAACGCTCACACCCACGCGGCGATGGTGTTGCTGCGCGGGCTGGGGGAAGAAGCGCCTTTGATGGAGTGGCTTCAGAAGAAAATATGGCCCGCCGAAGAAAAACTCACCCCCGAATACATCTACTGGGGCACGGCGTCCGCGATCCTGGAGATGTTGGCCACGGGAACCACCTGTTTCGCCGACATGTATTTCGAGATGGACGGAGTGGCTCAGGTCGCGCTGAAAGCGGGGATACGCGCCGCGCTTTGTCGGGGCATCACCAACGGGCCCCCTGTCGACGGGGTTTCCAAAATCCACCGCAGCATCGAGGACAATCTCGGCCTGTTCGACCGCTGGCACGGGCGGGAGGGACTTCTCACGGTTCAGCTCGGCCCTCATGCCCCCTACACCGTCCCCTTCGGCGACATGGAAAAAATCGTGGAAATCGCAAAAGCACGCGGCATCGGACTTCATTTTCATTTTCTCGAAACGGAGTGGGAGCTGGGCTATATTCGGGACGAGCTGAAGATGACGCCCGAAGCCTATCTTCGTAACCTGAGGATTTTGGAAGTTCCGGGGGTCGTTCTGGCCCACGGAGTGTGGATGAACCCCGACTGGGCGGACAGCTTGGACATGTCCCAGGCGACCATCGTACACAATCCGGACAGCAACATGAAGCTGGGCAGCGGAGTGATGCCCCTGGACACGTGGCTCGACAAAAACGTCGGCTTGGCCCTGGGAACGGACGGCGCGTCGAGCAACAACCGCCTGGACATGTGGGACGCCATGCGGAGCGCCGCGCTGCTCCACAAGGGGGTTTCCCGCAACCCGACCAGCGTTCCCGCTCTGGATATCCTGCGGATGGCCACCTTCGAGGGGGCGCGTGCCTTCGGGTTCGCGAACAAAGGCTTGATTCGCGAGGGATGGATGGCGGACCTGATTCTGGTGGATCTGGACCAGCCCCATTATCTGGGGGTGAATGAAGAGAACTTGACGAACTACATCGTCTACGCCGGGTCCTCGTCCGATATCAGCGGTACCATGGTGGATGGCAAGTGGCTGTACAGAAACGGCGTCTATGCCACTTTGGACAAAAACGAGATTCTGCAGAAGGCCCGGGAGGCGCGAAAGGCCATCACGGCGTAAGGCATGGGGAACTCGGAAACATCGAAAGGTGTACGGCCTCGGGGAGAGGGTCCCCGGGGCGACTGGTCATGTTGCCGGGATGAAGCACGATCGTACCCGTCGCCTTTGAAGCCTTCTTGAGCGCGCGTTCTGAAGATTTCCTTTTTGTAACTGCTGCTAATGTTTAAACAGAGAGAAACCCACTCGCCACCTTCAACCCAGAAAAACGGCTCGATCTCTTTCTTGAATTTCGCGTCGTCTTCATAAGGCTTAAAAAATCGGTTTATGTTTATTACATTCCATTTACTATTATCCAATCTTCTCTGAACTCTATCGCGTACCGACCAGTTTTTCGAGATATTCCTCATCGGCGACGAAGGGCAAGGTGATGTGGCCGTCGCCGCGCTTCCGGTTGAACTCCTTCACGGTCTCTATGGCGTGTTCGTTTCGGGCCCAGGCGCGCCGCGCCACACCTCCCATGACGTCCCAGCTCATGGAGGAGCGGATGACCTCGTCGACCCGCCGGCTCCCGTCGAGAACCAGGCCGAACCCGCCGTTGACCGCCTTGCCGGTCCCCACTCCACCGCCGTTGTGGAGGGCCACCAGGCTCATGCCTCGGGCGCTGTTTCCCGCAAAACATTGAATCGCCATTTCCGCCATCACGTTGCTGCCGTCTTTGATGTTTGCGGTCTCGCGGTAGGGCGAGTCCGTGCCGGACACGTCGTGATGGTCGCGCCCCAACATCACAGGCCCGATCTCGCCGTTGCGCACCATTTCGTTAAACTTCAGGGCGATGGCCATGCGGCCTTCCTCGTCCTGATACAGAATCCGGGCCTGGGTCCCCACCACGAGCTTGTTCTTTTCAGCGTCCCGGATCCACGCCCAGTTGTCGTGGTCCTGGAAGCGCCTTTCGGGGTCGATGCAGTCCATGGCGGCCCGGTCGGTCTTGCGGAGGTCCTCCGGGTCCCGGCTGAGGCAGACCCACCGGAACGGCCCGTAACCGTAATCGAAGAGAAGCGGCCCCATGATGTCCTCCACGTAGGAGGGGAAAATGAACCCCTCGTAGGTGTCCACGCCGTTCTTCGATATTTCTTTTACCCCCGCGTCGAACACGGCCCTCATGAAGGAGTTGCCGTAGTCGAAGAAATAGGCGCCTTTTTTCACCAGGGCCTGGATCAGCTCGAAGTGTTTTCTGAGGCTGACGTCCACGTGTTTTCGGAACTGCTCCGGGTTTTCCCGCAGCATCCGGGTTCGCTCCTCGAAGGTCAGTCCCTGGGGGCAGTAGCCTCCCTCGTACACGGCGTGGCAGGAGGTCTGGTCGGAGAGAAGTTCCACCTTTTTCCCCTTGTCCAAGGCGTACTGGAGGAGATCGACGATGTTGCCCTCGTAGGCGACGGAAAGGGGTTTGCCCTCCCTCATGGCCCCTTCGGCCCAAGTGAAAGCCTCGGCCAAGTCGGCGGTTCTTTTGGCGACCCAGCCCTGAGTGAGGCGTGTCTCGATTCTCGAGGGGTCCACCTCGGCGATAATGGACGCCGCCCCCGCGATGTCGGCCGCCTTGGGCTGGGCGCCGCTCATGCCTCCCAGACCGGAGGAGATGAAGAGATGCCCCGCGAGCCCCTTGTCCCGGGAAAGCTCGAACCTGCGCCTTCCGGCGTTGAGCAGGGTGTTGTAGGTGCCGTGGACGATGCCCTGGGGTCCGATGTACATCCACCCCCCCGCCGTCATTTGCCCGTAGTTCGCGACCCCCAGGGCGGCGGCGCGGGCGAAGCCGACGGCGTCGTCGAAGAGGCCCACCATGAGGCCGTTGGTCAAGACGACCCGGGGCGCCTCGGGGCGGGAACGGAACAGTCCCAAGGGGTGTCCCGACTGAAGCACCAGTGTCTGATCCTGGGTTACGAACTCCAAATATTTTTTGATGAGGCGATACTGCATCCAGTTTTGGCAGACCTGTCCCGTCTCTCCGTAGGTCACCAGCTCGTAGGGATAGAGGGCCACCTCGAAGTCCAGGTTGTTGTCGATCATCACCTGAAAGGCCTTGCCTTCGGTACACTTTCCTTTGTATTCGCCGATGGGTTTGCCAAAGAGGCGTCCCTCGGGGCGGAAGCGGTAACCGTAGATTCTGCCCCGCTCTCTGTATTCTTCGAGGAACTCGGGAGCCAGTTCTTTATGGAACTTCTCGGGGATGTAGCGCAGCGCGTTTTTCAGGGCGAGGACGGTCTCTTTTTTGTTCAGGACCTGCCCCCTGTTGGGAGCCCTCCGGATACCCGGCTCGAACTTCGCCGCGGGCGGCAATCCCTGGGGAAAATCCAGTTCAATCTCCAAGGTTTTACCCGTAGAATCGAACACATAAACCCCTCCTCTAAATTCACCTTTAAATTAATTTTAAATTAACTTTATAAATTGGTCATTGAAAGTCAATGCTTTTGTACCCTTCTCAAGCTCCCTGGGCGTTTAAATTTGGGGGGCTCACTTCATCATCATCGAGGTGCCTGGGTTGTCCTTCAGGTAAACGTCGTGGGCGCCCCCTTCGATGATGCTCAAGGAGGACACCTGAGTGATCCGGGCTTTTTTCTGGAACTCCGTCAGGGTCAAGGCGCCGCAGTTGCACATGGTGGAGCGGATCTTGTGCAGGGTGACCCCCAGGTTGTCGTGGAGGCTTCCCGCGTAAGGCACGTAGGAGTCCACTCCTTCCTCGAAGGAAAGCCCTGGGTCGCCCAGGTCGTACCTCTGCCAGTTCCGCGCCCTGAGGGAGCCCTCGCCCCAATACTCCTTCATGTAGTTTCCTCCCACGGTCACCTTGTTGCTGGGGCTCTCGTCGAACCGGGCGAAATATCGGCCCAACATGCAAAAATCGCTGCCCATAGCCAGAGCCAGGGACATGTGGTAATCGTGGACGATGCCCCCGTCGGAGCATATGGGAACGTAGATGCCCGTCTTTTGCAAGTACTCGTCCCGCGCCTTGGCGACCTCGATGACGGCCGTGGCCTGCCCTCTTCCGATGCCTTTCGTCTCCCGGGTGATGCAGATGGACCCCCCGCCGATGCCGATTTTGACGAAGTCGGCGCCCGACTCGGCCAGAAAGAGAAAACCGTCCCGGTCCACGATGTTGCCCGCGCCGACTTTGACCGAATCTCCGTAAGCGTCCCGGATATATTTCAGCGTGGTTTTCTGCCATTCGGAAAAACCCTCGGAGGAGTCGATGCATAAAATATCCGCCCCCGCGGCCACCAGCGCCGGAACGCGGTCCCGATAGTCCCGGGTGTTGATGCCGGCCCCCACCACGTAGCGTTTGGAGGAATCCGTGAGTTCCAGGAGATTTTCTTTGTTGGAAGTGTAGTCCTTTCGGAAGACGAGGGCCACCATGCGTCCCCCGTCGCTGAGGATGGGCAGGGTGTTCAGCTTGTGGTCCCAGATGATGTTGTTGGCTTCCTTGAGGCTGGTGCCCTCCGGGGCGTAAATGATTTTGTCGATGGGGGTCATGAAGGTGTCGATGCGGGTGTTTCTGTCCATACGGGTGACGCGGTAATCCCGCCCCGTCACGATGCCGATCAGCTTCCCGCTTTGTGTTCCGTCGTCGGTGACGGCCACGGTGGAGTGTCCCGTTCGGGTCTTGAGTTCCAGAATGTCCCCCAGAGTTTGGTCCGGCCTGAGGTTGGAGTCGCTGACGACGAAGCCCGCCTTGTAATCTTTCACCTTTTTGACCATAGCCGCCTGATGCTCTATGGGCTGGGAGGCGTAGACAAAAGAGATCCCCCCTTCTTTCGCCAGGGCGATGGCCATTCTGTCGTCGGATACGGCCTGCATCACGGCCGACACCAGGGGAATATTCATACTCAGCGGCGCTTCCTCCCCCCACTTGAATTTCGCCACGGGGGTCCTCAAGGAGGTGTTCGCGAGAACGCAGTCGGACGAAGAATAACCCGGAACCAACAGGTACTCGTTGAAGGTCCGAGAAGGTTCCGTATAATAATAGGCCATGAAAGTCCTCCTTAAACTTTACTTTCCTAAACTTGCTTGCCTAAACTTGCTTTCTTAAATTTTACCCTGCAGTTTCTCCACTCGTCCCCCCTCGGTGGCGCGGCAGAGGGTGATGTTGGGAAATCTGCCCGTTTGCTGACGATAATGTTTCGAGACGTAATCCGTAAAGTCGTCCGCTTCGGTGTACAACAGGGCCACGGCGCTTCCCCCGAGGCCTTTGCCGGTCATTCGGGCGCCCAGGCAGGCGGAATGACCGCGGGCAATGCTGGTGATGGTGTCCAGCTCGAAGCAGGAGACCTCGAAATCGTATTGAAGGCTGAAGTGGCTCTCGTCCATCAGCTTGCCGAAAACGTCCGGCGTCTTCTCCCGGAGAGCCGCGGCGGCGGCCCGGGTGCGCAAGTTCTCGGACAAAATGTGGCGGACACGGCGGAACACCGCGTCGGGCATGTTTTTTTTGCCGGCGTCCAGCATCTCCTGGGTGGCGTTCCGCAGGGAGGAGACCCCCAAAATTTTGCACGCGGCCTGGCACTGTTCCTGACGTTCGTTGTAGACGGCGGAGGCCACAGAATGATGGGCCGCCGTGTCCAGGACGGCCGCCACCGTCCCCTCGGGCAGGTCCAAAGGGCGGTATTCCAGGTCGTTGCAGTCGATCAAAAGCGCCTTGTCGGCTTGACCTGCGGCGCATATGAGCTGGTCGGTGACCCCGAATTTCGATTCTAATTTCGATCCCAATCCCAGCCACTGGTTTTCCACCTCTTGCCCCAGCCGCGCGATATCGGTGGCGGATAGCTCGAAACCGCCCAGCTCCGCGAAGACCAAAAGGGAGGTCACCTCCAGGGCGGCGGACGAAGAAAGCCCGGAGCCCTGGGGCACGTCCCCCATGAGTACGGCGTCGAACCCGGACAGGGGGAAGTTTTTTTGCAGCAGCGCCCAGGCGCATCCCTTGATATATTCGAACCAGGTGTTTTGATCTTTTTTCAGCTCCCCGTGAACGTCGAACCGGCACTCTCCCTCATAGTCGACGGAGTAAATGCGCACTACCCCGTCGCCCCGCTGGCGCACCCCCATCCAGACGGCTTTGTCGATGGTCATGGGCAGCACGAACCCGCCGTTGTAGTCGGTGTGGTCGCCCATCAGATTCACACGCCCCGGCGTGCGGACAAGGAAACCTGGAGCCACCTTGAAATGCTCGCGAAACCCTTCGATGACCTCGTTTTTAGTTAGAATTTCTCTCTTTTTCATCACCCTCAACTCCCTCGATGCTGCTTTTAAAGAAAGACCTTTGCCTTACACTTCGGCCGAGTTCCCGCGCCGCGCAAAACCGGCAAGCCCCTCGTTTGATTTCGACTATTATAAACGAATTGAAGAGAAATAATTGAAGACGAGTAATTGAAGACAAGTAATTGAAGACAAGTAATTGAAGGGAAATAATTGGAGACAAATAAGTGAAGGCAAATACGCGAAGGCAAAATATTTGGGTCGGCGGAAATTTGCGAAAGGGGACGTACTCTTCGGTAAGTAGTAATCCCTAATCTCTCCTCAATTCTTTTGACTTGTCTTGACAATTGAGGCCGCGATTGCTAATCTACCCCTAGGTTAAACATGTTGGCACTCACTCGATGAGAGTGCTAATACGTTCCGGAGAGGCTGAAGCTCATGTTGACGGAAAGACAGTTGGGGATCGTGTTGGCGGTTGTCTACGAGTACATCAAAACGGGAGAGCCCGCGGGGTCGCGAACGATTACGAAAAAGTACATCAGGGGCCTGAGCCCGGCGACCATACGCAACGAAATGGCGGATCTGGAGGAGATGGGATATTTTTATCAGCCCCACACCTCGTCGGGGCGCCTGCCCACGGCGAAGTCCTACCGGGTCTATGTGGACTCGGTCACCTCCCGGGAGCGTTTGCGCCCGCGGGAAACCAACGAATGGCAGCAGGAGATCGAGAGCCGCCGCAACGGCATAGAGGACTTGCTGACCTACGTCACCCACATGCTGGCCCGGCTTACGAACTACGTGGGCGTCGCGGCCGTCCCCGGTCTGGACGCCACCGAGATACGCCACATCGACCTGATGCCGCTGGGTGGCTCTCACATTTTGGCCTTGATCGTTTTAAAGGGAGGGCTGGTGCATCATTCCCAGTTTACGCTGCCCTGCGACATCGAGCCCTCCGCGATAGAGGAGTTGACCCGCCGTATCAACACCGTGGCGTCGGGCCGGCCTTGGAACGAGGTCCGTGACGTCCTCTACGATTTTGTTCTGAACGGGCTGGAAAGCGTGGAGGAGTCCTGCAGAATGGCGATCCGGGAATTGGACAATTTTTTGACGAAGCAAAATTATCGTTTCTTCAGCAGCGGGGCCCAGCATATTCTGAACCTGCCGCATTTCCAGGCTTTGGGGCGGCTTCAGGCGGTTTTGTCCCTTCTGGAGCAGGAGAAGCCCCTTTCCAGGATGATCGAGAACTGCCGGCAAAGCGAGTCCCTCAAAGTCAGCATCGGCGAGGAAAACGACGCCGAGGGCGTAGAGGGAATGGGCGACAATGCGATGATCCTGATTCCCGCCCAGACCAGGCAGCAAAAAGCCGTTTTGGGCTTGATCGGCCCCCTGCGCATGGATTACGAACGGTCGATCACCATCCTGGAGGCGATGGTGGACGCTTTGGGCAGAAAATAACGAGAGAATAGAGATAGAGAAGAGGATAGAGAAGAGAATGGGGGAAGAACGGTGGAGGAAGAACGGACTAACGAAACCCCGATAGAAGAAAAGATGTTGGGAGAAAAGATGTGGGGGCCCGAGGGAGCGCACAATGAAACGGAACCCGACGCGGCCCGCGAATCGGAGAAAGAATCGGAAAAAGCGGACGAAACAGGGGCAACAGAAACAGATGAATCAGGAGAAGCAAACGAAACAGAAAGTTTAAAAGCGCAACTGGCCGCAGCCAGAGCCGACCTTTACAACTACCGGCAGCGCACGGAGCGGGACCGCGCCAAAACCCGAAAGCTCATCTCCGAGGACAAAGCCGCGGAATTTCTGCCGGTGCTGGATAACTTGGACAGGGCCTTGGGCGTCCCGGAAAGCGGAACGGCAAAAGACGTTCTGGTGGGGGTGCGCATGGTACAGCGCCAGTTTTTGTCGGTCCTGGAAAACTCCGGCGTGACGGTCATTCCCACGGAGGGGTGTCCTTTCGACCCTCTGCAGCACGAGGCGATCGAAACGGAGTTCGTCGAAGACCCCGGGCGAAACGGAATGATCCTGGGGGAGCTTCTCCGGGGATACCGGACCTCGGACCGGGTTCTGCGCCCCGCCCAAGTGCGGGTGGGGAAGCTCAGAGAGTGACGTCGGTTGTGTCCAGAATCAAATTTCAGGAATGTCAAAATTCAGGAGGAATAAATTATGCCTAAAGTGGTAGGAATCGATTTAGGAACGACAAACAGCTGCATAGCCGTCCAGGAGGGCGATCAGACGACCATCATCGCCAACGCGGAGGGGATGAGGACCACCCCGTCGGTGGTGGCCTTCACCAAAGAGGGAGAGCGCCTGGTGGGGCAGTTGGCCAAACGCCAGGCGATCGTGAACGCGGACAGAACGGTGATCTCCATCAAACGCGAAATGGGAACGGACCATCGCGTCGCCATCGACGACAAAAAGTACACCCCCCAGGAGATCTCCGCGATGATCCTGCAAAAGTTGAAACGCGACGCGGAAGATTACCTGGGGGAACCGGTGAAGCAGGCGGTCATCACCGTCCCCGCCTATTTCACGGACGCCCAGCGCCAGGCGACAAAGGACGCGGGCACCATCGCGGGGCTGGAGGTCCTGCGGATCATCAACGAGCCCACGGCCGCCTGTCTGGCCTACGGGGAAAACAAGCAGGAGGAGCATAAGATCCTGGTGTTCGACTTGGGGGGAGGGACCTTCGACGTTTCGATCCTGGACGTGGGGGAAGGCGTCTTCGAGGTGCTGGCCACGGCGGGCGACAACCGTCTGGGCGGGGACGACTGGGACAACCGGATCGTCGATTGGATGACGGCGGAGTTCAAGAAAGCCGAGGGCGTGGACCTGAAAAGCGACCGCATGGCCATGCAGCGCCTGCGGGAGGCGGCGGAAAAGGCGAAGGTAGAGCTTTCCTCCATGATGGAGACCACCATATCCCTGCCCTTCATCACCGCCAACCAGACCGGGCCCAAGCACCTGGAAATGAAGCTCTCCCGGGCGAAATTCGAGGAGATGACGTCGGACCTCATCGACCGCACCATCACCCCCTCCAAGCGCGCCATCGAGGACTCCGGCCTGAAGATCGGCGAGATCGACAAGATCCTCCTGGTGGGCGGCTCCACCCGTATGCCTATGGTCCAGAAAAAGATCGTGGAGCTTCTGGGGAAGGAGCCCACCAAGGGCATCAACCCGGACGAATGCGTGGCGGCAGGGGCGGCCATTCAGGGCGCGATCCTGAAGGGCGACCACAAGGACATCGTGTTGGTGGACGTCACCCCCCTTTCCCTGGGACTGGAGACCTTGGGCGGCGTATTCACCAAAATCATCGAGCGCAACACGGCCATTCCCGTCTCCAAAAGCCAGGTCTTCACCACGGCGGCCAACAACCAGACCCAGGTGGAGATCCTGGTGCTGCAGGGAGAGCGCGCTATGGCCAACGACAACGTGAAGTTGGGCCAGTTCGTCCTGGACGGACTTCCTCCCGCGCCCCGGGGCATCCCTCAGATCGAGGTGACTTTCAACATCGACGTGAACGGCATTCTGAACGTCTCCGCCAAGGACAAGGGGACCGGTAAAAACCAGAAGATCACGATCCAGTCCTCGAACCTCTCCAAGGAGGACATCGAGCGGATGAAGAACGACGCGGACTCCCACGCGGACGAGGACAGCAAGAAACGGGAGGCCGCGGAGGCCCGCAACGAGGCGGACAGCGCGATCTTCGCCGCCGAGAAGCTCATGTCGGACCTGGGGGACAAGATGACCGCGGACGAAAAGGGCAAGGTCAACTCCCGCATGGACGAGTTGAAGCGCGTCCTGGAATCCGGTGACATCGCCGGCATGAAAAGCGCGAAGGCCGAGCTGGAAAAAACCCTTCAGGAGTTTTCGACGCGCCTGTACCAGCAGGCAGGGGACCCGGGACAGCCCAACGCCGGCTCATCATCCTCATCCTCATCCTCATCTTCGTCCTCTTCTTCTTCCTCCGACGACACCGTGGACGCGGAGTTTACGGACCAGGGAGTGTAGGGGAAAAGGCAAAAAGGCAAAAGGGGACGGAAGCGAGTGTAACGCCGCCAGTGTAATTCTAGTGTAACTCTATGAGCGCAACTCTGTGAGTGTAACTCTGCGAGTGCAACTCTGTGAGTTGGCGAAATAGGATATAATCGGGGGGACGGAGGGGCGGAATTTATCTCCCCTCCGTTCTTTTAACGCTTTTAAATCACGTTGTTAAACGCTGCGGGGTGTTTTTTAGTGGAAGATCTGTATCAAATATTGGGCGTCTCTCGCGACGCTTCACAGACGGAGATCAAAACGGCGTACCGTCGGCTCGTCCGTCAGTACCACCCGGACGTACACAGCGACAACCCGGAGGCCGAGGAGAAGTTCAAGAAGATCAACGCGGCCTACTCCGTTTTGGGGGATCCAGAAAAGCGCACCCGCTACGACCAGTTCGGGACGGCCGACGGGACAGGAAACCCCTTTGAAGGCGGTTTCAACGGCGGCTTCGGAGACCTTTTCGGCGACCTGTTCGAGCAGGTTTTCGGCGGCGGCATGGGAATGGGCGGCCGCCGCGCCGATCCCAACGCCCCGAGGCGCGGCGCCGACCTGGAGATGGGCATCGTCGTCACGCTGCTGGAGGCCGCCAGCGGAGCTACCCGTAATTTGGACATTCCCCGCTGGGACACCTGCTCCCACTGCCACGGCACGGGAGCCAAGCCCGGAACTTCCCCTCAGACCTGCACGACCTGCGGCGGGCGAGGGCAGGTGGAGACGGTTCAGCGCACTCCTTTCGGGCAGTTTGTTTCCGTCAACACGTGTCCCCGGTGCCAAGGGAAGGGAAAGATCATTCAAGAGCGGTGCGAGGAGTGCGGCGGCAGGGGGCAGGTCCGCCAAACCCACAAAGTAGAGGTCAAGATCCCGGCGGGGGTCGAAACGGGAACACGTCTTCGCATCACCGGCGAGGGCGAAGGAGGGGTTAACGGCGGCCCCCAGGGAGACCTTTTCCTGGTGCTGGAGGTGGAGAAGCGCGAAGACTTCCAGCGCGACGGCGGCGACCTCCACAGCCGTCTGGTCCTGACCTACCCCCAGGCGGTGCTGGGCACGTCCGTGGAAATTCAGACCCTGATCGACGGCAAAGAGAAAATCGATATCCCGGCGGGCACGGCACACGGACGCGTTCTCAAGGTCAAGGGCAAGGGAATGCCCCGTTTGCGCGGGCCGCGGGGCAGGGGGGACCTTTACATCCACGTGTCCATCGACGTTCCGGCAAAGCTGACGGACAAGCAGAGAGGGCTGATCCAAGAGCTGGCCAAAGAAATGAAAGTCCCCGTCGGCGGGGGAGAAGAGGGTATTTTCGACAAGTTCAAAAAGCTCTTCGATTGACGGGGGCCTCCTCATATAAAAATCGAATAGGAGCTCGAACGAAAGGGATGGTCATAAACATGGCCGTACAGTACAAAGATTATTACGAAATTCTGGGAGTGTCGCGCGCGGCTTCTCAGGACGAGATTCGCAAAGCCTACCGCAGGCTCGCGAAAAAGCACCACCCGGACGTCTCGAAAGAAAAGGGCTCGGACACCCGGTACAAAGAAATCAACGAGGCCTACGAGGTGCTGAAGGACCCCGACAAGAGGGTCAAGTACGACACTCTGGGCCCCCATTGGCAGCAGGGCCAGGACTTTACGCCTCCGCCGGGCTGGGGCGGGGGGCCAGACGTGGAGTTCGGCGGGGAATGGTCCAGTTTCAGCGATTTTTTCAAAACGATTTTCGGCGGCGGCGGATTCGGAGACGTTTTTGCCGGCCAGGGTGTTCCGGGCTCGGGAACGCGGATGATGCGCCGCGACAGCGAAGTGAAGCTGGAGCTTCCCCTGGAGGAGGCGGCAAAAGGAGGGCTTCATACCTTTTCCTTTCGCGCCCCGAACCAGAGCGCGCAAACCGTCAACGTCAACCTGCCCCGGGGCATCGTAGAGGGCTCGCGTATCCGCCTGCCAGGCAAGGCGCCCGGCGGAGGGGACATTTACGTGACTCTGCACATAGCTCCCCACCCGGTGTTCGAGGTGGACGGACACAACCTGGTCCGCGGGGTGAAGGTCGCGCCCTGGCAGGCCGTTTTAGGGGGAACCGTTTCCGTCGGTACGTTGGACGGCAGCGTGGACATGAAACTTCCCCCGGGAACCCAAAGCGGGCAGAAACTGCGGCTCAAAGGCAAAGGGCTTCCCAAACGCAACGAGGGAAGCGGCGACTTGTTCGTCCGCATTGAAGTCGTCATCCCGAAACATTTGACGGAAAAACAAAAACGACTCTGGGAGGAGCTTGCGGAGCTGGAAAAATGATTTTTCTAAAAACCCGGACAGCGGCTGCCCCCGTCCTTCCCCCGTCTTAAAAAGACGCGCCGGGCTTTAGTCGGGCCGGGCTTGTCATCGCTCTTCTCAGTCTTTGTCTCCGTCATAGAAAGAACTCCCGTGAAACGCTTTGAAAAACGCCTCCCGCATGGCTTCTATGGCCGACATCTCCTGTTGGAGCCGGGCGAATCGCGCTTCTTTTTGTGCCACCTCCGCGTCGGTCATCGCGGGGAGAGACTTCAAAAAAGTCAGCGTTTTTTTGAAATAGGGGTTGCTGTTTTTTTTGTCCTTCGCCATTACCCGGCAAACACCCTGCGTCACCATGTCCCGCTTTGCTTTGGGCTTTATTCGGGCTATCATGCGGCCTATCATTTCCCAGATGTCCTTCTGGGTACGGGCCTCCTCCTGAGTTTGCGCGTAATTTTTCTCGAATAAACGCACGAGGAAGTCCGCCTCCACTTCCGGCCACCGCAGCAAGACTATCCACAAAAGCGGCCCGAACTCGGGCGAGGAGGATTTCCCCTTGAAAAAGGCCTCGATTTTGACCGGGTCTTTCGAGAGGCTCATGGGTTTCGCGTCGAGGTACAGCCGGCAGAAACATTCTTCGAGAGAACCGGGAGAAAGGCTGTTGGCCAATTCTTCCACCAGGTCGCGGCGGAGGAAAAACCAAAACAACTGGGAGAGATCATCATTGTTCACGATGTTTTCCGCAGAAAACTTGATAGCGGTCCTCACCAGCTCCTCGCAAAACGCGACGTACTCGCCGTCGCCGAGGATGCCCTTTGCCGCTCTCACTTCCTTGGGGGATGGGTCCTCCGGCAGCAGGGCCTCGGCGGCGTAGTTCATTTCTTCGGCCGAAAGGCGCAGGGACGGCCGGGAGGCGAGCTGCTCTTTGGGCTCCTTGTTATAGGGAGCGATCAGGGATAAATAGAAAAGAGTAGCCGCCGTCATGGACTCGTAAGGCAGGTTCCCCTGCAAATAAGTGGGAACCAGCTTTCGCGGAAGGTTGAAAACCACATCTTCGAAACACGTGTAAATTTCCTCGGTCCACGGCGCCTGGGGGCGCCATTTGCGGCCGATCTCACCCAAAATTTTGAAGGCCTCCAGCAAGCGGAGCAGCTCGGGCACCTCGGGTTCCTTGTCGTCGTATCCTTTGAAAGACCGCACAAAGAACGCCCTCAAAACGTAATTCTCCTGATCCGTCCACCGGGAGGCTCGGGTCAGCAGGGCGGACTGCAGGACATCCTCCAGAAACGCGTTGTTTCGCATTTTCACCAGACGGTCGTACTGGGCCTTCAACTGTTCCAGATCGGGGGTAGCCGGCTTTATGAAGGCAAACTGCAAAACCCGCACGGTATCGCCCCAATCCCTGCCGTATTTTCCCTCTCCGGCCCGGCAAAAAAACTCCCACAACGTTCTCACCACCGGGTGGGTCTGGTTGGGCGGCAGTTTGCGGAAGTCCACGTCCTGGAGCAAGCTGATGGGTTCCCGAAGGCTGTTTTCGCCCTTGCCGGTGATGAACAGTTTGAGGACCAGAGCCACGATCAGGCGCACCGCCCGGAACACGTCGCCGCCTTCCATGTCCTGGGTGGTCTCTTCCAGCTCTTGGGCGATTTTCAGCCAGGTCCTGTAGGGGGTCGCGGTTTTCGCCCGGGATAGCCGGCCGTACTGCGCCGCCAGTTTTTTCACCAGGGCTTCCGTCTCGCTGGAGGATTTTTTTCTCTTCGAGGAGGCGGCGGACGCAAGGTCGCGGCGCAGCGCAAGATAAGGAGAGGGCAGGTTCGTCTCCGCCAAAAGTTTGGAAGGTTTGGACACGACGCCGCTTTCCCGCGCCCTCATAAAATCCGAGGCAACGTCGGCGCAATCGCAGAGAAGAGGAGACACCCCGCCCTTGCCGCCCTCCGCCCGAATCAGGTCCAAAGTCATCTCCACGTTCTTGAAGTCCTTCTCCAGGAACAAGGCGCTCGTCAGGCAATTGTAGAGGGCGTCGTCCCATCGAGAAGCCCAGGGCGTTCGCATAGAAGCCTCTCTGTCCCGCGTGAAAAGAGACACGAAAGCAAACCAGTTACGGTTGTTCCAGTGTTTTTCCAGGCGCTCTTTCAGAGAAAGATTTTGTTGGAGTTTCTTTTTATTTTTTTTCGACATGTTCCGAATCAAAAAATTTCAACATCGAAAGCCGTCGTCAAATGCGTCGTCATACCGTCCCTCAATTTTCTTCTCACAATCTTATATTTAATCTTCTTCTTGCTCTTCTTGCTCTCGTTCCGAAGTTTCCGCCTCTATCAGGGCGAGCAGTTCGTCCTCCACCTCGTCCAGGGCGTCCTCGTCGTCCATCAGGGCCTCCTCGTACCGGGCCAGAGACTGGGTCAGGGCGTCTTTCTTCGCCCCCGGCTCCATCTTCGAGAGCAAGTTACGGGCACGCTGGGTGACGAAATTGACGGCGTTCGGGCTTTCTTCGGTTTCCTCCTCCTCGTCCTCCTGGATCTTTTCCAATCCCTGAGAGGAGAAAAGCTGAGGGTTCCGGCTGTCGATGCGCAACTCCGTTTTTCGGCTGTAGCCCTTCTGCTCCGCCACCATGTGGACGATGCCGTTGAGGTCGTAAGAATACTCGACGAGAATGGGGCAATGGGCCTCCGCCGGGGCGAGCTCCAGGGACGTCTCTCCGATGAGGGTGTTTTCTTTGGGGAAAAGGGATTCGCCCTGGTAAACCCTGAGCTCGGCGGCCCTTTGGTGATGGTAGACCGTGGAGAAGGTTCGGGCGCGGGTCACGGGGATTTGAGTGTTGCGGGGAATGATGGGGGAGCACTCCAGCTGCCTGAAGTCGTAGGTGATGCTCTCCAGGCTGAGGGTATGGGGAGTGACGTCCACCAGAATCTGCTCGCAGTTCTCACCCGAGATGATCCCCCCCTGAATGGACGCGCCGTTGGAAACGCTCAAGTCGGGATCGACGACGGGCATACGGGCGCCCCCGAAAATTTCCTCCAGCCGGGCGGCGACGGCGGGCATACGGGTCATCCCTCCCACAAGAAGAACTTTTCCGATCTTATCGGGGGTCAGTTGGGCCTCCTCCATCGCCTTTTCCACGGAGGCGACGGTGCGGGCCACAAAGTCCTCCGTCATGGCCTCGAAGTCCTCCCGGGAAAATTCCATGGACACGGTGCAGCTTTTGCCTTTAGGCGTCGGGATGCGGGTCTCTTCCACCCGCACCGAGGCCTTCTCCGAAAGGGCGATCTTGGCGCGCTCCGCCACGGCATTGAGACGCGCCAAGGCGGGGACGTAGTCCTCCAGGTCCACGTTCTCTTTTTCTTTGATCTCCTGAAGAAGGCGCGTCACGATCCTCTTGTCGAAGTCGTCGCCGCCCAGGTGGGTGTCGCCCGTACTCGCCAGGACCTCGATGATTTCCCCCATGCGCAGCACGGACACGTCGAAGGTTCCTCCCCCCAGGTCGTAGACCAGGGCGTAATGCTCCCCCGCCTTCGAGGAAAGGACCTGCTGAGAATCTCCGTCGGAGGCCAGAACGTGATCGTAAAACAGCGCGGCCGCCGTGGGCTCGTTGATGATGCGCTCCACCGTCAGGCCCGCCCGCTTGCCGGCCTCCATGGTGGCGCGGCGCTGGGCGTCGCTGAAATAGGCCGGAACGGTGATGACGACGTTCTCCACCTCGTGCCCCTCGATCTTCCGGGCCTCGTCGCAGAGATAACGCAAAATCATCGCGGAGATATCCTCCGGTTCGTAGGTTTTGTTCCCCAACGTCAGTTTTTCCGTCGTCCCCATGAGACGCTTCACGGAGCGGATGCTCTGCTCGGGGAAAGCCGCGGCCCGATTCAAGGCCTTTCGCCCCACCAACAAATTCGTGCCATCGAGGCTGACCACCGACGGAACGATCCCGTTTCCGTCCACGGGAATGGTGTGGGGTCTCCCCTCTTTCAGCACGGAAATGCAGGAGTTCGTGGTACCCAAGTCAATGCCGTAAATTTTGTTCATATTTTCTCGTCTTCTCGCTTTCTTTTTGGGGTCCCGTTTTTCGATGTCCCGTTAAATAAAATCCAGAGATGAAATTTATGCCGATAGATTCATTCGCGCCAGGTTATTTTTTCCGCCGAGGCTTTTTCCAGCATCCCGTCCAGGACGGATCTCATGTTCTTCACTCTCAGAAGGGAAACCAACTCCGTCAGCGGCACCTCTTTTTCGGGCTTCAAGTCCCTGCGGTCCCCCCACAAAAAACCGGCCATCTCCAGCGGCTCGCCGTCCTCCTTGACGCGGCTGAACATTTCCTCGATAAAATCCTCGCTCAGAGTCACCTGTTGGTACGCCCGGCGCAGGGCGGCGAATTTTTCGGGAAAATGCTCGGGGGGGTAGCGGCGCACCAAACGCACATACGCCCGGCGCACCTCCTCCGGGCCAGCGTCCCGGGGAACGTGGAGGATATCGTAGGCCGACTCAATCATAGAGTTTCCCTTCCCACGCGGCGGTTTGATTGCGGTACAGCATCGGCGGGTCAACGACCGATCTTTCGCAAAGCTCTTCTTCCGGTTCCGCGTCATAGCGGTTGACGACCACCGTGGCGCAGCGCAGTACCTTGCCTTTCTGCAAAAACCCGGGCCTGACGACTTCCAGAACGGAGTCCTCGGGGTAAGCGTGGTTGCAGCGGGCGGCGCAGGCCTCGTGTTTTTCGGGGTCGAATTGCTCCCCTTCGTCCGCCACCAGGGACAGGCCGAAACACGCCAGAAGGTCGGTCAGCTTGCCGTAGAGGATCGAAAATTCTCTGTCGCCGGGGCGCGCCAGGCAAGCCAAAGTCAAGTTTTCGGCCAGGGCCTCCAGGGCCTCCAGGGGGGGGGATGACTTCAGTCCTTCCAGAATTTTGATTTGGTTTTCCAGAAGGGTTTCGAGGGCCGTCTGACGCCGTCGGTCCTGGCGCTGGGCCTGCTGCTCCCATTCCTCCACGCGAGAAAAACGCTCCGCCAAGGAACTCAACTCTTCACTCAAAGAATCGAGAGAACTCTTGAAAGAATCCTTGACGGATGAAATTTCTTTCGCGCAAATGGCTTCCACACCCGAGAGGACATCCTGTCTCAATTGATTTTCTATTTCCGCCTTCGTAAAAAAGCCGAACATCGAGAGATCGCCCCTTTTCTGATTTCACTCAAAACTTTTCTCAATCAAAACTTTTTCCAATTCAAAACTTTTCTCAATCAAAATTTTTTTAATCAAAACTTTTTCAGTCGAACCGCAGGGCCTCGATGGGGTTCAGGGTCGAGGCTTTCCACGCGGGCCAGAATCCGAAAAATATCCCTACTATAACAGAAAATCCCACGGCAAGGAGAACGGAACCCGCGGAAACGATAGTGGGCCACTCCAAAATTTCCGTGACGGCCCGGGAGATTCCGACCCCACCGACAATGCCCATTGCTCCCCCCGCCACCGACAAAACCACCGCTTCCGCCAGAAACTGGAAGCGCACGTCGATGGGCCTTGCCCCCACGGCCATGCGGATTCCGATCTCCCGGGTCCGCTCGCTGACCGACACCAACATGATGTTCATGATACCGATCCCTCCCACCAGAAGGGATATCGACGCCACCGCCGCCAGAAGCAGGGCCATGATCCGCGTGGACGCCGTGGCGTTTTCCAGTATCTGCGTCATGTTTCGGACCGCGAAATCGTCATTCACCCCCTCCGGCAGTCTGTGACGCTGGCGCAGGATGGCGCGCACCTCCTCTTCCAGGGCTCCCAGGGCTTCCCTGTCCACGGCCTGGAGGGTGATGCGCCGCAGGGACCCGGGAATGCCGCTCCGGAAAAGGCGCCGCTGGGCCGTGGTGATCGGCACGATGACCAGGTCGTCCTGGTCGCTGCCCCAGGGAGTGGGACCCTTGGCCCCCAGCACCCCCACCACCCGAAAAGGGACTTTGCGGATCCGCAGGATCTTTTCGATGGGGTCCTCGTCCCCGAAAAGGCTGCGCGCTACGGTGTCCCCCAGAAGACAGACCTTGGCCCCGGTGAGTACGTCGGCGTCGGAAAAGGAACGCCCCTGGGCTATGCTCCACTCCCGCACCTGGAGTACCCCCGGCGTCGCCCCCAGGGTCGAGGTGTTCCAGTTGCTGCCGCGGTAAACCAACTGCGAGCCGCCGTAAATCTCTGGGACCACCTCGGCGGCCAAAAATCCCTCTTCCCGCAGGGCCTCGGCATCGGCGAGGGTCAAGGTGGCGGCGCTCCCCGCGGCCTGCCGGCTTCCTCCGGTCCGGGCGGTCCCAGGGAAAACGATCAGCAGATTCGACCCCATTCCGGCGATGAAGTTGTCCATTACCGACGCGGCGCCCTTTCCGATGGCCACCATAGTGATCACCGCCCCCACCCCGATGACAATCCCCAGCATCGTCAGGGAGGAACGGGTTTTATTGGCAACCAGAGACTGAAAAGCGGTCCTCAGTATCTCAAACATAGCCGATATATTGCGTTTCAGCGCGCATATTCTACCGCGCTTCCCTGATCAGCTCCAACATTTCCTCCGCGGAGAGGCGGAGGGGGGCCTCGGATTCGTCCAAAAGGCTCTCGGCCAGGTCCCGCTTCCAGGTGTGGAGATCGACGATCTTTTCCTCTATCGTGTCCTTGGCCACGATGCGGTACACCGTCACTGGCCGGTCTTGCCCGATGCGGTGGGCCCGATCGGAGGCCTGCTCCTCCAGGGCGGGGTTCCACCAGGGGTCCATGTGGATGACGTAGTCCGCCGCCGTCAGGTTCAGCCCCGTTCCCCCCGCCTTCAGGCTGATCAGGAAACAGTCTCCCTCCCCCGCCTGAAAGGCCGCCACGCGCTTCGTGCGCTCCTGGGGCGGGGTGGAGCCGTCCAGATACTGATAAGGGATTTCCTGCCGGTCCAGGTATTTCCGAAGAATCGACAGATGATCCACGAATTGGCTGAACACCAGAGCCTTATGCCCGTTTTCCCGCAGCTCCCCCAAGATCTCGGAAAACGCCTCCAGCTTCGCGGAGGGGAATTTCTCGGAAAGGGTGTTTTCTTTACCTTCACCTTCACCTTCACCTTCACCCATTACCAGCGCCACGTTGCAGCAGGCCCGGCGCAAACGCATGAGTTCGGCGAAAATCTGGAAACGCTGGTCCACAGCCTCGTTGGAGCTCAGTTTTTCCACAGAGCTTCGGCGCAGTGCCTCGTAAAAGGCCTGCTCCTCCTCCTTCATTTCCACCCGCAGGGTGATCTCCGTCTTGGGCGGCAATTCTTCCAGCACCTGCTCCTTATTGCGGCGGAGGATGAAGGGCTGTATCACTTTTTTCAGGCGCAGCCGGGCCCCTTTGTCGTCGTCCCGTTCGATGGGGATGGCGAAGCGGCGGTTGAAGCCCTCGAAGGACCCCAGAAAATGCGGGTTCAGGAAACGGAAAAGATTCCACAGCTCGCTCAGGTGGTTTTCGATGGGAGTCCCCGTCGTCACCATGCGGAAGTCCCCCATCAGCTTCATGGCCGCGGCGGATCGCTTGGTCCCCATGTTTTTGATGGCCTGGGCCTCGTCCAGCACCACCGTATGCCACTGGACCGCCGAGAGCAGCTCGATTTCGTTTTGCAGGAGACCGTAGGTGGTCACCACCACGTCCAGGGGGCCCAACTTCTTTAAAATCTTTTTTCGGTTGACGTTGCGCAGCTCCGTCATGTTCAAAGTGGGGGCGAAGCGGTTGGCCTCCGCGATCCAGTTGGGACAGACCGACGTGGGGGCGATCACCAGGGCGGGCCCGCCCTTTCCCCGCGCCACCAGAAGGGCCAGGGCCTGAATGGTCTTGCCCAGGCCCATATCGTCCGCGAGACAGGCCCCCGCGCCCCAGTGGGCCAGGCGTGACAGCCATTGATAGCCCTCGAGCTGGTAGTTCCTCAGCTCCCCCTTGAACGTGGAGGGCAAAGAGGGGTTCAGGTTCGCCGCCTCGGAGATACGGGCCCTCTGACGGTCCCACTCGGCGCTGCTTTTGAAAGACCCGGCCTCCTCCGCCAGCGGCGCCAGTATCCCCACGGAAAGAGGCGACACCCGAAGCTCGTCCCCCTTGGGGTCCCCCAGGGCCGACAGAGCCTCCAGGCGCCGGCGAAATTCTTTCGTGAGGGCGATGAACTGCCCGTCGCCGATGGGCAAGAAGCGCCCGTGGCCCACCTTCAGCAGATCCATCAACTCCTTCATGCTCAAGACCAGCCGCTCGTCCACCTTAAGCTCGCCGGAGAAGGAGAACCAATCCTGGGCGCTGCGCACCGCCACGGACATGGCGGAGGCGGAAATCTGGGAGCGCACCCGCATGGTCTGCCCTTTGGGCCACTCCACCACCACCGTGTCCCCCAGCTCCTGGACCTGCACCAAAAATTCCAGCGCCAGCTCGGGATTTTGGAGGTGCCACCGTCCCTCCGAGACCTGCTCGGCGTCCACGAGAGCGGGGCAGGCGCGGACGGCGCACATCAGCTCGTCTTTTTCTTTTTCCAGGTCCCGCCGGGCCTGCACCCGGTTGGAGTCCACGAGGCCGAAGATATTGTTTCCCCCCACCCCCGGCCGGCAGGGGACGCTGTTGGGGCCCAGAGGGCGCACCACCAGGTCCACGTCGAGCCCGTCGTCCGAGGGCTGGATCTGCACGTAGACCCGGGAGTCCGCCTCCACCTGGCGGGCGTTTGCCTCGACCCCCTCCAGATCGGAATGGACCGTGACCACCGAGGCCAGGCTCCCCAAGGTCTTCAGCAGCGTCTCCTTGGCCCTGCCGGGAACGCGAAGGCCCTTTTCCCCCAGTATCATCGCTATTTTCACGTGACGTTCCTCGAAGCGGGTGACGCGCAGGCAACTGGGGCCGTCTTCCCGAAGGACGTGCTGGGGGGACGAGTCTCCCTTGGGAAAAGGAGAGAGCTTCAGGTGGTAGCTGTCCTTTTCCTCCGCGGCGGTCAACTGCGGCTCGTCGGTCACGACTTCCACGCGGCTCCCGTCCTCGTGGAAGAGGTAGGGATGACCGGCCAGGGCCTCCAACGCCTGAGGGGCGTCGATATAATATTGCAGCCCGTGATAGCTGTACTCCTCCCGAATCGCGGAGGCCGCCCGGTAGTCCTGGTCCGTCATGCCGGGTATGGTGCTCGCCTTGCTGTAAAGGCGTTTCAAGGCCACGTTTTTTCCCTTGCTCCAGCCCGCGGCCTGGAGGGTTTGCTCCATGGGGGTCAATTGCACGTAGGTAGGAACCCTGTCTACAGATCCCCACTGGATCTCCCAGGCAAAGCGTTTTGCGCCTTTCGTGGTCCCCACGCCGTTTTTGACGCCGCCGATGCCGGAGAGGGCCGAGAGGGACCGCTCCCACTCCGATTGGCGCGAGAGCAGGTCTTTCACGGGATAGGGCGGCGAGGGGCGATGGTACTTTTCCGGCGAGTCCGGCCAGAGTTCGCGGATCACCGCGGACAGCTCGGTGACCAGGAAATTCATGCCCAGAGACTCCAAGCTCTCGAAGGTAGCCTCCGCCAGGAGCCGCAATCTGCGGGCCTTCTCCGTGTTCAGCCAAAAGGCGTAAAGGATAAAGAAAAAAGCGTCGATGCACCGCTCCGGCCTGTCCACCAGGGCGCTTTCGGTTTGGAAAAGTTTTTCCGCCTTCAGATTGGAGGGGAAGAGATAACGGAGCAACTCCAGGGAAGTGGGGCTGAGATGCCCGCTGAAGGACGTCTCGGTCCCCAACAGATAGTTTTCGATTTTTTTTACGGAGGCGCCGCTGGACAACAGCAGGATCGGATAAAAAACGCCCGTCCAGGAATAATAACCCACTCTGCGCCTGCCCTTGGCCTTGCGAAACTGGCTGATGCCCTCTTCGTAAAATTCCAGGGCGCTCTCCCGGTCGCCCTGCAGAAGGGCGTTCATGCCGGCTATGCTGTACTTTTCGAAGAATTTCGTTTTCTCCGTTTCCCGCGCCGCTTCCTCGATGCGGCCGTCGAGAACGGCAAACTCCGCCCATTCCACGGTCAAGGAAGGGTAGGTTTTATGGTGCTGGACGCGGTACTCGTCGAAGGCGGCGAAAAGCTCCCGGAACGTGCCGGCGTCGCCCAGAGTCGCCCGAAGGAGGGAGAGAAACGCCACGTTGCCGATGCGGGGCGGCAGGGAGGACACCCACTCCGGCTGGACGGGATTTCCCAAAATCTGAAGGATCGCGCTCAACTCGCTGAGCTGGCCGTAACGGCTGTGACCCGAGTAGATCTCGGCCCCTCCCAGCCGCTCGTATCCCTGGACGTTCCCCTGGTAGAAAACCTTTCTCGCCACCCGCAGGTATTCCGTGACGGTGCGATAGGAGTTCATCCGCTCCTGGGGGGAGAGCTTCAAAACTTTCTCCGCGGCGTCGTCGAACTTCTCGTATTCTCCTTTATGGAGGGCGTCTCGTGCCGCAATTTCCGTCAACAACTGGGAGCAGGCCCAGCCTTCGCCGTGAAGTTCCACGCACCTCTCGGCCAGTTGCTCCCGCTCCCACCGCTTCAGCATAAACGTGTAATACTGCGCGGGCTGAGCCTTCCACTTGTGACGGAACCCCTCGGAATTCCTGATGATATTCAGAATCTCCGTCAGCTTCGTGACATTGACGGGAATGAAGACGACGGCCAAAACGCGGTAAATGATCTGCTCGTCCTCCGACAGTTTTTGGTAGGCGGAAACTAAAATTTCTCTCCTGGCTTCATCGAAAAGCAAGAACCTTCCTCCAGACAAACAGACAAAATAGCGTTCAAACCCGGGGAGGTTTGAACGGGCACGTTTTTTCATGTTACATTATAAGGGAAAATGACCTTTACGGGAGGCGCGATTATGAATATCGTCGATGGGCAGTTGAAAGCTGCTGGGGTGCTGAAAGTTGAGAAGGTACTGAAAGCTGCGAGGGTATTGAGGGATCGCGCCGGGGATATCTCCTTCGCGCCGCCCGTGGTTCAGGTCTACAACCCTCTGTCTTACGCCTGGGGGGCCTTCGAGGAGTACGTTGCCCGTTACGGGGCAGGGGAAAAGCGCGTGCTTTTTTTGGGAATGAACCCCGGTCCCTGGGGCATGACCCAAACCGGCGTGCCCTTCGGCGAGGTTTCGGCGGTGAGGGATTGGCTCGGCATATCCGCCGCCATCGGACGTCCCCGGGAGGAGCATCCCCGATATCCCGTGAAAGGATACGCCTGCGGACGCTCGGAAGTCAGCGGCAGGCGTCTGTGGGGGCTTTTCAGAGAGCGGTTCGGCACCGCGGAGTCGTTTTTTCAGGAACATTTCGTCGCCAACTACTGCCCCCTGCTTTTCATCGAGACGTCCGAAAATCCCAAGACCCCGAAGGATTCGAAAATCCGGGCCCGCAACCTGACCCCCGACAAGCTGCCGGCCTCGGAGCGGGCCGCGCTCTATGACGCCTGCGACGCCCATCTGCGCCGGTTGGTGGAGGTCTTTTCTCCCCAATATCTGATCGGCGTCGGCAATTTTGCCGCGGCCCGGGCCCAAGAGGTGTTCAAAAAAACAAATACGAATCTGACGATAGGAAAAATCCTGCACCCCAGCCCCGCGTCCCCTAAGAGCAACTCCGACTGGGGCGGCGAGGCCGCGCGCCAGCTGACGGAGCTGGGAGTGTGGTGAAAAGCCGCCCAAAGGAATGGGAAAGCGAGCATGGCGAAATATATTTACTATAACGACGTGGTAGTGGCCACTGTGGAAGACGGCAAAATCTCCTTGGACGCCGAGGGCATCGAGAAATCGGGAATGCCCCTCAGTTGGCGGCCTCACATCCGGCAGCATCTCCTGAACGCTCTGCCGGAAGGGATCAGATTGGAGACCCTCGCCGCTCTCGTTTCCGAGGACGGGGCGGAAATACTCCGCGCGGCCGATCTCGTCCCGTGGGTCGACGAGCTTCCGGGACGATTCTCGGCGGGAAATTCGCCGACGCCGGCCGATACCGGAGAGATCGAGCGCTACGTCCCCATACCGGAGGACGTTACCGAAGGGACGGTGACATCCCGGTTGTCGGCGGCGTGGCTGCACCCTCAATCACCGGTTCGCGCCAAGAGAAAACCTTCATTTTCAGGGTACCAAGACAAATTTGTGGCAAAACTCGCCGTCGAAAACGGGAAACCCATCCTCTCCGCCCCGGCGCCGGGCGAGCGGGGCAACGTTATCGTCAAGCCCGGCAATCCCCAGTATCCTTTTATCGCCGAAAACGAATTTGTCTGTATGCAACTGGCCAAGGGATTGGGATTCCATGTCCCCCGGGTTTTTTTGTTCCGGCAGCCAGACGCCGCTTCGGAGATCGAGCGCAAGAGAAAGCACTTCCTGGTCGAGCGATTCGACTACACCCTCAATCAAATCGATAAAGCCGGCAAATTCAAAAAGTTGGCCATAACCGAAATGGCGGCGTTGATGAATCTCACCTCCAAAACGAAATACGACACCACCACGGAGGAACTGTTTCGCACGGCGCAAAGCAGCTTCGACTCGGAAGGTCTGAGAATTTTTGCCCGCATGTATTTTTTCGGTATCCTGACCGGTAACGGAGATATGCACGCGAAAAATTTTTCCCTCGTTCTCGACCCGGGAGATAGAAGCTATCGTCCCTCCCCGCTTTACGATTGTCTTTGCACGTCCGTGTATGGATTCAACGACATGCTGGCCCTGCCCTTGGGAAACTCCAACCGTCCTAAACCAGCTGAAGTGACAGCTTTCATGCGGTCATTCCTGTCCGACGGCGAAATGGAAAAAATGGCCACAGGCATCCTCGGCGCGCTGGATGCCCTTCTGCCCCTTGCGTTCGATTCCGAGGCCCCGGCTATTCAAACGGCGCGGAAGCGGCTACGCAACGCCATTGCCAACCACACCCGCTCGATTCTAAAAGCGATCCTGGGAAAGAGAAGTGAATAGATGTGAGTTTAGACAACAGACGATATGTCAATCGATTTCGCAAACCGAAGTTCCTATGAAAATAGATTCGCTTCTATTTTCATCGCTCGTTGTGATCTCTGAATCATGACCAGTTACTTTCCCAACCTTTTCGCGGTGGCGTCCAGTTCAAGCCTCTTCAATGCCTCTTCTCCGCGTTGCGCGGTGTCGGCAACACGCTCGGCAAGAGACATGTGTTTCTGTTCCTCGTAAATTTCCTCTCTGATCCTTCTCAAGTCGTTCATTGTCGGATAATCACAGGGATCATATTTCATTTTCGTTTCCTCTTCATGGGGAGTTCTCCATGATCTTTCCGGGCATCCGGGCTTCTTCCTCTCGGAGGGTCTCGAAGAACTCCTCCAAGCTCGACGCCGGACCTATTCGTCGGCGCAGCTCCGATACCCCGGATACGCCCTTGAACATTCCCGACGTCAGCCGTTTGAGCAGCACCAACGCCGTTCTCGGGCCGCAGACCTCTTCGGCGCGTACTCCAAAATCCCGCAGACGTTGGATGCGTTGCTCCAGAGTGGGATTCGTCAAGTCCTCAGAGACCCGGCAGCCCAGGGCCCTCAGGGCGAGGGGAAAAAGGCAGGGGTTCGCCAACGCGCCCCGGGCCAGCATCACGCCCACGCACCCCATGCTCAGATACTCTTCCACGTCCGCCACGCCATAGACGTCCCCCGAGGCGCTGATCTTCCCAGGGAAACGCGCCGCGGCCGAGGCGACGATGGACCGGTCCGCCCTGCCCTCGTAACGCTGCGCCGCCGTGCGCCCATGAATGCAGATGTTGTCCGCCCCCGCCTCTAAAAGCTCCTCCAGAAACTCCAAGGTCTCACTGTCGTCGGGCATTTTGCGGGTTTTCACCCACACCGGAAGCCCTAAGGGCTTTAGGCCACGCACCATAACGGAGGCGGTTTTCGTGCCCATCAGGGCGACGCCGGCACCCCGCTTCGTCACCTTCGGCATGGGGCACGCCATGTTGATCCCCAGCGCCGCAAACCGGGCGTTCAATTCGTTCAATTTATTTAATCGGGCATTCATTGCCAAGGCCACCTGGGCCCCTTGGGTCAGGGTATCGGCGTCGCCGGCGAAAAGCTGCAAAATCACGGGCCCCTCGCCGGGTAAAAGCCGCAGCATACCCTCGGTTTTGCGGTTGTCCCGGATCAGTCCCATGCAACTGACCATCTCGGTGTGGGTCAGCCCCGCCCCCAGCAGCGTAAAAAACTCCCGAAGGGGAGGGAGGGTCACACCGGCCAAGGGGGCGAGCCAAAGCCCGTTGTCGAGCTTCAGGCCGCCCACCTGGATTGCTGTTGCACTCATATTTTCTTTTTTCGGTTGCGCTCGTAGATGACACGCAGGCCATCCAGGGTCAGCCAGGGATCCACGTAATCTATGGTGCGCGTCAGGGTCGCCATCAGCTCCGCGTGCCCTCCCGTGGCCACAACCATAGCTTTTTCCCCCAGCTCTTCGCATATTTTCTCCACCAGATGGTCCGTCAGCCCCGCGTTGCCGTGAAGGATGCCGGCCTGAGTGGATTCGTTGGTGTTGCGGCCAATGACCGAGGGCGGCAGCTCCAGGCCCACCTGGGGCATTTTGGCCGCCCGGCTGAAAAGGGCCTGTACGCCTGTGACCAGCCCCGGGGCGATGACCCCGCCCAAGTACGCCCCATCCCTGGATACCACGTCCAGGGTGATGGCCGTTCCGTAGTCCACGACAATCAGGGGAGAGCCGTATTTGTGGTACCCTCCCACCGCGTTGACGATTCGGTCCGCGCCGACTTCATGAGGGGCGGCGTAACGGATCTCCATCCCGATGTCGGTGAAGGCGTCGACCCTGAGACAGTCGGTGCCCAGATAGGTTTTGAGCGCCTCGCAGATGGGCAGGTCCAAGGGCGGCACCACGCTCGCCAAAACCGCGCTGTGGATTTTGTCTGGCGCCACGTCGATCGTGGAAAAAAGGGTCAGAAGGTAGACCCCGAACTCGTCCGAGGTGTGCAAAATAGAGGACAGACGCCAATGGGCGATCATTTTGTCGCCGTCGAAAATACCCACCACCGTGGTGGTGTTCCCCGCGTCTATGACCAGCAGCATGGAAAATCCTCCGAGTCAGCGAGCCCGCCGCTTGTACAAAAGAACCGCGCTCAACGTCGAAGCCAGAAGGAAAAGGATGCTGAATCCTCCGTTGCAGCCTCCCCCCGATTTCTGACTCGGCCCCGGGCTCGGGCTCGGATTGGGTTTCGGCGTCGGTTTCGGAGACGGGGTGGGCACAGGAGACGGGTCGTAGCCTGTCGTCAACAACCAGGCGGGATCCCGGACAGTGCCGTCCTGAACCCCATCGGGAACGATCAGATACCCTCCCCCTTCTCCCTCTTCCACCCAGGGCCAGCCGGAGGTGTCGGCGGCCAGGAAGGCCAGAGCGATGGTCAACTGCCCTCCCCCCGCAAGACGCAGGCTTCCGCTGTTCGAGGATATATAAGAGGAAAGGGTTCCGGGCACGAGGTTTATCATCTCGCTGGAGCCGGCGATTTCCTTCTGTATGGAAATTTTCTGGAAAATACGGGAACTCTGTCTGAGGGGGTCCGTGAGAATGGCGCGGGCCGTCTCTTCCCCGAAAAGGGCGACCAGCTCCCTAGCAGACAGGGTGTACTGCAGCACAATGGGCACGAGAGCCACGCCGCCGGCGCTGTAGACGGAGGACACGTCCACCGCGATGGCCGCGGACGGCTTTCCCGTGGTGACGTAGCCGCCGGGAACCCGGGAGGGATAGTCCTGCCTGGTCACCGTCGCGCTCCCCACGTAGTCGACCACGGTCCACCCCTGGGGCGTGTAAGGGGCAGCGCCCTTCAGTCCGCCGAAGTCCACCTGCACCCCGGAGCCCACCTGTCCGTTGAACAGGTCGATCTGATTGTCCACGGCCGGATCGCGTCTGATGGGGCTTGTCTCGATAGGTGCAGGAGTTGGTGTGGGCGTGGGGGGCGGTGTGGGAGTGGGGGGCGGCACGGGCGTCGGTCCCGGGGCGGGGGCGGGGGGATTGGGCGGCGTGGATTTCGTTACGGCAATGATCGCGTTCCCGGAGACGCTGTTGCCCCCCAGGGCATGCGCGGAAATGATCGTCGTGCCCTCGGACAGAGCCGTCACCAGGCCCGTTTCGGTGACGGTGGCGACCGTCACCTCGCTGCTGCTCCATACGACGCTGGTGTCGGTGGCGTTGTCGGGAGTCAGGGCGGCGTAAAGCTGCAGAGTCTTCCCTACGTTCAAGGAAGAGGAGGCGGGGGTCACCGTGACGCCCGTGACGGGGATCGTGGGCACTTCGACCGCCAACGCGGCGCTGACGTTCAAGAGGCCGTATTTCGAAAGGGCTCTGTCGGGGACGTTCTGAGGAGGAAGGGTAAAGGATCCGCATTTCCCGGAAGATTTGGGGTTGATATCCGGGCTTGCCGTGGCGCAGAGCAGGTTTTTCAACTGACTCGCCTTCAAGCTGCGCCGGTGGGATGCCACCAGTGCCACGGCGCCGGCGACGTGGGGCGCCGCCATGGACGTCCCGCTCTCGCCGTCGTAGAGGAGTTGCCCCAGGCCCTGTGCCAGGGGGGAGAACGTACTCGTAATATTCGTTCCCGGAGCGACCAGATGCACGGCATTGCTGCCCCAGTTGCTGAAATAGGGGGCTTCGTCGTTTTCGTCGAGGGCACTCACCACAAGGAGGTTGTTCAGGCCCGTATAGGAAGCGGGATAGCAATAAGTTCCCTTGACAATCCCACGGTCCTCTATAGTGTACGGAGCGGGGGCCCCCACTTGATGGGTCTCGTTGCCCGCCGCCACCACGATGACGCTTCGGTTGGTGCTGTCTATGGCCTGGTAGGCCTCCCAGGAGGGCGTACTCCGCGCCTTTTCCGGCGTCTCAAGGGCCCAGCCCCCCAAGGAGAGGTTGATGGCCGGGATTCGCATATTGGGGTTTTTCTTCAAAAGATCGAGGAGGTACTCTAAGGCGGCCAGGACAAAGGAATCATGTCCCTTGCCCTCCTCGTCGAGGACCCTCAAAGCGATGATTTTGGCGTTCCAGTTGACCCCCGCCACCCCGACGCCGTTGTTCCCCACGGCGGCGATCGTGCCCGCCACGTGGGTTCCGTGCCCGTTGCCGTCGCTGAAATTTTGGTCGTTGACGGGGTCCGAGGTTCCCTTGGGGTTGACGAAGTTCCGGCTCAGGGTTTTGTCCACGTTGGGGGCCAGGTCCTCGTGCTCGGCGTACACCCCGCTGTCTATCACGGCGACGTAGATATCGTCGCTGCCCGTCGCTGTCTCCCAGGCCGCCTCCGCATTGATGCGTTTCATGCCCCATTGGCGTTTCATGCCCCATTGTTCCCCGTTCTCATAGAGCGGGTCGTTGGGTTTTCTGGCGGCCCACACCCTGTAGTTGGGGGACGCGCACACCACGTTGGGGTTCTTTTCGAGGTCGGCGAGCAATTCTTCCGTAGTTTTCGTCTCGGACCGCACCAAAGTGAAGATGTTGCCCTGGGCCTCAGACAGGATGGCGTAGGTGGCGACGGCCCTGGCTCCCACGCTTGCGGCGAGGCTCGAAACGTAACGCTCCCCCGCGGCGCTGGACAAGGATGCGGCGCTCATCCGCCCCACGGGGCTTTTAAACACCACGATGGCCTCCCCGGGCGCGTATTGGGCCAGTTTCGCCCGTTGTTCGGGATGAGCGGACTCCGCAGCCCCCGAACTTTGCCCGAGCCCAGGGGAAAAGGGGAAAAATGAGAAAAATGGAAAGGATGGGAAAGCAAGGGATAATAAGATCGATCCTACCAGGACAAACCCGACGAACTTCCACCTTGAAATTTTCACGTTCACACAGTCTCCCTCGAAATTAAATTTATTGAGATTAAAATCGAATTTAAAAATTTTCTCATTTAAAATTTTCTCATTTTAAAACACTCTCGTTTAAAATTTTCTCGTTTAAAAAATTCTCTCATTAAAAAAATTTTCTTGGCCGGGACTTGGGCCTTAAGTTAAATTATTTGCCCCGCCAACTGACCGCACGCCGCCATGATATCCGTTCCTTTTTCCCGCCGGACCTCGAACTCGATGGAAAGGTCCGTCAGCGCGGAACAAAACGCCTTGATCCGGGCTTCGCTCGGCCGCCTCAGCCCGCTGCCAGAAGCGTTTGGAGGAGCGTTATTGTTTGAAGGAGCGTTATTTACAGGATTATAAGGAATGACGTTGACATAGACCCCAAGTCCGTCCAAAAGCGCGGCCATTTCAAACGCGAGCTGGGGATCGTCGTTGAGCCCCTCCACTAAAACATATTCGACGGTGATACGTTCACCTGTACGTTTTTTATAGTAGCGCATCGCTTCCACAAGCGCGACGAGAGAATACTGGTTGTTCACGGGCATCAGTTTGCTGCGCAGGGCGTCGTTGGGCGCGTGGAGGGAAACGGACAGCCGCACGGGGACCTCGAAATCCGCAAGATCGCGGATACCGGGCACGATGCCCGACGTGGAGACGGTGACATGTCGAGCGCCCAAGTCGCGCATCTTGGGGTGATTCAAAATCCGGATGCTTTTGAAAACGTTGGCGTCGTTCAGCAGCGGCTCTCCCATCCCCATGAAAACCACGTTGTTGATGTTTCTCCCCAGGCGCTGCTCCATGAGCAAAAATTGCGCCACGATCTCCCCGGCCGTGAGGTTGCGCCCGTAGCCTCCCTGGCCTGTGGCGCAAAATACGCAGGCCAGAGGGCATCCCACCTGGCTGGATATGCAGGCCGTGGTGTGGTTGGCGTGGTCCAGCAGGACGGACTCCACGCGGCTGCCGTCCTCCATCTGCCACAAATATTTCCGCGTTCCGTCCTTGGACTTCAGAGCCTTGATTTGAATGGGGAGTTTCACCCGGGACTCGTAGATCAATTTGTCCCTCAGCGTCTTCGAAAGGTTCGTCATCCCGTGGCAGTCGAAAACTTTTTTTCCGTAGATCCACCCGCAAATCTGGTCGGCCCGGAAGCGGGGCTCCTTCCAATCTTCCACCACCAGCTTTCTCCATTCCTCGTAGGACAGAGAAAGGGCGTCGTGCAACGTCGTTTCCGCCCCGTCGGTCTCCACAGCCTCACCTCCACTTTTCTCCCAATTTTTTATCCCAAACTCACTCGCGCTTCGCCGTAATTGAATCGTGATTTGGTCATAATTTCGTCTCAATTTACGTACTTTTATACAAATCTTTTTATTTTCGGGCAAAATACTTTATACTTGTGCCGCGCCGCAGTCTGACGCATTTTGAATCACCGACGGGAATCACTGATCGAAATCACCAAAGTGAAAACGGTTACGGGATTCGTATCGGTAAATAAAAAAAATAAAAATAAAAATTATTATAACGCAACGAGGTGCAGACCCGATGTTGGAAAATCAATCGCTTTTGCCCGTGGCGGAACGAGGGGCTTTCAAACGGATCTTGTTCGGCATTTTTTTCCTGCTGATCGACTGGATCGGCCTTTACTACGGCAATCTGTACATTGCCCACGTCACGGAGCGTTTGCGGGAGCGAGAGTTCGGACCCATGTTCTTCGGTTCCTCCTTCAGCCTCCTGGTACACGGTTCCCAGGTACTCCTGCTGCTCCTGGGGTGGGTCTTGATCGGCAAGGGCGTGGGCTATTACTTCCGCCGGGTGGAGCTTGCCATCAGCCTCGTCTTTTCCTCCATAGGGATATGGGCGACGTGGACGGTGCTTCCCCTGCTCTCCAACAGACTCCGATACACTTTTCCCCTGAGCCTGTTCATCATGATTCTGCTGCTGGCTCTTTTTCAGCTTTTGACCATGCAGGTGGAAAACTGGGTCGACAAGGGCGCCGCCATTCTGCTTTGGGTCTACTCCTTCCAGAGCCTCGAACTTTTGCCCAGCTTCCCCACCAATACCCAGGCTTTGTCGACGCTTTTCCAGGGCATGTACCGCTCCAACGAGGAGGTCGCCATCGCCAGCATGACGGGCACGGCGCTGTTTTTGAGCTTCATGGCGGGGGCGATGACCTCCACCTGGCTTCTGACACGTTATTCCATTCGCCTGCGGCAGGTGCGGCAGTTATGGGAGAACGAACAGCAGAGGGCGTCCATGGAAAAGGACGGGCTTCGGGAGATCAGCATGGTGGACATGCGAAGCCTGGTTCACGACCTCCGAAACCCCCTTGCCGCCATCAAGGGCATGTCCCTCATGCTCCAGAGCGAAAAACTGAACGAAGGCACCCCGGAGAAGGCCGAAATCATGCTCAAAGCCGCCAATTACATGGAACACATGATCGGCGAGATTCTCCACGAGGACCGGCAGAGCATCGTCAAGGTGGAGTCGTTTTTCGACAACCTGGAAAAGCACATCCGCCCGTTTCCCTGGAGCGAGTACTTCTCCATCGTCATGGCCCCCGACGCCGCCCATCTTCTGCTGTCTCTCAACGAGATCCGTTTCATGCGGGCGCTTCTCAACATCCTGGACAACGCCTGGCGCGCCAACCTCACGGCGGGGGCGAAAGACATTGTCCTCAGGGTCAGGAGCAGCGGCTGCTACCTGGAGATCGAGGTGCTGGACAACGGCCCCGGCCCCGGGAGCGTTCAAAACCACGCGTACCAGAAGTCGGGATGGGGCTCCACGGGATTGGGGCTGGCGTTTACCCGGAAAGTCGTCACCGCCCACGGAGGGAATCTCGTACTCATGCCGCGCACGGACAACGTCAACGGAGCGAGCGTTTTGATTTCTCTGCCCACGGCGTCACCTTCGTTAGAGCGCGCAGACCCCGCGAATGCGTAAACCCGAGCTTCCCCGCTACTCCCATCGAGGAAATTCAGCGATACAAATCTCAGCGATACAAATCCCAGTCTCAAATATCAGTCTCAAATCCAATCTCATGCCGATTATTGACTCTCGTGTCTAAAATCATCGTTCTTTCCGTGGGGAAAATCAGGGACAAGCGCATCGCCTCCCTGTCCAAAGAATATCTGGAGCGCATTTACCCCGGCGGCGTCGTTTCGGCGGAGAGCATCCCCGACCGGACGGGCTCGCCCGAGGAGCGGGTAGAACGGGAAGGCCAGGAGATATTGAAGTATCTCCGCCCCCGAGACCGTCTGCTTCTCCTTCGGGAGGACGGCGAAGAACAGGGGAGTATGGATTTTGCCCGCCTGCTGTCCAGTGAGATGGCGTCCGCCGCCGGCAGGGTTGTCCTGTCCATAGGGGGGCCCTGGGGGACCTCCCAGGCCGTGAAAAATCGGGCCGACAAGGGCATCGCCCTCTCGCGGATGACCTTTCCCCACGAAATGTGCTTTCTTTTTCTCACCGAACAGCTTTACCGCGCCTTTTCAATTTTACGGGGTTCGGAGTATCATCATGATTGAAGAGATGGATGATTGAAGAGAGGATTGCAGAGCAAAAGTCCGGGTACAGGAATATTATGAATATTACGCGATACAGGAGGTCGTAACCGTGAAAATCAACAACATGATGAAACAGGCTCAAAAAATGCAGGCCCAGATGATGCAGATTCAAGAGCAGTTGGCGGACGAACGGGTCGAGGGCAACGCCGGCGGAGGGATGGTCAAGGCGGTTTTCACGGGGCAGGGGGAGCTGCTGGCGGTCAAGATCGACCCCGAGGTGATCAAACCCGACGACGCGGAGATGCTGGAGGACCTGGTGACGGTCGCCGTCAACGACGGAATTCATAAAAGCAAAGAGCTGGCGGAATCGCGCATGGGCATGCTCTCGGGTATGCTGGGCTCTTTGGGGCTGGGGGATTAAACATTTTTGGCCCCTGGGTTGCCGGCTCATGATGAATTCGATTGGGAGGAATTCGATTGGGAGGGATTTGACTGGTAGGGATTCGATTGGGCGGTTGGTGGCTTTCTTCAACAAATTTCCGGGCATAGGGAACAAAAGCGCCAGGAGAATGGCCTTTTTTTTGCTTCGTCAGGAAGAATCCTTTCTCCGGGCTATGGGCAACACCATCGCCGAGCTGAAAGACCACCTTTTCACCTGCGGCGAGTGCGGCAACATCTCCGATTCCGACCCTTGCCCCATCTGCGGGGACCCGCTGAGGGACAGGTCCGTTCTCTGCGTAGTGGAAAGCATCGACGACCTGGCATCCTTCGAGCAGGCGGGGGTCTACAACGGCCTGTATCACGTTCTGGGCGGCAGGGTCTCTCCCCTGGAGGATCAGGAGCTGAGCGAAGAGTGCGTGGAGTCCCTGCTGCGGCACATGGAGAACACGAAAGCCGGGGAGATCATCATCGCCACGAACCCCCGAATGGAAGGGGACCTGACCTATTACACGCTTTTGGAAATTTTGAAACCCCAAATGGCGGAAAAGGGACTCAAGGTCTCCCGCCTGGCCTTTGGGCTGCCTGTGGGAGGGTCCATCGAGTTCGCGGACCGAATGACCCTCCATACGGCCCTGGAATCCAGAATCGCAAGCCGATGAGTCCATGAAGATTCTGCATACGTCGGACTGGCACCTGGGACGCACCCTTTACGGCAGAAAGCGCACCGCTGAGTTCGAGGCGTTTCTGGAATGGCTGCTGGCGGTGCTGAGAGAGCAGAAAATCGACGTTCTGCTTGTGGCGGGGGATATTTTCGACACCATCGCCCCCCCCAACCGCGCGCAGCAGCTTTATTACCGTTTTTTGTGCCGGGCATCGGAATCTGGCTGCCGTCACGCGGTGATCGTGGGCGGCAACCACGACTCCCCCTCTTTTCTGGACGCGCCCAAAGAGCTTTTGAGCTTCCTGGACGTACACGTGGTGGGGGCCGTCCCGGAAAAAATCGAGGAAGAACTTCTGATTCTTCGGGGCTCCGACGGTCTTCCGGAGTTGCTGGTCTGCGCGGTGCCTTATCTGCGGGACAAAGACGTCCGCATTTTCTCGGCGAACGAAAGCCTCGACGACAAAGAGCGCAGCTTGACGACGGGAATCGAGGGGCACTATGGCGAAATCGGGCGTTTGGCCGTGGAAAGGCTGGCGCAGTTGAGGGACTCGGGGGAGGTGGGGGCAAACAAACACGTCCCCATCGTCGCCACGGGGCATCTTTTTGCCGCCAGCGGCCAAACGGTGGAAGGCGACGGCGTCCGGGACCTGTACGTGGGGTCTCTGGGCTGCGTGGACGTGAAGCGATTCCCCCCCTGTTTCGACTATCTCGCCCTGGGACACCTCCACTCCCCTCAGAAAATAGGAGAGACCGCGCGTTACAGCGGCTCCCCCTTGCCCATGAACGCAAAAGAGGCGGAACAGGGAAGAAAAAGCGTTTTGGTGATCGATTTCGATGCGATAGATTTTAATGCGGGAGCAAAAATACCTGAGACAAAAATAGGTGACGCCCAAAAGCCCTCGATAACTGAGCTGGCGGTTCCGCTCTTTCAGGAGCTGGCGATCATCGAAGGGGATATGGAATTTTTGGAATCCCGTTTGGTAGAATTACGTGAGCGCGAGAGCAGCGCCTGGCTGGAAATCATCTACACAGGAGAGACTTTCGTTCCGGACCTGCGGGAGCGTTTGAGGGCGCTGACCGCCGGCTCGGGGCTGGAGATCCTTCGGGTGAAGGACGCGCGGGCCCTCAAGGACGTTCCTGGGGCTTGGGGCGTGGGGGAGATGCTGGACGAATTGGACGTTTCGGATGTGTTTTTGCGCTGCCTGGATGTTCGGAAAGTTCCCGACGAAGCGCGAGCCGAACTGTTGAACGCTTACCGCGAGGTCCTGGCCTCGTTACAGGAGATGTGAAATGCGCATACTCAACGTTCGTTTCAAAAACCTCAACTCCCTTGCCGGGGAGTGGAAAATAGATTTTACGAACCCCGCCTACGCCTCCGACGGGATTTTTGCCATAACGGGCCCCACGGGGGCGGGCAAAACCACCATTCTGGACGCGATATGTCTGGCGCTTTACGGTCGGACGCCGCGTCTGAAAGACGTGACTCAAAACACCAACGAGGTCATGTCCCGCCAAACCGGCGAGTGTTTTGCCGAGATTCTCTTCGAGACGGGCCTCGCAACGAATACCAGCGGTCTAAATGGCTTAAATAGCTTAAATTATAAAGGCTCCCGAGACGGGTTCAAGAGGTACAGCGTCTTTTGGGGGCAGCACCGCGCCCGCAGAAGCCCCCAGGGCGCCCTGCAACAGCCTCGGCACGAGATCGCGGACGCCGAGACGGGGGAGATCCTGGAGACCCGCCAGCGCGATACCGCCGAAAAAATTAAGGAGGTGACCGGGCTCACCTTCGACCAATTCGTCCGCTCCATTCTGCTGGCGCAGGGAAGTTTTTCCGCGTTTCTCCAGAGCGAGCCCGGGGAGCGATCTCCCATCCTGGAGCAAATTACGGGGACGGAGATCTACAGCCAAATTTCCATGCGGGTGCATGAAATCCGCGCCGCCGAACGCGCGGCCCTCGCCGCTCTGGAGGCCGAGACGTCGAGCTTCAAGATCCTGGAGCCGGAAGAAAGAGATGAACTGGAGTCTCAACTGGAGTTCCAGCTCCGGGAGGAGATCGAGTCGGAAAAAATTCTGGAGCAGTGCAGCGCCGAGCTCGACTGGCTGGAGAACATGGCGGCGCTTCAGAAGGAGCTGGACGCCCTGGAGGACCGGCGGCGGGACCTGACCCGGCGGCAGGAGGGGTTCGAGCCGGAGCGCCAGCGATTGGAGCGGGCCCAGCAGGCCCTGGAGTTCGGCAGCGCCCACGCCGCGCTGGTCATGCTGCGAAAAGAGCAGGAGTCGGAAAAACGCGCGCTTTTGGAGTGCCAGGCAAAACTGCCGGAGCTGGAGGCCGACGTCCGGCGCTCGGAAGAGTCCCTGCAGCTGGCCGTCTCCCTTCACATGGAAAAACAGGCGGAACAAAAGAACGTTCTGGACCTTTTACGTAAAATTCGGGAACTGGACCTCAAAGAGAAAGAAAAAGAAGCCCCGATCCAGGAGATCCAGGCCGCCGTCAAAGAGCTGACGGAGAGGGCCGAGGTGTTCCGCGCCCGATTGAACAAAGAACAATCCCGATTCGAAACCGCCCAGATCCGCGCCAGGGACATCCGAAAATTTCTGCAGGACAACGTCTCCGACGAAAGATTGGTGGAGCAGTTGACGGGGATACGGACCCGTTTCGACGCTCTGTGCGCGCTGCTGGAAAAACGGCAGAGTTCGGACAAAGAGCGCGTCGTGGCCGAGAGCCGCCGCCAGGAGGCGCAAAACCGGCTGAGCGGGCAAAGCGTTCTCTACGAAACGGCAAAGTCGAAGTTTGCGGCCAGCGAGGACGCCCTCCGAAAACAAAAAGCTGCCTTGAACGAAATCCTCGGAAAACGCACCATAGGGGAGTGGCGGGAGGAGCGGGAGGCACTGGTCGAGGGGAAAATGAAACAAGGCCAGGCCGAAGAAGTGCTCAGGCGCCGTGCCGAGACCCTGGAGGCGCGGGAAAAGGCGAAAACGCGGCTCGCCGCCCTCGAATCCTCTCGAAAAGAATGGCAGCAGCGCATCGCCGAGCAGAGGGGCAAGATACTGAACACGGAAAAGGAAGTTCAGTACCTGGAGGTACAGACGGAGCTGGTTCAGCGCATCAAAGATTTGGAGGAGGCCAGAGGTCGGCTCCAGGACGGAGAGCCTTGTCCTTTGTGCGGATCCAGAGAGCATCCCTACGCCTCGGGCAACATCCCCCAGTCGGACGAGGTGCGGCTGGCCCTGCGTCAGATGAAAGACGAGCTGGCGAGGGAGAACGATACCCTTTCGGCCCTGCAGATCAAAAACGCCCAGATTGATCAGGAAATACTTCAGGTCCAGGACGAAGACGCGCGCCTTCTATCCAACCTCCAGGACCTGGAGAGCCGGCTGGCCCAGGATTTGTCGGCGCTGCAGATGGTGCTGCAGATGGACGGCGATCCCCTGGCGGCCATTGTGCGGCTGCGGCAGAAAACGGAAGAAATCCTGCAAAAAACTCGCCTGACCGTGGAACGCGCGGAAAAACTGGAGAAAGAACACACTTTGGCCCGGGAGGAACTGGAGAGAAACAAGGAAGAACGGGACCAATTGGCCCGCTCTCAGCAGGAGGCGGAGTTCGTCAAGGAAACCGCGGCCCGGGAGTGGGAGCGTTTGGTGCAGGAGATTCGCCTTCAGGACGAGGAGCTGAAAAACATCCGCGTCGACTTGGTCCATCAGGTGGCCCCCTTCGGCTTCAAAAACCTTCCCGACGAACGGCCGGAACAGGTTTTGGAGTCCCTGGAGGCCCGGTCGCAAAAGTGGCAGGAATACCACCGGTCCCGGACGGAACTCGAAAAAGAACTTTCCGTGCAGGAGCGGGACCTGCACCACATGCGCACCGATCTGGACAAGACGAACCTGGAATTGAAGGAAAAAACGGAGGCGGCGAAGAAACTGCGCTCCGAAAAAGACTCCCTCAGGCAGCAGCGGGTCAGCCTCTTCGGAGAGAAGGACCCGGACGCGGAAGAAGCGGCCCAGGCCGCGCTGGTGGAGGCCGCTCGGAAACAGGTGGACGCGAAACGCGACGAGCGGGAGGCCGTGCTTCAGGAGTTTTCGAATATGCGTTCCCGCATGGAAGAACTGGGAAAATCCATTCACATCCGATCCGACAGCCTGCAAAAGGCGGATATTTCCTTCAAGAAACAGCTCGTCGCCAGTGACTTCAGGAATGAAGACGCCTATCTCTCGGCCTGTCTGCCCGAGGCGGAACGCAGGGTATTGCAGGAACGGGCCCAATCCCTTGCCGTGGAGCGGGCGGAGCTGGACGCCAGGCAGATGGACAAAAAATTCGGGCTGGAAGAACTTCGCCGCCGGCACCTGACGGACAGTTCACTGGAGGAAACGAGGGAGCGAAAGGCCCAGAGCTCCGCCCGGGTGAAAGAACTGCAGCAGTCGATCGGGGCTCTTCGCGGGCGTCTGAAGAGCGAGGAGGATTTCGCCCTGAAAAAACGGGAGCGCATGGCGGCCCTGGAAAAACAAAAGAGCGAATGCCACCGGTGGGAGAAATTGCACGAACTGATCGGCTCCGCCGACGGGCAAAAATACCGCAACTTCGCGCAAAGCCTGACTTTCGAGATGGTCATACGGCACGCGAACCAGCAGCTCCAAAAGATGATGGACCGCTATTTCCTCACCTGCGACGAAGAACAGGTTCTGGGGCTGAAAGTCGTGGACAACTATCAGGCCGGCGAGATCCGATCCGCCAAAAACCTTTCGGGGGGCGAAAGTTTCATCGTCAGCCTCGCTCTGGCGCTGGGCCTTTCCCAGATAGCCAGCCAGAAAGTGCGGGTCGACTCCCTTTTCCTGGACGAGGGTTTCGGCACCTTGGACGAAGAGGCCCTGGACACGGCTCTCTCCACTCTGACCAGCCTGCGGCAGGAGGGCAAGCTGATCGGCGTCATTTCTCACGTGGAGGCCCTGAAAGAGCGCATCGCCACCCAGATCGAGGTCATCCCCCTGGGAGATGGACGCAGCATCATCCGAGCCCCCGGCTGCGTAGGCCCTCTGGAATAACGAGGGCAAGAAAATGGGGTCAGGGGACTAAGTCCCCTGAGACGAGTCTCCTGAGACGAGTCTCCTGCGGGGTGTGGGGTGGCGCCCCACGATCTTCGTTCGAGCTGCTTGCTTGGGTTAGATTTAGATTGGATATTGGAGAGGAAAAGCGGGAAGCGTCTTATAAAGTATCCTATAATGTGGGAAAGACCTTTGCTCTTATTCTTAAAAATCAATGAATTTATGAGGTGATTTTTTTGTCGGGACAGTCCAAGTGGGCAAACATCAAACACAGAAAGGCGGCTCAAGACGCCAAACGCGGCAACCTTTTCCAGAAGCTGGTGCGGGCGGTGATCGTCGCGGCCAAGGAGGGGGGCGGGGACCCCTCCATGAACATGCGATTGAAAACCGCCATCGAACGGGCCAAGGCCGTCAGCGTACCCATCGAGAATATCACGCGGGGAATCAAGCGGGGGACCGGTGAAATCGAGGGCGCGTCCTACGAAGAACTGACCTACGAAGCCTATGGGCCCAGCGGAATCGCCCTTTTGATCGAGGTAATGACCGACAACCGCAATCGAACCACGCCCGAGATCCGGGCGCTCCTCACACGAAACGGCGGGCAGATGGGCGACGCGGGCAGCGTGGGCTGGATGTTCGAGCGCAAGGGCGTTATTGAAGTCAAAAACGAAATAAAAAGTGAAGTCAAAGGCGGGGCCAAGGGTCAGAGTTTGGACGAGGACGCTCTGATGTCCTGCGGACTGGAGGCGGGCATGACCGATATGGAGCCCTCCGACGAGGGCTACACCCTCTACTGCGAGCCCACCGACCTTCACGCCCTGCAGGCGGCTCTCGAAAAGGCGAAATACGTGGTGGAGAGCGCCGAGACCCCCATGGTCCCCAAAAACCTCGTGGAGATCTCCGACGTGGAGGCCGCCCGCAAAATTTTCCGTCTCATCGACGTCCTGGAAGAACACGACGACACCCAAAACGTCTACTCCAACTTCGACGTTCCTGACGACGTTGCCGCCCAGCTTGAAGAATAACCAGAGCAAGTTCTGCGGAACTCGTTCTGCAAGCTCTGAAAAAAGCATGGGGGGATAAAGAGGGTGCAGACCGGTAAAACACAGGCAGCGCCTGGACTTGTTTGCCTGGGGGTCGATCCGGGTCTGGCACGTTTGGGATATGGGTTGGTGAGGCAGTCGGGCTCGGTTGTTCGCGCAATCGCGTTCGGTTGCATAGAGACGAATCCCGATATGGCTTTTACGCAGCGTCTTTTGCGCCTGTACCAAGCCCTCGGGGAGCAGCTGGAAAACTGCTCCCCCGATTTTATGTGTGTGGAGCGGCTTTTTTTCGGGCGCAACATCACGACGGCGGAGTTCGTCTGGCAGGCGCGGGGTGTGGTGATGCTGTTGGCCGCCCAAAGGGGACTCGACGTCCTGGAGCCCAAGCCCAACCAGGTGAAAATGGCCGTTTGCGGGACGGGAAGCGCCGACAAAACGCAAGTTCAGAAGATGGTGCAGCGGCTTCTGGCGCTGGAGGTTTTGCCGCGGCCGGACGACGCCGCCGACGCTTTGGCCGTGGCTCTGACGGGTTTGGCGTATTACAGACACGAACAAAAAACGGGACAGCATGTCTGAAGGAGTCGATGGCGCATGATTCGCTCTCTTTGCGGCGAAGTGCTTTCCGTGACGGAAACCTCCGCGGTTCTGGACGTGGGAGGCTTGGGGTTCGACGTTCTGTGTTCCCGGGGGGCCCTCGCCCTTTGCCTTCCCGGGGAACGGGCGCGTCTCACGGCTTATTTGCAGATCTCGGAGGCGGGGGTCGCCCTGTTCGGGTTCGCGAACGAGACGGAGCGGGAAATTTTTCTGAAGATCACCGCAATCAAGGGGATCGGGGGCCGCACGGGAATGACGATCTTGAGCGTGCTGTCCGCCGACGAAATCGTCCGCGCCGTCTCTTTGTCCGACGTCAACGCCTTTGTGCGCGTCCCGGGCGTGGGGCGCAAAACGGCGGAGCGGATTTGTTTCGAGCTGAAAAACAGCCTTCCCAAGGAATTCGCCTCTATGGCCGGCGCTCCTTCTCCCCCGAGCCGGGTGGCGGACACGGTGGGGGACGCGCTGCGGTCTTTGGGGTTCGGGCAGGGGGACGTGGTGGGCGCCCTGAGCGTGGTGCGCGCGGCTCTGGGCGGGGACTTCGACAAGCTGAACGAGGAAAGCCTCTTGAAGGCGGCGTTGAAAGAGTTGCAGCGCAAATGACGGATATAGTGAATGATAAAAAGCCTTGGGTAAAAAGTTAGAATAGCTAAAAAACAAGTCCATTGCGCTATTGAGCGCGTGTACATTTAACATTTTTAAGTTAAAGGACTATACCCGAAAAGTCTTTTGAACGAGGAATCGATCGATGCCGGAACATAAAAAATCAGATAACGAACCGAATCAGGAAGACCGCGTTTTTTCGCCCCCCCGGGACCCTGAGGACTTGTCCCTTCGCCCCGCCACCCTGGGGGAATTCATCGGGCAGGAAAAGGTGAGGGAGAAGCTCCAAATTTACATGCAGGCGGCGAAGGGCCGCAAGGAGCCCCTGGACCACGCTCTTTTCTACGGGCCGCCCGGCCTGGGCAAGACGACCCTGGCGGGCATTATCGCCCGCGAGATGGGTGGCCAGCTCCGCACGACCACGGGGCCGGCGTTGGAGCGCGCCGGAGACCTGGCCGCCATCGTTTCCAACGTGGAAAACAACGACGTTCTGTTCATCGACGAGATCCACCGCCTTCCCGCCCAGGTAGAGGAAATTCTCTATCCCGCAATGGAGGATTTTTCCCTGCACATTGTGGTGGGCAAAGGCCCGTTGGCCAAGACCATATGCCTTTCTCTGCCGCGCTTTACCCTTTGCGGGGCGACGACCCGCCTGGGGCTTTTGACGTCGCCCCTGCGGGCCCGCTTCGGCATTGTGGAGCAGCTCTCTCTTTACACGGACGAGGAGTTGACCCTCATTGTCCAGCGAGGCAGCCGGGCCTTCGGCGTGGAAATTCTGGAGGAGGCCGCGGTGGAAATCGCGAGGCGGTCGCGGGGGACGCCCCGGGTGGCTTTGCGTTTGCTGCGGCGGGTGCGGGACGTGGCGGCGGTGAAGGGAACGGGAGTCATCACGGCCGAGATGGCGGACCGGGCACTGGACATGCTGGAAATAGACCTTCAAGGGCTGGATGAAAGCGACCGCCGTATTTTGAGCAAAATCATCGACTTTTTCGAGGGAGGCCCCGTGGGGCTGTCCACCATCGCCGCGGCGTTGAACGAGGACCCTCAGACCATCGAGGACATTTACGAACCCTACCTCATTCAAAAGGGTTTTTTGGAACGAACCCCCCGGGGCCGCAAAGTCACCGCGGGAGCCTATGGGTATCTGGGAAGAAAAATCCCCCCCGAGCCCGGAGAAACGCTGCCCCTGCCCTTGGAGGAAAAATAGAGAAACAGGTATGTGACCTGACGGGTCATGGCGAGCGTCGAACATGCTTAGTCTCTTTTACAGAATATGCAGTTCTGACAGGCATTTTCAGCCAAACACCTTTGACCTCTCCCATTTCCTATGCCAAACTGAAAAGTGAAAACTAGTTTTCAGGATATTTTTGTTACTGTACGTCATTTTTCAGCGTTTCCCATTTTTTCATTGTTTTCATTCTTATATCCTTCTTATATCCTTCTTACATCCTCACATCGCCGCTCTGGATACGGAAGCCACTGGAATGAGTTGGCTTGAATGAGTCGGGTTTGGATGGGTCGGATTGGGGGGAGAACATGTTGAAATGGGGTGGGAGTAATTTGAATGGAGGAATTTTTATGTCAGAAGGAATGCAGGGAAGGGGCGCAAAAAGAATAGGGCTTCTTCCTCGATTGATCTTGGCCATTCTTGCCGGTATCCTCATTGGAACTTACGCTTCCGAATTTTTCGTTCGCCTGGTGATTACCCTCAGCGGAATTTTCGGCAACTTTTTGAGCTTCGTGATTCCCTTGATCATCATTGGGTTCGTGGCCCCGGGGATCGGAGACCTGGGACGCGGCGCGGGGAAAATTTTGATCCTCACCGTGGTTATCGCCTACGCTTCCACGATTTTCGCGGGCAGCAGCGCTTTCTTCGTGGATTCTGCGATTTTCCCCAAAATCGTGGAAACCGTGGCCCTCACGGTGGAAAATCCGGAAGAAGCCCTTCTGGCTCCCTTTTTTGTGGTGGAGATGCCGCCTTTGATGAGCGTCATGACGGCATTGCTTCTGGCCTTCGTTTTGGGGATAGGCATGTCCGCTATCGGCAGCAAGTCCCTTTCCGCCGGAATGCACGAAATCCAAAACATCGTTGAAAAACTTCTTTCCGGCGTCATCATTCCGCTGCTGCCTCTTTTGATTTGCGGGACCTTCGCCAATATGACCTATGCGGGCCAAGTGCAGACGCTCCTCAAGACCTTCGTGAAAGTCTACTTGGTCATCATCGCGCTGCACTGCGCGGTGATTTTCATTCAATATTTCCTTGCCTGCGCCGTCGCCGCAAAAAACCCCTTCCGCAGCATCGCCACGATGTTCCCGGCCTACATGACAGCCATCGGGACGCAATCCTCCGCCGCAACCATTCCCGTAACGCTGCGCCAGACCAAGAAAAATGGGGTGCGCGAGGACGTCGCGGACTTTGTCGTTCCTCTTTGCGCCACCATTCACCTTTCAGGCAGCACGATCACCCTGACGAGCTGCTCGATAGCGGTGATGATGATGCACAATTTCCCAGTGACGTGGAACGCGATGTTTCCCTTTGTCCTGATGCTGGGCGTCGTCATGGTGGCGGCCCCCGGCGTTCCCGGAGGGGCTGTCATGGCCGCTCTCGGAATCCTGGAGAGTATGCTCCATTTTTCCCCCGACATGCTTTCTTTGATGATCGCCCTCTATCTGGCGCAAGACAGCTTCGGTACCGCCTGCAACGTCACCGGCGACGGCGCGATTGCGATATTGGTGGACAAGCTGACAGGGAAAAGCAAACCCGCAAATCCTGTAGATTCGGCAGCTCAGCCAAGTATTTAGTATTTAATATTTAGCCGTGGAGATTTGATTCAGCCGCCCCGTAGTGGAAGTAAAAGTCAAGTATCCATAAAAGTGTGGAGTCGGCTGTTGCGGCCGGCTTCACCCACCCCATGTCCGTATTGTATCGCCAGATTGACCGCCGGGGGGGCAAAAGGCCGGGGCGTGGGCCTTTATTTCTCCCTTCATTACCATGCCCGTGGCTTGAAGCCTTCCGGCACGTCGATTTTCATAGTGTCTCCAGACTGAGAAATCACAAAAAAACCCGTTTTCAAAGCATATTCTTTTACATTTTCGAACATGATCGCCCCTGCCACGGCGCCGTACAACTTTCGCCTGTCCTGGCGCGCATCCGCGTAGCGCCTCAGCGTTGCCATCCTTTTTACGTGTTCTTTGATATCGTCAATTTTCAATTGCGCCTTGACTTCAACGGCTATGGCACAGTCTCCGTTTTCCAGAAAAATATCTACTTCGGCCGCGATATTCTTTGATGTATCCGCAATCATGATATTCGGCCCGTATCGGGTGAAGTTAAAGCCCAGAGCGTTGAATTTCTTCAGAAGATTGGGCGCGACCAGGTGTTCTACCGTGCTGCCGAATTTTCTGCCCAAATCTCCAATTTGTCGGTCGGTCTCCCGCATCCGCCGGTCAGCTTCCCGCGTTCGCCGGTCGAACTCCTCTTGTGACTTCACGAACGCCGCCCAAAACTCTTCGAGGGTGGGCAAAGTTTGCGGTTTATTCGTTCCCGCTTTCCCCATCGCTTTCTCCATCGCGTTCACACTCCCTTCTGTCTTTCGTAAATTATTTTATCTCAAGAGCGGCAGGCGCGGCGCAAAAGGCTGGGAAATTTTTCCTTATTCACTATATGAGCCGCTCATCTGTTATAATTTTTTGAAAGTGGACACTCTTGGCGGACGCGGGAAACGGAGAGAAGGAGACAAATGGGGACGAAGACCTTTTTGTCGTTTGGCGAGCAAATCTATCAGACTTTGAAAGAGCGCATCCTCAGCAACTATTACGCGCCGGGGACGTTGCTCCAGATCGAAAAATTGGCGGCCGAAATGGGCGTCAGCAGCACCCCCATACGGGAAACTCTCTTCAAGCTGCACAGTATCGGCTTGGTCAATATCGTGCGCAACAAGGGCGCGCTGGTCTCCGGGATCGACGCGGTGATGGCGCGGAACGTCTGGCAGTTCCGGATGCTTCTCGAAACCTTCGTCGCGCGAGAGGCCGTCCCCAACATTCAGGCCGCGGACCTGAAGAACCTGAAAACCACCATCGAGGGCTATCTGGAGAACCTCTCGGACTTCGACCTCTACCAGCGGATCGACCGGGAGCTTCATTTGCTGTTGTGCGACAACGCCGAGAACGACCTCGTCAAAGAGGCGCTCAAAAACCTGCTGGACCAATCCCGGCGGGTGCGGTACTTCGCGGAGAGCCACCCCCCGGTGGAGGACATTCTGATCACGATTTCCCAAGAGCACATGGCCATTGTGGAGGCCCTGGAGAGCCGCGACCCGGACGCCGTCGTCCGCGCCCTGGAGCATCATCTGGCCCAGGGGGAGAAGCGCGTCCTGCGGGCGCTGGAGAAACATAAGCTATAATATCGCTGAGTATTGCAGCCATTCACGAGGGAGGGCCGGCCGATAAGCAGACGACAAAGTGAGTTTTGCCGGCCGCTTGGTTTCTTCGTCAGCGAGCCGCGCCCCCCTGAGTTTGAATGTTTGCGGAGTGTTTGGGTATTTTGTATTTTGCAGGAGGAACTTTTATGGTGGAAAACGAGACAATCAAGGCAATTTTGGCGCGGCGGAGCATCCGTCGTTTCGAGGCCAAGCCGGTGGAGCGGGAGAAGATCGACGCGCTCTTGGCCTGCGCCACCGCCGCGCCCAGCGCGAACAACTTCCGCCCGTGGCACTTCGTCGAGACCACGGACCCCGCCGCTCTCAGGGCGTTGGCGGACGCGCACCCCTACGGGAAGATGACGGCGGAGGCCGGGGTGGCCATTGTCGTTTGCGCGGAGAAGGAGCGGGACAAGGTGCCCGACGTCTGGTGGGAGCAGGACTGCGGCGCGGCGATGGAGAACATTCTCGTGGCCGCCGTGGCGTTGGGGTTGGGCGGCGTGTGGCTCGGTGTCCATCATCATGGGCCCAGCGGGCTGCCGGAGAAGGTGCGGAAGGTTTTGGGCATACCCGCCCATATTCAGGTCATGGGCATTGCCGCCATCGGCTACGGCGCGGAGGTCAAGCCCCCCTACGGAGCGGCCGACCCTGCCCTCGTCCACAAGGGCCGTTGGTGAGAAATTTGTTTGATATGGACTCTATCGAGGAGGTTTTATTGTGAAAAATGCAAGTGTGAAATGGCGGGTAATCATAGGTATAGCCCTCTGCGCCTTCCTGCTGACCGCAAGCGGCGCTTGGGCGGCGAACTCGTGGGACCCTGATACGGGAACTTTGATCATTGATCAGCGTTTGCCAGGAGTCAGTAGTCCCCCCCCTAGAGGTGGTCTACAGAAAGCGATTGAGGCTATCGGAACAGTAGACTCAGTTGATGTGCGTTCGCTAATCATAAAACCCAGCGCCACTCCTGGTGGGGGGACCCCCACGACCGGTGGCATCATCACGTCGGGAGATATTTTGTACATTGCGTCAGGGCAAAGCTATGCCCCGTCACCTCTTCCTTATAATGGAATGAATAATCTCGTAAGTCTCGACTGTACAGGCGCGACAAGTACAACTGGAGGGTCTCTTTCAGCGGATCTCGGAATCTTTTTCCCAAAGTTGAAGTTTTTTTCCGTGCCCGAGGGAGTAAATACAATCAGCAATGACGCTTTAGCGGGGGCTACTAATCTTAAGATGGTGATTTTACCGACCACTGTCACGTTAATCAGCAAGGACGCTTTTCCAACAAGCATCGACAGAATCGTCTTCACAAGTCCATCGCCACCGGTGATGGATCTAGATATATTTTCTCCTGATAAGACTTCTTCTTTAACTATTATAGTTCCTCAGGGTGCGGTGTCGTCCTATGAAACTGCATTGTTGAATTCAGCAGGAATATCTTTTGATAATATAACTGTAAAATCCGCGAAGGTAAATTCAATTACCCCGAGTAAGAAGGCCCTTTCTTCTGCAGGTGGGAGTGTGACGGCAAGTATCGAGGGAGCTGACTTACGGGGACAGAAGATCACAGTCTTGCGTGGAGGAATAGACTCGTTTCCAGCGGATATTGTCACTGACACGGCGGCCTCGGCGGACGTACTTATTCCGCCGAATGACGGAACCGCAGCCGTTACGCATACGTTGACGGTAATGTTGAACGGTGCGTTGGTCGTCCCTACTGTCTCTACCACGGTGGTGGTGAGTGCTGACGAAGAGCCCGACGACCCGTATAACCCCCTTGATGATGTAGAATTAACACCGAGTTCGTTATCCTTGGCGGTAGGCGAAACGAAAACTTTGACGGCAACGCTCGCTCCATCTAATACGACCAGCAAGGACATTACCGCGAAGTGGCAGTCAGGTAACGCCGCCGTCGCGACGGTCACAGAGGTGAAAAATACGGGAATCACCCGAACAGCCACAGTCACGGGGGTCTCGAAAGGGTCGGCTCGCGTCACGATCTGGATTGGTGATATCATTAAAGAATGCGTCGTCACCGTAACCGATGCCCCGTTTACGCCGCCCACACCCACTGGCATCAACTTCGTCTTGCCCAACCAGACGTTGCAGGTCGGGCAGACCAAACCTCTGGCGTGGAACTTGGTTCCGACCGGCGCGACTGCGACGGTAACGTTGACGTCCAGCAATCCGGCAGTTGTCACGGTCAGCCCATCCACTACTACAGGACTGACGGCCACGCTAACGGGCTTGACCCCAGGATCGGCGATCATTACGGCGAGTACCGACAATGGCAAGACAACAACCTGCACGGTCCAGGTCACGGGCGAAGCGGGGGTGACGGGCACTATCAACAGGGTGGCTTTGAGTACACAGAACCTTGCCGCCGGCAGACCCTTCGATATCCAAGTGAGCTTGGCCAGCGTCCCGAATACGGTGAGAATTGACGTGCTGCGCCCGGACTGGCTGACCGACAGCTTGACCGCCAGGATAGAGGGCCTGACGGCCTGGGTCTCCTATACGCCGCCCCAAGAGGGCACCTACACCATCACCGCGACGGCGTATAACTCCAGCGGCGTACCGACCGGAAGCGGCACTCAGTCCTTTGTGGTGACGTCGGGAGGCAGAAGCGGCCACGGCAGCGGCGGTGGTGGCGGATGCAGCGCGGCGGGGATAGGGCTGTTGGCTCTCGCCCTCGTGCCGGTGGTTTGGAAAATCAAAAAGAGCAAATAAAGAGCAACGCGTTTTATATCCAGTAAACCTTTCGGGAGTTCGGCTTCGGGCTCCCGAATTTTTTTTGTCTCCGGCGTCCCCGACATCTGCGGCGTTGCCTTCTGCTTTGTTTCATCTTCCTTGGTATAATTAAATAGAAGAGGTGATTGTCATCCCAAAGCGGACAATGTTTGAAGTGATCTTTTACGAGGAGAATCACGGACGGCAACCTGTAAAAGAAGTACTCATTGAATTGCGTGATAAGGCGAAAACCAGCAAAGATGTACGCATCCAATACGAGAAGTTGCTGACGTACATCCGGGCTTTGTTCTGTTGCACCACTTCATCAAAAAGACACAGAAAACACCCGTCAAAGAAATTGATCAGGCCAAACGTAATCTAAAAGATTTCCTTGATAAGGAATAAATAAAAAATGGCAAAAACGAACAGTGTCCGTTTCAGAGATTTTTATAATGACAACGTTACCCCCGCCGAGCGCGCAAAAATTGAGTGCGAGGTCGAGTTGATCGGCAAGTCGATCGATGGGCGGGAGAGCAAAAGACTGACCCAGGGCCAATTGGCCGAGGTTATCGACGGAGACACGGAGGCGGGCGGCAATTTTGGGCAATAACTTTGCGCTATTCTACACTGGCGGTATAATAAGAAATATAGTCGTTTTAAAAAACGTTAAAATTAGACGCGCTAAATAGAGCAATTGACTTGTTTTTTAGATATTCTAACTTTAGGCTTTTTATCTTAATTCACTATATTGCGGTAACTGTTCAAGCCTCCCAGGTCGATTTTCTCTGCCCTCCGAGCTTGAATGGGCAAATTTGCGGGACTGAGGAGGAACCTTCCATGGCCTTCACTATCAAGTTCAAGGATGGAAAATATGTGACCAGCGAATCGCCCATCGCGGGGCGCAGCGTTATGGCCGAGTTGGGCGTACCGGCCGACAGCGGGATCGTCGCGTGGCGGGTCAACAACTATACGCGGCCTCTGGAATGGCTTGTGGAGGACGACTGCGTGGCGGAGTTCGTCACCACCACCTCCAGCGAGGGGCTGCAGATCTATCGGCGGTCTCTCGATTTTCTTTTCGTCATCGCCTGCGAAAAGACCCTGAAACGCAAGGCCATTTTGCGGCACTCCATCAGCGAGGGGCACTATTGGGAGTTCGAGGGCGAGAAGGCAACCCAGTCCGACGCCTATAGACTGCACGCGGAGATGAGCGAGATCGTGCGGCAGGACATCCCCTTCATACGGAAGATCCTGCCCATCGACAAGGCCCGGCGCATTTTCGAGGAACAGGGCGAACCGGAGATCGCGGAGCTGTTCGTGCGGGCGAACTTGGACCCCGTGGAAGTATACCGCTGCGGCTCCCAGTACGGCTATTTCTGCGGCACTATGGCCCCGTCCACCGGGGTGCTGAAGACCTTCGACGTCGTGCCTTTCTCCTACGGCATCGTTTTGCAGTTTCCCACCCTGGCCCTGCCCGACGGCATCCTTCCCTTTCGGGGGAACAAGGCGCTGGCGGAGGTCTTTTTCGACTACGCCCACTGGCTGGAGGTGCTGGACCTGAACTATCTCAGCAGCCTGCACCGCCACGTGACCCGCGGCAGGTCTCAGGAACTCATTTTGATCTCCGAGGCCTTCCATTCCCAGCGGCTTTCAGGTATCGCGGAGGAAATAGCCTCCCGCCCGGAAGTGAAGGTCGTCACCGTCGCCGGGCCGTCGGGCTCGGGGAAAACCACCTTTTCGGAGCGCCTCAAGATCCAGTTGATCGTCTGCGGCAAAAACCCCGTGACACTGCCTATGGACAACTATTTTTTGGAGCGGGAGGACGCGCCCGAAGACGAAAACGGGGACCCTGATTACGAAATTTTGGAGGCCCTGGACCTTCCCCTTTTGGCGGACAACCTGGCCCGCATTCTCAAGGGCGAGGAGGTGGTGGCCCCCCGCTACGATTTCGTGCTGGGCAAGAAAAAGCCGGGCAAGGTCATACAATTGAAGGCCGACGACATACTGATCATGGAGGGCATCCACGGGCTCAACGAGCGGATTATGGAAATGCTGCCCGAGGGGAACCGGTTCACCCTCTTCGTTTCGCCTCTGACGGGGATCTGCATCGACCCCCACAACCGAACCAGCACCGGCGACAACCGGCTGCTTCGGCGCATCGTCCGCGATTACCGCACCCGGGGCAAGTCCGCCCAGATCACCCTGGAAATGTACCCCAAGGTGGTGCAGGGCGCCATGCGCTATATTTTCCCCCTCCAAAGCCGGGCGAACATGGTCTTCAACTCGGCCCTGCCCTACGAGCTGGGGGTGCTGAAGGGGTACGTGGAGCCCATTTTGCACACGGTGGACGAGGAGTCGCCGGTGTTCGGGGACGCCCTGCGATTGCTGAACATTCTGAAATTCGTTCCCTCCATCCAATCCGAGGGAATCCCCAACAACTCCGTCATCCGCGAGTTCATCGGCGGAAGCTGCCTGGACGTATGAACGACAAGGGGGTTAGGGGGTTTCAGGGGGGCCAGTAAGGATTGCGAAGCAACCGAACAAGCTCCGCCCCCCTGAGCTTTAATCCGGGGGTTTCAGGGGGGCCAGTGAGGATTGCGAAGCAACCGAACAAGTTCCGCCCCCCTGAGCTTTAAATACGAAAGGGGTTAGCTTAATGAAGGATCTGCTGGCCGTGGCCCGTGGAGAAAAGCCCGCGGATTTTGTGGTGAAAGGGGCGCGCGTCGCCAACGTCTTCACCCTGGAGTACGAGGACGCCGACGTCGCCGTTTATGGGGAGAAGATTGCCGGCGTGGGCAAGGGATACGAAGGGAGGTCCGTGGTCGACGGCAAAGGGAAAGTTCTGATACCGGGCATGATCGACGGACATGTCCACATCGAAAGCTCCATGCTGGTCCCGGAGGTCTTCGCCGATCAGGTGGCCCTGCACGGCACCACGGCGGTGATGTCCGACCCCCACGAAATCGCCAACGTGCTGGGCATGAGGGGCGTGGAGTATATGTACATGGCCAGCCGGGGCCTGCCCGTGGACGTTTTTCTGGGCGCGCCCTCCTGCGTCCCCGCTTCGGAGTTCGAGACGCCCTTCGAGGGGCTGGAGATGGACCGCATACGGGAGATGTTCCGGCGGGGATGGTGCCAGCACTTGGGGGAGGTCATGAACTTTCCCGGGGTGATCGGCGGGGACGACGCCATCTGGGGGAAAATACAGGCAGCCGGCGACGTGCCTTTGACGGGACACGCGCCGGGGGTGAGCGGCTCCGGGCTTTGCGCCTATATCGCGGGCGGTATCTCCTCCGACCACGAGAGTTCGAGGCCGGAGGAGGGGCTGGAGAAGCTGCGCCGGGGCATGTGGCTGATGATGCGGGAGGGGTCCTCCACCCACGACCTGGGGCGCCTGCTGCCTCTGGTGCTGGAGCGGCCTCAGCTTTCTTCCCGCTGCATGGTGGTGTCGGACGACGTCTCGGCCCAGGACCTTCTGAAGGGGCACATGGACGAAAAAATACGGATCATGGCGGGGAATGGCCTGGACCCCCTGGTCGCCCTGCGGATGGTCACCCTGTCCCCGGCGGAATATTTCGGCCTGAAAGATCGGGGGGCCATAGGCCCGGGCCGCCTGGCCGACATGGCGCTGGTGAAGGACCTGGAAACCTGCGAAATCGAGAAAGTATGGAAGAACGGGCAGTTGACGGTGGACGGGGGCAGACGATGCTCCTCCGAGGAAAACTCCAGGAGGGAAAGCGTTTTGTTCATAAAACCCGCCACGGTGAAGGCTCCCACGCTGTCCCAACTGGCGATCCCCTTCCCCCACGGGGCGGAGCTGAACGTGATCGGCCTGAACGAGGGGCTGCTGTCCACCCGGAAACTGACGTTGCGCCCGTCCATCCGCGACGGGCTGGCCGTGGCGGACGCGAAAAGAGACATCGCCAAGATCGTCGTGCAGAACCGGCACCGGGAGACGGAGCATTTCGCCTTGGGGTTCGTGTGCGGGCTGGGGTTGACTAAAGGCGCCATCGCCTCCTCCGTGGCCCATGACGCCCATAATTTCATCGCGGTGGGGATGGACGACCTGTCTATCGCCACGGCCCTCGCTCAAATGGGAGAGAACGGCGGCGGCCTGGTGGCGGCGGAGGGCTCGACGGTGACGGGCTATTTCCCCCTTCCCGTGGCGGGGCTGATGACGACGCTGGACGTGGCGACGGCGGCCCGGGGGCTCCGGGAAGTGGAGAAAAGAGCCTGCGCCCTGGGGATGGAGGTCCCTCATCCCTTCATGGTGCTGTCCTTTTTGTCGCTGTCCGTCATCCCGGAGCTGAGAATCACGGACAAAGGTTACGTGGACATCACCAAGGGCGGGATTCAGCCTATTTTCAGCTTTGTGGAGTTTCGCTGATTCCGTTGGGACTTTTAGTTTTAATTTTATTTTTTAGTTTTAATTAGAAAGAGGGACGTGTCATGTCGTATCCGAGCGCGTATCCGAATAAAACCGTGGCCCCGAGAGATAAGAACGGCTTCGAGTCCTTTTTGGCCCTGACCGCCCATGCGGACCGGGAGTTTCTCTCATTGAACGCCCTGCATCGGTTTTTGCCGGTCTGCTGCGGCATGGCCAACGGCGCCGGCGGATGGGTGATTTTGGGCGCGTTTCAGGAAGGCGACACTTTCCTTGAAGACCGGCCCGAGGCGGCAGTGATGCAGGTGAAAGTGGAAGGTGTGCCGGATACTGCCCAGCTGGAGCGGGAACTGAGACTTTCTCTGGAGGACAGGGGACAGATCTCCGCGAACCCGGTGTCCTCTTTTCGCTCCCTTTCCATTGGTGACAAGAACGGCGACAAGAACGTACTGGTCGCCCGTGTGGAGGCGGCAGATTGGTTTTTGCGCCCTCTCTGCGTGGGCGCGGATTATTTGCGGGGCGCCTATCGCCGCATCGGAGGGGCGGACGTGGCCTCGGGCCATCACGCCCGTCTGCGCATGGCCCTGGACGCCCTGGAGATCACCCGAGACGACCTCCCCGTCCAGAACCTCGGCGTCTCGGACCTGGACGCCGGGAGCGTGGCTTCTTTCCGGGCCGCGGTGACGGAGCGTTTTCCCCAGTGGAAAGAGCTTTCTCAGGAGGAATTTTTGAGGCGCGCCCTGGTGCTGACGCCTCTGGACCCTTTACAAGCCTCGGAGGAGATAACCGTGACCCGCGCCGGGGAGCTTCTCTTGGGGAAAGGAGAGGTCAGGGTCCGGCTGACCCGACGGGACGAGTCCCAGGGGACCAAGGTCTGGGAGGCCCAAAATCTTTGGTCGGCTTGGACGGACCTTTTTTTACCGCGGCTGGCGAAAGGCGCACCCTGCGAGGACGCTTTGCGGGAGTGTTTCATGAACGCGCTGCTCCACGCCGAACACGACGAAGGGTGCGTCGAGATCGAGCTGCGGGACGCGACGGTGACTTTCCTCAACCCCGGCCTGCCTCGCGTTCAGATCGACGGGCCGCGCCCCGACGGAACGAGTTCCGAGGGGGTTTGCCCCGCGCGCAACGGCCGCCTGCTGCGGATGTTTAAACTGGCGGGGCTCGCCCACGGGGAAGGACGCGGGCTCCCCATCATCCGGGCTTTCCACGAGAACTTCCACCTCCAGTTGAACACGCTGGAACTGTCCACTTTCGCGGAACTGCCCCTGCAAGAACCCGACATCCCCCCCGGAATGCCCATAGTGCAAGTGTCACAAGTGACACAAGCACCGCGTGCGGCGCAAGTGCCTCAAGTGACACAAGTCCCGCGAGCGGTGCAGGAAGTGCCCGAAGCGACACAAGCCCCGTCGCCCCAAAAATCTCCGTCCCTTCTGGACCTCATGCCCCTGCTCTTGGCCCCCATCGAAAGAGCGATCCCCCCCGGCCTGATTCTGGCGGCGCTTCCCGTCACCCAACCGGCAACACTGGAGATCGCAGAACTGGAAGTTGCGGAGCTGGAAGTTTTAGAACCGGAAGCCCCAGAACCGGAAATTGCGGAGCCAGAAATTTTAGAGCCCGAAAGCCAGGAGCCCGAGGAGCCGGAACCCGAGAGTTTAGAACCCGAGGGCTTTGAGCCCGAGAGCTTTGAGCCCGATAGTTTTGAACCCGAGAGCCTGACTCCAGTCAATTCCGAACCCGAAAGCCTGGAGCCAGAAGTTCTGGAACCGGAAGTTCTGGAGGACGAGGAGCCGAATTTGGAGCCGGAAAATTTGGAGGAACCGGAGTTTTTCGACGCCGAGACCGGCGTCACAGAAGAAGAGAAAGAAGAGAAAGAAGAAGAAGAAGAAGAGGAAGAGACGGGCGAGGACGAAGAAGAGAACGAAGAGGACGAGTATGAGGCCCCCGAAGTCGATATATCGGAGATATCGCCGGAATCGTCGGCTCAGGAGCAGGTCCTCAGAAGCGCCCGCACATCGCCGCCCGTGGTGCGCCAGGCCATCTTGGAGCTGTGCGGCGAATATAGAAGTCTCTCCGCCCTGTCGTCGATGCTGGCGCGCTCCGAGGGGTCCCTGCGGCGGCACTACATCACCGCCATGGTCCGGGAGGGGCTGTTGGAAATGGAGTTCCCCGACAGAGTCGGGCACCCGGACCAGAGGTACAGAACCCGGAACCTCAACTGAGAATCAATTTTACCGACGAGGCCAGGGCCAGAACCAGTATGAGCTTTCTGAATGCCTTCTGCGGCAGCTTTTTTGCAAAAACGATCCCCGCAAGCCCTCCCACCACGATGATGGGAATCGCGGCGGCGTCCAGCTTCAAGGTCTCGATGCTGATCATGTTCAGGAACAGAAACAGAGGGATCTTGAACCAGTTCATGCAAAAAGAACAGATCGCCGTGGTGCCCAATATCTGAAACTTGTCCAGCCGCGCGATGACCACGTAAAGAGCCATAATGGGGCTTGCCGCGTTGGCCAGAGCCGAGACCAGCCCCGCCGTCGTCCCGAACAAAACGGACATGGCCAGAGGGGGGGCTTCGGCGGGCGCCATGTCTTTTTTCCGTTTCTGCAGAAAGTCCGCCCCGACGCTCAATACGACCAAAATCGTCACCGTCCACCCGATGATGACGCCGAACGTCCGGTCGTCCACCGCCCCGGCCACGAAGGACGCGCTCCAGACCCCCAGCCCCACGAACAGCAGGTAGGGGAAACAATAACGCCATTGGGCGAAGCGCCGGTAGTTCCACACCGACAAAACGTCGGACATGAGGTAGATGGGAAGCATCAGCCCCACCGAGATCTTCGGAGGAAAGACCATCGCCATCATGGGAACGGCGACGATGGCGGCGCCGGGCAGCCCGGTTTTCGAGAACCCCACGATAAAGACGGCAAGACAAAAAATCCCCCAGGACGAAAAAGAAAGCTCCCACCGGCTCAACGACAGGAACTCATAGAGACTGACCACAGGCAACAACTCCTTAAATATTTACGTTGTTGTATTATACTGCCTACGTGCGAGTCCGCAGTTCTACGAAAACACGTTCTACGAAATAGACGTTTTACGTAGTTTGCGGGTCGTTCGTTTAAATTTCGCTTATTCAAATTTCGCTCGTTTAAAAATTCGGACAAAAAGGCGGAGGGGTTTGTATGTGGAAAGAATCATACCGTCTGGGTGTGGAAACGATAGACAACCAGCATCGGCAGCTTTTCAAAATGGTGGATGACCTGCTCGAAGTGGTCAACGGCGGCGAAGGGGAGGACTACAAGCAGAAGTGCGCCGACGCCGTGACTTTTCTGTACGATTACACGGTGAAACATTTTCAGTTCGAGGAAGGGTATCAGGCGTCTATCGGATATCCGGACATCGAGGCCCACAAACTCCAGCATAAGCGGTTCATCGTCACGGTCGATAATTTCGCGAGGAGAATGACCGACTCGCAGTACGACATGCCGGTGGTGAAGGCATTCTGCGGGTCGCTGGTGGCGTGGCTGAACTACCACGTCGCCGATACCGACCAGAAAATCGTGGGCAAAAACCTCTCGAAGGAACACGATTCCCTGCTAACCTGCCTGGGCAGTTTCTCCTCCGGCGCTCTGGGCGTCGCATCCACCATGCTGGGTCTCAGCGCGGACGAGATCACAAAAACAATGTCCCCCAGCAGGCATTTCAAAGGCGACATCGCCTATGAAATAGGGCTTGTCGGGGACATCGCCGGCAAGGCGCTCTTCGAGTATTCCATCGACTTTGCGTATTCCATGGTCAGGGCGCTCATCTCGAAGGACATGGAGGACGTGGACGAAATCGCCCGCTCCGCTATGGCGGAAACGTCGAACATCATCGGCGGGAAAGCCGCCATGACCATGTCCGCCAGCGGGAAGCTGTGCGACATCACCACCCCCCTCCTGGTCCCCGTCCGCCGTGAAACGTGGACTTTCGAGGGCTTCCACCTCCACACCCCAAAAGGCGACATGCAAGTCCTGCTCTCGGTTGAATGAACCCGGAATGAGCTGGAATGAGCCTTGGGGGTCTCAGGACTTCAAATGATTCAGGGCTTCAATTTCAGTTTCGTTCGGACACGGTACATCGGCCGCAATATTGCAAAAAATATTGCAAAAAAATATTGCAAAGAAGGCCGCTTGTCGATCGAACGGCCTTCTTTGTCATTATGCGTGCAGTGTGTCCACGGGAAATTTCCCCTCTGCGCTATTTTAATGACGCAATGATTTTTTCCGTCAGGCTTTGCCCTTTTTCGGCCGTCAGCAGAACGGCTCTCATCATCGCGGCCCGCGCGCCCACACGTTCTATTTCGTAGACACCCTCGATGGTCATGCCGCCGGGAGTGCAGACGTTGTCCCGCAGCTCCGCCGGATGTTTCCCGGACTCCATCGCAAGGCGCGCGGCCCCCAGCATGGCGCTCATGGCTCCTTTGTAAGCCAGGTCTTTGGGAAGCCCGGCGTGGATGCCGCCCATCGCGGCCGCCTCCATCAGCGACACGAAGAACGCGGGCGTGGCGCCGGTCAACGCCGTCAGGGCGTCCAGGCTTTTTTCCTCAGACTCCTCCACAGGGCCCAGCAGGGCAAAGGCCTCTTTCATCCACGCCATGTCGGCCTCCGTGGTGACGTCAGACCGAGTGATGCCCGTGAAGGCGCAGTTGATCGCCGCGCAGATATTCGTCATCGCCCGCGCCCATCGCGCCTCGGGAACGGCCGCCCGAAACATGTGGAGCGGGATCACGGCGGCCAGAGATATACAGAGCTTTCCCTTCAAAAATTGAGCCTGCTCCTTGACGGCCCCCAAAACAAGATGGGGTTTCAGGGCAAACATCACGATTTCGCCCTCTTGGGCGGCCTTTGCGTTGTCCGCGATCAGCTCGACTCCATCCGCGCTCACGTGTCCAAGGCGCTCGGGATGTACATCCGACGCCAAAACTTTACAGCCTGCTTTCGCCAGTCCCCTGGCGACGGCGCCTCCCAACGCTCCCGCCCCGATAATGGATATGCGGGTTTCTTTAACGTTCACATTCTTCATTTCAACCATTTCAACCATCCTTTTCATTTATCTTTTCCCTTTATCTTTTCCCTTTATCTCTTCCTGTACCCAGAGGCCCAAGGAAGAGCCCCGTCTACTTGCGCGGTTCGAAACGGGAGAGTGAAGCTGCCAACAGGATGACCCAAATCAACCCTCCTGCCCCTGCGTCACAACCCCCGCCGCTTTTGGAATTTTGAGGAGCGGGGCTGGGATTGGGTGCCGGGGGTGTCTTTTCGGTAACGACAAGAGTGAACGTCACGGAGCGATCCGCGGCCGCAGTGTGCCGCGCGCCCTGATAAACGGGAAGTTCCACCGAGATTGTGATGGTATAGCTCCCCGGCACGACGACAGCGCCGGATAAGTGCCCGTCCTCGGTCAAGACGAGATTCGCGGGCAAGGGAGTTGAAGTGAATCTCCCCCTCAGCGCCGAGGACAATTGAACGTCGATGAATTGTCCCGTTGTAATGCGCAGCACGCCGTTGCTGAGACCTATGCCCTCGAGTCCGGACAAGTCGATGGGGACGGGAGGCTCAGCGTACACCTCGAAACTCAAGGTTGGTTCCGACAGTTTGGTGTCGGATTCGATCAAGGTGAAACCCAAAATATATGTTCCCGCCATCGGCGGCGTAAAGGTGAAAGTCAAGATACTCTCCGCCTTCTGCAGATCGACGGAATGGACGCTGCCGTCCGGGTAGGTGATCGACAGAACCGCATTTTCCACAGGCGCACTCATCTGTACAGAACAGGTGAGAGGCGAGCCGACGGATGCGAAGGGCGGCATGAGAAAGTTGACCGTGACGTTTCCCGGCGGCAGCGCGGCAAAAGCCGTTCCCGAGAAAAAGAAGCAGCCTGATAGAACCCCTGCTAAAAACACCCGCAAATACTTTCGTTTACCCATTACAAAAACCCCTCCCCTTTGTGTAAAACCACGAAAGCTATCTTTCTGCCGTCCGGTGAACTGAGTCCAAGCAAGATCAGAACGACCAGAGCAGGCAAGATCGACCCGATCAGCGCGTAGAAAAAATATTGGCGTATGAGGCTGAAAATCTCTCTTAATATAGACAGTTTTCCCTGCCGCGAAAGTTCCCGAATAAATTCACGGTCTGTTTTTTAGCTATTCTAACTTTAGGCTTTTTATCTTAATTCACTATGCATGGCCGCAAGTCACACGTCCGCCAGAGATCGGCCCGATTTCAACTCGACCTCCAGGGGGACGGCAAGGGTTGCCGCCGCTTTCATGATGGAGGCCAGAGCTTCTCCCACCTCCGAAGCCCGTTCTTGAGGGCATTCGCACACCAGGGAGTCGTGGATTTGCAGGAAAAGCCGCACGTCGCCGTCCGCGGCGAAATGGCGGTCGAAATCGAGCATCGCCTTGCGGGCAATATCGGCGGCAGTTCCCTGTATCGGCGTGTTGACGGCAATGCGTTTCAGTCCGTTCCGATCCCGAACGCCCTCCATTGCCTCGCAGATAGGGCGAATACGCCCGAAAAGGGTCTGAGTGTAGCCCCTGGACTGGGCCAGGGCCGCGCTTTCCTCCAGATATTTCTTGACCCCGGGAAGGGCGGCGAAATAACGGGATATTATTCCTCCCGCGTCGCCCCGGGCGATACCCAGACGTTCCGCGAGGCCGAAAGAACTCATTCCGTAGAGGAGGCCGAAGTTGATCATTTTCGCCACCCGCCGCAGCTCCGGGGTCACGTCTTCGGGAAGAATGGAGAACACCCAAGACGCCGTCTCCCGATGTATGTCTCGGCCGCCCTTGCGAAAGGCCTCCTGCAGGCGTTCTTCTCCCGAAAAATGGGCCAAAACGCGCAGCTCTATCTGAGAATAGTCCGCCGCCACGAAAACGCGCCCGGGGTCGCCGGGGGTCAATCCTTCCTTGATGCGGCGCGACCACTGTCCGAAAGCCGGCAGGTTCTGCAGGTTCGGGTCCCGGCTGCTGAGGCGTCCCGTCCCCGTAAACGCGGCCTCGAACATGGTGTGTACCACGCCGCCTCCGAAGTTCGCCGCCTTCTGCAGGGGCACCACGAAACCGCTCAGCATCTTCGACAGCTCGCGATGCTCCAGCATCGAGCGAGGCACGTGGGAGTGAGGAAGGTTCAGGGACGCCAGGCTTTCCAACACCGACGCGCTTGTGGAAAAACCCGTCTTCCCCTTCGTCTTCGCTCCGCTGGGGAGGCCCAATCCCTCGAACAACAGCCATGCCACCTGTTTGGGGGAGTTGAGATTGATCTCCTCCGAAAGCCCCGCGGCCTTGGCCGCCGTGTCGATCTCCTTTTCGATATCCACGAGCCGCGCCTCCAGCTCCCGCTGAAGTTCCACGAAGGTCTTGGGCGCCAGGCGGATTCCTCCGCGCTCCATATCCACCAACAGGGGAATCAGGGGCAGATCCACTTGTTCCATCAAATAGGGAAGACGTTCGTAACGCCGGATCTCCAAGTTCAGCTCTCGCGCCGCGCGTCTGAGGGCAAGCGCCGGAACCTTGTCGGGCTTTCTGTGAGGCAGATCCTCCAGCGTGTGGCTGAGCTTGTCGGGATGAAGAAGGTAGTGAGCCGTTTTCAGGTCCCATATCCTGCATTTCTCGAAGGGGCGGAAGCGCGTCTCTCCCGACCCCGCGGCGAAGCAGGCCGTCAGGTCTTTGTAGTCGTTCACCAGGAGCTTTTTGCCCTCCAGCCGCCTCCAAAAGTCGAGTTCGATCTCGATGCCCTGCAAAACGGCGTAACGGCCGTCGGCATCGGCCAACTGAAGCTCGACGCTTCCGGGGTCGGGGGGGTATTTCCCGGAGTGCAGCAGGGCTATCGACAGCTCGTCCGCGTCCAGAAGGCTCTCCGCGCTCACTTGTTCGTATCCCGATCTCTTGTCGTCCTCGATTTTACCGTCGAAGCCGTTGGAGCCGTCGGAAATGCTTTCGGAAGAACCAACGGAAATTCCACCGGAAAGGCCCTGCTTCACAGGAGTTTCCTCCGGAAGCATGGGGGCGCGGTTTTTCAGCTTGTCCATGAGCTTCGTCAGTCCCAGTCGTTTGCAAAGGGAGAAAACCTCATTGGGCTGCGCTTTCGAGAGAGGCAAAGACACCGGCAGATCGAGTTTCAGGCGAATCAGCACGCGGCTTTGAAAGGCGCTCTCCCTTCCCGCGGCGAGCTTCTTGCCCAGTGCCGGTTTTTGGTCCTCCAGAGACTCGAAAAGCTGTTCCAGGGTTTTGGTCTCTCCTATCAGCTGCAGGGCGGTCTTCTCTCCTATTCCGGCGACGCCGGGAACGTTGTCCGAGGAGTCGCCCAGAAGAGCCAGATAATCGGGCATGGAGCCGGGGGGAAAGCCGAACTCCTCCGTAAAGACGTTCTCGTCGTAGAGTTTCAGGGTAGCTATCCCTTTCAGGGGACGCAGCATCTTCACCCCCGGCCCCAGCACCTGAAAGAGGTCTTTGTCCGAGGTGACGATCAAGGCTTCCTCCCCCTCCCGGGCGACGGCCAAGGCCAGGGAAGCTATGACGTCGTCGGCCTCCACCCCCGGCTCCATCACCACGGGATAGCCCAAAGCGGTCAGCAGCTCCCTCAGCAGAGGGACCTGGGGCTTGAAGTCCTCGGGCGTCGGTTTGCGCCCTGCCTTGTATTCCTTGTATAATTCATGACGAAAGGTCGGGCCGGGGGCGTCGAAAACGATGACGCAGCGTTGCGGAGAAAAATCGTGCTCCACCTTCGTCAGCATGTTCATAAACCCCATAATGGCGTTGGTCGGGGTTCCGTCCGGGGCGTTCAGGGAGGGCACGGCGTAAAAGGCCCGAAACGCCAGCCCGTGTCCATCGACGATCAGCACCTTGCCCTTCGCGTTTCCATTTGCGTTCATCTTTATCGTGTTCTCATCCATATTGACAGTCGATGCTCCCTTCTATTCGACTCCCCTGTTCATCTCTTCGCTGCTTGGCTGTACGTTAGGTTATAATAGCTCATCATTACGACCCGGTAAATATAAGCAGGGAGGCCAAAGAGACATGGAGACACGCGTACGGTTCGCCCCGAGCCCCACGGGCGCTTTGCACATCGGGGGAGGGCACACCGCTCTTTTCAACTGGCTTTGGGCCAGGCGCACCGGCGGCAAATTCGTCCTTCGTATAGAGGACACGGACAGAGAGCGCTCCACGCAAGAATACGAAGACACCATCATGTCCGGCATGAAATGGCTGGGATTGGACTGGGACGAAGGCCCGGACTGCGAGGGCCCCTGCGGCCCCTACCGCCAGTCCGCCAGGCTGGACCTGTATCGGGAAAACGCCGAGAAGCTCTTGGCGGACGGCCGCGCCTACAGAGACGGGGGCGCTGTGATCTTCAAGGTCCTCCCCGACGTGGAGCTTTCCTTCGACGACGTGGTTTACGGACGTATCGAGACGAAAAGCGACGGGCTGAGGGAAAGGGCGTCGGGCGAACTCAAAGACATCGTTCTGCTCAAGAGCGACGGCATGCCCACCTACAACTACGCCGTGGTCATCGACGATCATTTCATGAAGATCACTCACGTCATCCGGGGCGAAGACCACATTTCGAACACCCCCAAACAGCTTCTCGTCTACAAGGCCTTTGGCTGGGAGCCGCCTCTTTTTGCGCACCTGCCGATGATTCTGGGCAAGGACAAAAAAAAGCTGAGCAAGCGCCACGGTGCCACAAGCGTTTACGAGTTTCGGGACATGGGCTACATGCCGGACTCCGTTTTCAATTTTCTGGCCAACCTGGGCTGGTCCGCCGGCGAAGACAAGGAAATCTTCAACCGGGGCGAGGCCGTGGAGATGTTCGAACTTTCCCGTGTGACCCGCAAGCCCGCCGTTTTCGACCTGGACAAGCTGAATTTCATCAATCAGGAACACCTGAAGCGTATGGACCCGTCGGCGAGGCTCGACTTGGTAAAGCCCTTCTGGAGGGAGGCGGGGCTCCCCGTGGAAAAACACGGCGACGCCTATCTGGCCGATGCCCTGACTCTTATGGGAGGACGCGGGCAGACCGCCAAAGAGCTGGCCTCCTTTGCGGACTATTACGTGTCCTTCGAGCCGGTGAAGGACCGCTGGAAGGCCGAGAACATATCGGAGGAAATGCGCCCCGGGCTGAAGGAATTCTTCACCGAACTGCTGGCCGAGCCCAACTGGACCGCGGAGGCGCTGGAGGCCCGAGCCCGGGCTTGGGTGGAGAAAAAAGGAGTCAAGATGAAGGACTACGCGATGACCCTGCGCTTTGCCTTGACGGGCATGAAGGTCAGCCCCGGCATTTTTGAAGTCTCGACGCTTCTGGGACGCGACGAAGTGAGGCTCAGGCTGGAATTTTACGGACTCCTGTAGCGCCGGTACAGCCATCGACTTTAAAAACGCGCATGTTCTCTGCTGAGAAAATCGAGCAGAAAAATCAATAACAAGAAAGAGCCTGCCCATGGAAATCACAGAGAAAAATTCAATAAAAACTGCCTACGAACACGTGTCGATCATTTTATTTTTTGTCTGGCTCGTGGGCGGGACATTCATGTTTTCAGGATTGAATCCTTTGATTTCCATAATTTTGGGCATGTTGGGCGTAAATACTCCGTGGATTTATTTGTTTTTGGGTACGCTGGCAGATAAACGATGGATCTTTTATGCCTTAGGGATCGACCCCATCGACCCGCAAATTCCTGTGGCGGCTTCGATAACATTTCCTCCGGAGATGTGTCTCAGGGTGCCTTTAATGATAGCCTCTTTTCCCAAAATAGCTTCCAGTCTGTCTGGAGGCTTATATTTGCTCATGATAATTTCGACTGTCTGGGCTGTGAATCATATATTTGTGCGAATGCTGGGGATGTATCTTTATCTCGACTCACAAATAAAAGACAACAAGCATAACGAAACGATAGCGGCAGAGGGTTTCCTCTATGAGAGATTATTGAAATGGGGGCATGGCGGCAACGTCTGCCTGCGGATAGGGGCAATGCTGATGTTCGTTTTCGTGTTTGTCCTGCTGACTTTCGCGCAAGCGCCATTTTCCATGGTGCTTTTGCTGTTTGGTTTTGTCGTATGGGTGAATTTTATTGTCTTGGCCATCTCTTTGTCGAAACGATTCATTGTCAGCCATATATTGCTTTACACATGTTCGAAAATCAATGCGCATACCCGAAAAGAATTTGAAGAAATGATATCGAGCTTGATATCACGCCAATTGAAGTCAATGAAATTAGAGGTTATACCGTTGTTTTTCATTTATGTATTGACGGGGATATTGATTTACAAATCTGTTTAAACAAGTCACCATCACGACCATTGAGAGCCAGCAGGGCAGGGCGCGGAAAAACCGTCGAGCAGGTCAACCCCACACCTGTGTCCATTTCATCCGATTTTGAACGTTTGCAAAATATGATAAGATGTATGTTGTTCAGACTCCTCGTGATGGCTTTGAACGGTTGCGCGTTCATTGGGAAATCCGTTTCCGGTCTTTTGAGGCTTCGTCGGCCGATTTTCCGCAAAGTTGCCTCTTGCGCGGTCGAAAGGAGAGTGTGCTATTTGTTTTCATGTTTGAGAACTTACGGGCTATGGAGCGCGTTTTTCATTGTTTCTCTCGGATTTTTTTCGGGCGCCTTTGCCGAAGAGGCCCCCCGGCCTCCGGGGCTGGTGGAGATCCCATCTCTGCCGCCCCTACAGGTTTTCGGGACCCCCAACCCCCCCAATATCTCTCACGACGCGTTCGGCGTCATGCCCCACATGACCTTTTGGCAAAAAAGCGCCGCTGTTCCTTCCGAGGCCAAGGCTTCGGGGCCCAAGGCTCCCAAGGCCAAGGCAATTCCCGTCGATCCCGGCAAGTACCCTGCCCTGGCGTGGCCTGTGCGGGGTAAAGTCTCCTCGGGTTACGGCCTGCGGGGGGCCGGGCTGCGCAGGCGTATGCACCAGGGAATCGATATCCCCGTCCCTGTAGGGACCCCTATACAGGCCGCTCTGGCGGGCGTGGTCGCGGAGGCCCGCCAGTACAACGGGTACGGAAAAACCGTCATTCTCGCCCACGGCAAGGGCACAAAAACCCTTTACGCCCATTGTTCGGAGTTTGCGGTGAAGCAGGGCGATCAGGTGGAGCAGGGGCAGGTCATCGCTTACGCGGGCGATACGGGCCGGGCGACCACCTCGCACCTCCATTTCGGCGTCATGGTAGAGGGTTCTTTCCGAGACCCGCGAGCCCTCCTCCAAAACAAACCCCAGCAGCTTGCACAAAAACCTTAGCCAGAAATCACACTGCTCGGCCATTGTATTGTCCAATGTGAGATTTTTAAAGCCGATTGACGATTTTTTTAGAAGGAAAGGTCATGGAAGATAGAAGGGGATTCTGGGTTGCCGCAGTAGTGTTGTCCCCGTTTCTGTTTCTTCTGCTGTGGGCAGATCCTCCTTCCTGGATTGCCAGTAGCTATGACACGATGTTTATGTCGGGGTTCAAATCCGCTGAGGGGGGATTTGCTATCGACGTCCCTAAGCGGTGGAAAGTGGGAGAGCCGTCCCAATCCAAAGCGTGGCGGTCTTTTGCATATAAACTCGGATGGTTGCGCGAGAACTCATATCTCGATGCGTGGTATTTGAGTTTGAGACACGGAGGCCATTACTATTATGCGTTGGTTCGTGTCCACAAAATAGCCTATGGCGCCAATGAAGTCCCGCCTATGGAAGAATTCGCCAAAGAATTGCTCTATAAACGCGGCATAGGTGGGCGATTGACAAAAATACAATTTAAGGCCCAAAGACTGAAAAGTTATCCATCGTCTAAAATGACCCTGGCCGCTGGGAGGGATACCTTCGTTTGCTGGCAGGTACTCGACGACAAATCAAATCGTTACGTCATCCAGTTTTACACAAACCGCTTCCGCGATTATGAAAAAGTTTTCGAGAAAATGATGCAATCTTTCTCGTTCAGAATACAACACCTACGTTCGCCCATGTAAAAACGGCCGCCCGGAGAATGAGCGACCGTTTTTTCGGTTTCGATATTCGTGAAAGATCGAGCCGCGGGAGAGCCAGCTAGATGAAAAGAGGCGCCAGCACCAACGCGACCACCGTCATGAGTTTTATCAGGATATTCAGGCTGGGGCCGGCGGTGTCCTTGAAAGGATCCCCCACTGTGTCCCCCACCACCGCCGCCGCGTGGTTGGCGGTTCCCTTGCCGCCGAAGTTTCCCTCTTCGATGTATTTTTTGGCGTTATCCCAAGCTCCGCCGGAATTTGCCATGAAAAGCGCCAGCATAACCCCCGTGACGATCGAGCCGCCCAAAAGGCCCCCCAGCGCCGCCTTGCCGAGAACGAGGCCCACAAGCAACGGACACACCAGCGCCAAAACACCAGGGATCACCATCTCCTTGAGCGCCGCGCTGGTGGAAATGGCCACACATTTTTCGTAGTCCGGCGGGGTCGTTCCCTCCATAAGGCCTGCAACTTCACGGAATTGACGGCGAACCTCCTCGATCATGGCCTGAGCCGCGCGCCCCACGGCCTCGATTGAAAGAGCGCAAAAGATGAAGGGCAGCACACCGCCCAGCAACATGCCGACGATGACTCCCGGATTCAGGATGTCGATGGCCGACAGCTCGGCGGCCTGAGCGTAGGCGATGAACAGCGACAACGCCGTGAGCGCCGCGGAACCGATCGCCAGCCCCTTGCCCATAGCCGCGGTGGTGTTGCCGATGGAATCCAGCTTATCCGTGATTTTACGCACCTCCGGAGGAAGCTGGCTCATCTGAGCGATGCCCCCCGCGTTATCCGATATGGGGCCATAAGCGTCCACGGAAAGGGCAATGCCGGTGATGGAAAGCATCCCCACCGCCGCGCAGGCCACTCCAAAAACCCCGGCCAGGAAATGGCTGATCAACGTGGCCAGGCAGATCAGCACCACGGGGAACAAAGCGGACTTCATGCCTAGGGAGAGCCCCGACAAGACCACCGTGGCGGGACCTGTCTCCGAGGACTGGGCGACGTTTCGGACGGGAGGATAGTCGCTGGAGGTGTAGCATTCCGTGACGAACCCGATCAGCACGCCGGCAAGAACGCCCGAGGTCACGGCCAAAAACACGTTGAAGGTTTTGGTGAAAAAACAGATCAGACTCAAAACGAAAGTGCCGGCAATCATCATGCCGCCGGCGACGAAAATGCCAATCCGAAGGGCAAAAGCGGCGTCGCCGCTGCGGATGCGGTCCAAAATTCTTTTGACGGAGCCTAATTTTTCGGCGTAAGACAACACCCAGTCAACCCCCTTGGAAAGATAGGGAACGTTGGTGCTGATCAGAAGACAGCCCGCAATGGACGAAAGAATGCCCCAGCCCGCGAGAAGCAGGGGGAACGCCGCGCCCCACAGTCCCAGGGCCGTGCCGTCGTTGTAGAGGTCCGTGCATAAGAACCCCACGGCCATCGCAGCGATGACGGAGTTCACGTAGGACTCGAAGAGGTCCGCGCTCATTCCCGCCACGTCGCCCACGTTGTCCCCTACGTTGTCCGCGATCACCGCCGGGTTGCGCGGGTCGTCCTCGGGAATCCCCGCCTCCACCTTGCCGACCAGATCGGCGCCTACGTCCGCGGCCTTGGTGTAGATACCCCCGCCTACCCGGGCGAACAGGGCGATACTGCTGGCCCCCATGCCGAAGGCCGCCAGCGACTTCACGCTCAAGAACAGGTATGCCACGGCGATTCCGCCCAAACCGATCCCCACCACCAGCATCCCCACGATGCTGCCGCCGGAAAATGCCATATCCAGCGCCTCGCCGGAGCTTTTAGTGGCCGCGAAGGTTGTACGCCCATTGGCCTGGGTGGCGACGTACATCCCCAGCCAACCGGCCGCCGCGCTGCAAAAAGCTCCAAGCAAAAAAGCGAAGGCGGGCCCGCCGCCAAAACCTATTTTCCACATCCCCAGCAAAAGGAGAAAAACCCCGCCCACAAAAAACGCCAGCCATGTGTATTCCTTTTTGATAAAGGCCATGGCCCCTTTGTGGATAATCAGGGAAAGTTCCGCCACACGCGGGTTGTCGATGGTCAAAACCATCATCTTCTTATAAATCAGCCACGCATAACCTATCGCTGTCAAACCCAAGATCAAAGTCAACAGCACCAGTAAAATCGTCACCTCTGAAACCTCCTTAAAATTCTGCCTTCAAATTCTTTCCCGTACTTTTTCTTTCCCATACTTTCTGATCTTTTACTTTCTGTCTTCTTACCTGCTTTACTCTGCAATTCGATATCATTATCGATTATAGCTCAAATATCAGCAATCATTCAAACCCGCTGCGATCAATCCTCTATGATCAATTTTCTGTGACCAATTTTCATCAATCTTCATTTGACAGGCGTTGTCGTTACAAATATAGCTCACAGCTTTCTCAAAAAAAGCCCCAGAGAAAATCTTTGCCGAAGGGGAATCGAAGGCAGTGGTCAAGCGCGGTGATCCAGAGCGGTGTTTTGAGCGGTTCTTTTCCCATATCTTTTCAAAATTTTTCAAACTCCGGAGAGCATTTCCGGGGGGAGCCATTTTTGAAGAATTTTATTCAGTTGATCGAGTTCTATCGGTTTACTGATGAAATCGCTCATGCCCTTGCTCAAAAAAAGCTCTTTCATCCCCGAAATCGCGTTCGCCGTCAAGGCCACCACAGGGACGTCGGCCCGCCAGTCTTCGTGGGTGCGTATCCGCTCTGTGACCTCGATCCCATCCATTTCGGGCATCATGTGATCCATGAAAATGAGGTCGTACCGTTTTTCGTCCATCATTTGAAGCGCCTCCGCGCCGCTTTGTGCCGTTTCGGCCTGTATATCGTATTGCCTCAGCAGCTCGGATGCGACGAGGAGATTGATTTCGTTGTCGTCCACAACGAGAATTTGGGCGTTCTCCGCTTTGAAAGAACCCAAGACGTCGTCGGCCTCCCGCGCCGAGTCTCGATGCTTCTCGGAAGATTTATCGAGGGCCCGGGCGAGGGCGGTGATCAAAACCGGCTCGAAAAGGGCCTCCACATCGGCTCCGATTTCTCTTTCGTCGGTATACTGCAAACTTTTGACGGAAATTTTTCTCAGCGACTTCATTTCCGAAAGCCGCGCGACGATGTCTCCGCACCCTTCGTCTTCGAGAAGCTCACGCTGATAAATCAAGTGGGTATAGTCCTCGAAACCCGGAACCTGGAAGATACCCCGCGGGTTCTCGATATGGGAAACCGCGATCCCCAGTTTTCTCAATTTCTCCTGAAGGCTTTCCTTCATCAGCCCTCTGGCGAGGAGTATCACCTTGTGGGTATGGGGGTTTTCGACGAAGGCCAAAGGTTTGTCCGAGTCCGCAATCTGAGGGATGATACAGGTAAAGACAGACCCCTTGCCGTATGCGCTGGTCAGGCCCACCGTTCCCCCCATCAGTTCCGACAGTTTCCGGGTTATGGCGAGCCCCAGGCCCGTTCCCTGAATGCCTCGATGTTTTTTCACGTCCATTTGGGAGAAAGCGTCGAAGAGATGCGGGATATCCTCTTCTTTGATCCCAGAACCCGTGTCTTCCACCGCAAAAGAAAGAACTATCTTTTCGCCGTCTCTCGTCTCTCCGGCCTCCCCCATGTTTTCGGGAAGGTCGGAGAGACGCGAAACCGAGAGCTTGACGTAGCCTTCCTGGGTAAATTTCACGGAGTTTCCCAGGAGGTTCAAAAGGATCTGCTTGATCCTCACGTCGTCGCCGATCACCTTCGAAGGAATGGAGGGATCGATATTCGTCAAGAACCGAATCCCTTTTTCGAACGCCCGAATCTGGATCATTCCGGCCACGTCCGATATCATGGACGAGAAGTCGTAAGACACCGCGGTGATTTCCATCTTGTTGGCGTCGATCTTCGAAAAATCGAGGATGTCGTTGATGATGGTGAGGAGGGAATCGGAGGCCCGCGAAAGGTTTTGCGCATAGCCATGCTGAACGTCGTCCAGCCTCGTGTGGAGAAGGAGGTCGCTCATCCCCTTGATGGCGTTCATGGGGGTACGGATCTCATGGCTCATGTTGGCCAGAAAGATCCCCTTGGTCATGGAGGCCTCTTCGGCTTTTTCCTTCGCCTTGTACAACTCGGTGACGTCGTGAAAAACACACACGGCTCCGTGCAGGTTGCCGTTTTTATCGACGGCGGGCGAAAGCGCGCAGTTGACGGTGATTTCGTCGCCTCCCGACAAGAGCAGCCTTTGGGTGTAGCTGACGGGAAGAGAGGTATCCAGGACGGTTCGGCACCTGCCCAGAAGACTTTGTATTTGCTCCGGCGATATTTTCCGCGAAAAAAGAGCCTCCATGGAGTGGTTGACTATTTCTCCCACGTCGGAAAAGCCCAAAAAATTCACCAGGGTATCCGTGGCGAGCGCGATATTCATATTTTTATCCAGGACAAAAATGAAGTCGGCGCACGTTTGCAGCAAAAGCCTATTGTAAAAATACTGCAGGTCCTTTTCGGATTCGTTGAAGTCACGAAGGCGCTCGGCGGTTTTATACATAATCCCCACGCGCTTGTAGTCGCTCTCCAGACGATTATGACGCCGCTGAAGTTTCTTATATTCATTTTGAAGCTTCTTGTATTCCTCTCTCAGCTCGTCAAACTGCCGATCGTCGTTGGATTCTTCGACAGCGCGTTCCATCAGAGTATCGTCTTCCACGTCGCTACGCCTTCGAACTTTTCAAAGATCAGACCATTACAAGGCGCACATAACGATAGACTCGTTGTGAACCCGGTTGACGGCTTTGCCGTCGCGAACGGCCGTGGGGCATATCTCTCCATAAGCGTAAAAGCCCGAAAGAGTCAGGCTTTTCGGGAGGTGTTCGACGATGATATTCCCCTCGATGTCCTTGTCGTCGGCCATGACCATGTAACGCCCTCCGCAGGAAACGCAGATGAGGGTCGTGTAGGTGTAATCTTCCCCGGCGGCGCTGATTTTTTCCAGGATTCCCTTCATGGCCATCCTGCAAGAATCTTGGATGTCCTGTCTTTTCATCGTGGCGATGGAGACGGTGGATTTTTCCGAAATCGAGCCGAAGAGAATGCCGGACCCGTCCTCCGGATTCAGGGTTTTGATGGTGCGCACCACGGGAATCCCATCGTTGTAATCGTTTTTGTTCAGATAAACTTTAAGGGGAGTCGAAACATACACCGCCAGGTCTCCTTGGTCGATGAGGTCGTCCACGTCCATCCCCACGGATTTCAGGTAATCCACGAAGGGCATGTTCTCGACGGTATGGACGACATTGTTTTGGGCTTTCGTAACGGTGCCTTTTTGTTCGGAGAAGGCGCTCAAAACGTTCTGCACGGAGAAAAGAGGTCGGACGTTTCCCCCCACCAGAACCACAGCCGCGCGATCTATGTAAGACCGTCCGTTGGCGTACATCAAAATGTCTCCATCCGCGATGTTCGACGAGGGCAGTCCCCCGAAAATAGGTATGTCTCCCGACACTTCACTCAAGATATCCACATAGTCGTCCAGGGGAGCGGTGTCGTTGAAAGGGGGGACGAGAAACAAAAGTTTTCCCTGCCCGCCCAGGGCGGAGGAGGTTTTCTTGTAGACCCCTTCCAGCTCTTGCTGCAGGTTGTCTGCTGTAAGCGTGTCCGTCAGGGCAACGGCGAACTCGGCGTCGTCGGCCGTCAAAACCACCAGAACGGCCGACATGATCTGAGAGCCGTGTTCCGTGTCGAAGTTGGCGATACTGGTGCAACCCGTTATCTCAAAAGGGAACTTCTTCTTGAGCATGGCCGTAAAGGCCTCGTGGTCCATCTCCACGTCACAATACACGAATCCGCAGCTATTTTTGGCCAGAGGGCCCTTGTCGTTCACCTGTTGCAGAAGATCTGCCACGGCTTTTTCGGCATCATCCATTTCGCTGGTTACGGCGACAATCGAACGCATTCATGTCATCTCCTTTTTATTTATGATAGGTTTCCCAGACTTTACCGGAGTTTTCATAAGTAGGTTGGATCGTCGGCGATCCAGGATTCCAGCAGGCGGGGACGACGTTGCCTTTGTCTCGAAACTCTTTCAACGCCCGGATGCAGCGAACGATCTCTCCCGGATGGCGCCCGATAGCCGCGGCGTTGACGTAAATCAACTGGACTATCCCATCGGGATCGATGACGACGGTTCCTCGATGGTCTATACCCTGCTCTGCATCGTAGAAATCGTAAACTTTACCCAACGCTCCCGTTTGATCGGTCAGCATGGGAAACGTCATTCCTCCCTCGATCATCTTGGAAAGCTCGTACTCGTTCCATTGTTTATGGGAAAACTTACTGTCTGTGCTGATTAAAAATACCTGAACCTTCAGCTCTTCAAAATCCCGTTTGTAGTCCACAAGAGACTGCAGCTCCGTCGGACAGACGTAAGTGAAATCCCCCGGGTAGAAAAACAAAAGCACCCATTTCCCCTTCCACTCGGAAAGCACGTATCTCTGAAACTTTTTATCTTTCGCGGAAAACCCTTCCACCGAAAAATTAGGAGCTTCCTCTCCCAAGCTCGCTTTTTTACCATACTCCATTATAGCCCCTCCTTGTCCTCATAACGGCGCCTTTCTTTATTTTTCACTTTATTTTCCCTTTATTTTCTCTTTTTCTTCCATAATTCTTCCATAATCCCGCTTGCAATTCGCCGCTCAAGCAAACTTTTCCCTCAAACAATTTTCACTCATACAATTTTCACTCAAACAATCTCCTTAATTTATTATTCACTCAATTATATTCACTCAGGCAAACCCTGCCGGCAGCGAAGGGCAAGAGAGTGCAGACGAAGCCACTCCTCACCCCTCAGGTCTTCCCCGCGGATTTTCAGGTCGAGTTCCGCTTCGTCGAGAAGCGGGCGCCAATCTCCGATGCCGGCGAAATCTTTAAGGTTGTTGACCAGGGTTTTACGACGCTGGCGAAATCCGGCGTGCAAAAGATCGCTCCAAAAAGAGGTTTCCATCAAATGCAAGTTCCGTCGAAGCTGAATCTCAACCACGGCGGAGTACACCCTGGGCATAGGGCGAAAGCAGGAAGGCGGCACCCGGCGCACCAGGGTCACCTTTCCCATGACCTCCAGCGCCACCCCCAGAGGATACCTCTCTTTTGTGTCGGGCTCCGCGGTCAGGCGGTCCGCCGCCTCTTTCTGCACCATATACAAGTGGTAATTCAGGCCTCTCGGCGCGAAGGCGAGCAGTTTCCAGATCAAAGGCGTCGTGATATTGTAAGGGATGTTCGCCACGACCTTGCTGGGAAAGGGAAAAAGCGCCCCATAATCGATCTTCATCGCGTCGCCCCAGATGACGTGGAGCCGGGGTTCCACGGCCCTCAGTTTCTCCAAAATATCTTTCAAACGGAGGTCCAATTCCACCGTATAGAGGCGGTCGCAGCCCTCCAGAAGCAGTTCTTTCGTCAGCACGCCCATTCCGGGGCCGACCTCCAACACCACCTGCCCCGCCACGTCCGCCCGTTCCGTCATTTCCAAAAGAATGCCGCGGTCGGCAAGGAAGTTCTGTCCCAAACGTTTTCTGGGGCGGAACGCCCTGCCCGAGTTGTCAAGGTACACTGCCGCTTCGTGCCTCGTTTTTCCTGAGAAAGGCCTTTGTGCCGTTCGTGAGTTCCAACAGGCGCGCCGGCTCTATAGGAAAAAAAGCGTGATCCGTACCCGCGGCGGACCACACCACAGGGTACTGAAAAAGGTCTTCGTCCAAAAGAGCCTGCATCCGTATGGGATAACCGATGGGGGGCACGCCTCCGACCTTGAATCCAAAATGTTCGAATACGTAATCCGGCGGCGCCATCTTCACTTTTTTGCCCTTCGCTTCCCTGGCCACCGCCTTGAGGTCCACTCGGTTCGCGCCGCTCATCAGCACCAGCGTGGGGCGCTCGTCCACCAGAAAGACGAGGCTCTTCAAGATTTCCTCCGCAGGGGCGCCCACCGCTTCGGTGGCGTCCTCCACAGTGAAAATGGTTTTTTCCGTCATTTTTATTTTCACGTCAGCACACCCGGCGGAGTCCAACGCCGCCCGCACTTTTCCGACCGCCTCTTGTTCGGATTTTTGCCCAGCTTTTTCTCTCGATCCTTCTCCTGATCCTTCTACCGATTCTTGTTTAAAGACGTTTCGATCGTCGCGCATCGCCGTTATTCTCCTCTCAGATCGAGTCGGGGCAAAACCCGATCAAACTGCCCCATATTTTCGCGGGTGTCTGGGACCGCCGGACGGTTCGTGGGGTTCCGTGTGAAGGGTGATCAGGGCGTTTCGGCCCAACAGGTGTTCCAGCTTGTCCTCCAGAACGGTGGCGATGTCGTGGGCCCGTTTCAGCGTCAGATTCCCGTCCAGAACGATGTGGGCTTCCACCGCCACGTAAAAACCGATCCGCCGCGTCCTGATTTTGTGGATATCGAAAATCTCGGGGAACTCCAGGGCCAGCTTCTCGATGGAGTCCAACTGCGACGGGGCCAAAGAGGTGTCCAGAACCTCCTTGACGCTGTTCCCAAAAATCCCGGCGCCCGCTCGAAGAATGAAAACACTGACCACGACGGCCGCCGCGGAATCGAGAATCGCCCACTGGCCTCCTCCGGCGAGACTTCCGCCGATTCCCAGAAACGATCCCACGGACGACATGGCGTCTGTCCGGTGGTGCCAGGCGTTGGCCTCCAAAGACGGGCTGTTCAGCCTGCGCCCGGCAGCGAAAGTATACCGGTACAAAAATTCTTTGGACAAAATAGAAACCAGAGCCGCCCCTAAAGCCACGCTTCCCGGCTTCGGCGGCACGCGCCCCTGGGTGGCATGGAAGATCGTGACGCTCCCCTCAAAAAAAATGCCCAAACCCACCACGAGCAATATCAGGCCGCAAAAGGCCGTGACTACCGTTTCGACCCTGCCGTGTCCGTAGGCGTGATCCTCATCCGCCGGTTTGTGGGTGTAACGCAGCCCCAGAAGGACGGCGAAATCCGTCAGCAGATCCGACAGGGAGTGCGTCGCGTCGGCGACCATCGCGCCGCTGTGTCCCAGAACCCCGGCCGCGTACTTCCCTATCGTCAGAAGGACGTTGACCCCAAGCCCCACCAGGGTCACCCATACCCCTTCCCGCCTTCGCTGTTCCGGCGAATAGTCCATTATGAAACACTTACTTGCCGAACGCGGCCTCGATTTTCTCCAGTCCCTCCTGAATGAGGGCCCTGGTTGTTCCGATGTTGAGGCGGACATGGCCTTTTCCCTCTTTTCCGAAGGTGACGCCGTCGTTGAGGGCCACACGCGCCTCTTTGCGCATTTTTCCCATCAAGGCCTCCTGAGTGAGACCGTATGCGGAGAAATCGAGCCACATCAGGTAAGTGCTCTCGGGCAGGTACGCCCCCACCCGGGGCAAACGGGACTCCAAGAAAGACACCACAAACTTCGCGTTGTCTTCGAGATAGACAAGAAGCTCCTCCAGCCACTTTTCCCCTTCGCGGTACACGACCTCCGCGGCTTTGTAGCCGAACAGGCCGACGCCTACGTGAAATTGATCCAGCAGCGTCCGTATCCGTTTCCGCAGGTCCGGGTTCTTGACGAGCAGCATGGAGGCCTTGAGACCCGCCACATTGAATGTTTTGCTGGGGGCCGAGACGATGAGGGAGATATCCCGCGCCTCGGGGGAAACGTTCAGAATCGGAATGTGCTTATGCCCGGAAAAAATCAGATCGGAGTGGATCTCGTCCGAGACGATGAGCGTGCCGTACCGGGCGCACAGCTTCACGATATTTTCCAGCTCCTCTTTCTCCCAGACGCGCCCCACAGGATTGTGGGGGCTGCAAAAAATAAAGGCTTTCGCGCCTTCCCTCAGCTTCGCCTCGAAGTCGTCGAAGTCTATTTCGTATCTTTCTTTTCCCCGGCGTAAAGGCGAAAGCAGCAATGGACGACCCTGAGATTTCGGAACGCTGAAAAAGGGGGGATACACAGGCGTATTGATCAGCACCTTGTCCTCCGGGCCCGTCAACGCGGCGATCACAAAGCTGAGGCCGCAGACGACCCCCGGAACGTCCAAGATATCTTCCTTCGTCAGGCTCAGGCCGTTGCGCTTCAAATGCCAGTCGGTCACGCTTTTATAATAGCCCTCTCCCGCAAAAGTATAACCAAAAGTGGAGTTTACCGACCTTGCCGCAAGGGCTTTCTCCAGCTCGGGCAAAACGGGGAAATCCATATCCGCCACCCACAGCGGAACCAAATCGGGATTTCCGTAGACCTGCTCCAACGCGTCCCACTTGCTGCAATGGGTTCCCTTTCTCGCCAACAATCGATCGAATTCGTACACAGATGACCATCCTCTTTATTGTTTTACATTTACACATTCACATTCGCATATTTTCTTGCGGAGCGGGGCCTCGTTGTCCGTAAACAGCAAAACTTCCGCGGACTCTCGCTAACATGGACGGAATTTATCTACATTATACCTGATCTCTGCCCCCGAAATCTCTGGCTGGATATCTGCAACGAAAGGTCCATAAGATACAACAAGGTACAACAAAGGATCAAGCCGTTAAAATTTTTGTAAACGTTCACCTGCGATCATGATAAAATATAGGGCAACCGTTTGAACCTTGTATATAATATTTAACGGCTCATACGGCCCTGTACGAGCGAACGCCCCGTATGATTTTGCCCGTATTATATATAATACTTGTATATAATACTTGTATAATAATGTAGGAAAGGAGCGGACTTTGGAAATGAACGTGACTTCCATGCTGTCGCAGGGTTATCTTCAGCCCTCCCAGAAGGTGTTGAACGACATCAAGAAGCAGGGAGAGGCTGCTTCTCTGGCCATGCAGGAACAACAGGTTCTCGCCCAGGAAAGGGCCCTGAAGGCGAAGTCGGCCGGTTCCAAAGTCTCCACCCTGTATCGTTACTCCATCGGGCCGAACGGACGCCGCTATATCACAGGGGCCGAGGTCACCATCGCGGGCGACGAACAAGCCATCGATCGTGTACCCGGAGGCGTCAAGCACGAGAACATCGCGCCCCGGGAGTCTGCGGGAAATCCCAGAACCGATTTGAAGGCTGAAAAGGCGGAAAGAACGGACAATACTCTGCCCTTCCCGGGAGAACTGGAAGACTCGGAGCGGGCGGCCATACAGGAACTCAAACAGATCGAACAGGAGGTCATCGCTCATGAGGCGGCGCATCAGGCCGCGGGCGGGCGTTTCGCCGGAGCCGTGAGCTACAGCTACACCCAGGGCCCCGACGGCAAGCGCTACATCACAGGGGGCGAGGTCCCCATCAACGTCCCGCCCAGCAGCGACCCCGAACAAGCGATACGGGACATGGAGCAGGTTCAGCGGGCGGCGTTGGCTCCCGGCAATCCCTCGGGACAGGACCGGAGCGTCGCGGCTGCCGCGGCGGCTGCGGCTGCCCAAGCCAGGCAGCAATTGTTGGTCTCGAAAGCGAAAGAAGCCTCCTCTTTCGGTTCCTCGGAGTCCTCTTCCCGCGAGTTCAAAACGGGCGCGGCATCCGTTCAGGCGGGTCTGCGTTTCGAAGACATACGGTCCCAAAATATTCCCCAGAACGAGTCTAATATTGAATCCCAGAACGATTCCTCCTCTTCGGCCGAACCCATAGACGCCTACTCCCGTCACGCTTCGAAACAGGGTTTTTGGTCTTGGGGGCGGGGCTTCGAACCGATTGCCGCGAAGGAAGTCAAGCCGCGTTTCGACCTCGCCGCCTGATCGCTCCAGTTTTTCGCGGTAAAGGTCATGGAGGAGTTTTACGCTCATTGTTACTCTGTTTTGGGCCTTTCCCCCGGAGCCGATCCCGAGGAGGTTCGTTCCGCATACCGCCGCCTGATCAAACGCTATCACCCCGACCACGACAAGTCCGCGCACGCCCAAACCACATATTTCGAAGTCCGCGCCGCTTACGAGTCACTGCACAACAGACCCGTCATAGCGATACCCCCTCCCCGCCGGGATACCCCGCCGCGTCAGAAGGCCCCGCCTCAGAAGGCCGCCCCCTGTTCCAGGAAATCCCCGTTTACCCGCCCGGCGGGGAAAACACCTTTTTCATGGACTGCGCTGCCGAACGTCCTGTGGAAATCGGTGAACGAGGTCGCCGGGGTGCAAATAATGGTGAGGTCCGCTTTGACGTGCTATATCCTTTGGTCGGTCATCGCGCCCATGACGAAAACCCTGGCGTTTTTCGCCATGCCTCTTTCCCTTTGCGGTTCCGCCGTGTTTCGCTATTATTACCCGCGCCCCCCTCAAGACAAAGGGGTTTATTTTTTTGCGTCCCTTTGTTACGGCGTAGGATTGAGCGCCGTTTTCACGGTGTGGATCTTTTTTCTCGAACTCACCTGGAATTTCCTTCTCACCAAGTTCGTGTACCATTCTCTCGTCTTTTACACGGCGATATTGCCTTTGTGGATACATCCGCTCATCTGGACGATTTTTCGATGATTTGGCGTCTTCTATCGATATTTGTTGCTGTTATAATAAATGCTCGATAGGATTTTGGCAAAAAGGCAAAAAAGCAAAAAAGATGGAAATTTCATATTTTGCGGGAATCCAGTGCCGAATGACGTGAAGAGGGTGAGCAAACGTGACTGTACCGACAAGCAGAGGAGCGGCCGAAAACGCCTCCCAAAAGGAGATCAATGTAGAGTCCTTGGGGCAAGAACATATCAATCTTGTTTTCGCGCTGGGAAATGAAGATTTTGGAGTGGACGTGAACATCGTGCGGGAAATCGTGAGGGTTCCGCCGTTTATCACGCGCGTGCCCAACGCTCCGGATTACATTCGAGGCGTCATCAACTTGCGGGGAACGATCGTTCCGGTGTTCGACATGGAACTCAAAATCGGGATGCTGCCTACGTCCTTGACCGAAGAGGCCCGGATTATCGTCCTTTCCGTCAGTGACGTGATGTTCGGAATCATTGTGAACTCCGTGCGGGAGGTTCGGACGATTTACGACTCCCAACTGGAACCGGCGAGCAAACTGTCCACTACTATGGACAAACGCTACGTTCTATGGGTAGCCAAGCCGGCCGATGGGCGCCTGATCGTGCTTTTGGACGTATCGACACTTTTCGATCTGGACCAGATTTTACTCGAGGAAGCCGAATAATGCCCCCGATTCTGGGAAAAAGATTATGAAAAGGTTATGAAAAGATTGTCAAGAGATTGTCAGAGATTGTTAAAAGATTGCTGAAAAAAAATTGTTAAAAATAGACCTCCACCTTCACAGTTCCTGTTCGGACGGCGTTCTCTCCCCCGGCGATCTCGTCAGGGAACTGCGGGCAAAGAGGGTCTCCATCGCCAGTTTGACGGACCACGATACCCTGGACGGGGTGAAGCTCTTTCTGGCCCGGTGCCGGAAGGCCTCCATCAAAGGCGTGTCTGGCGTGGAGTTGTCCGCTGCCCACGACGGGGTGCTGCATATATTGGGGTACCGCTTCAACACGGAAAACGAGGCTTTCATAAGCGCGTTGACGCAAAATCGGAAGGCCCGTGACGCGCGCAACGTTCTCATCTGTGAAAAATTACGGGATTTGGGTTTCGACATCTCCCTGGAGGAAGTGAAGTCCTGCGCGGGCGCCGACTCCGTGGGGCGGCCCCATATAGCGCGGGTTCTGTGGAGCAAAGGGTACGTCCCGAACCTCAAAGCCGCCTTCGACAGATACCTGAAACGGGGAGCGGAGGCCTATTTTCCGCGTACTTTGTTGTCGGCGGAGGAATGTATTCGGTTGATTCGCGAGGCCGGAGGTTTGGCGGTTTTGGCCCATCCCCGGCAGACGACCCCCGATCTCGGCGACCTTCCCCCCCTTCTGTCCCGTTTGAAAAACAGCGGCCTGTGGGGGCTGGAGTGTTGGTCTTCCGGGAACAGCAACGTGGAAATCTATCGCTGTCTGGAAATCGCCGACTCCTTCTGTTTAGCCCCCACGGCGGGGTCCGATTTTCACGGCAACGGTCATTCTTCCTCCTCGGTGGGAGTTACCGTGAGGGAGGATCTTTTGCCCTGGAGCCATCTGTGCGGCGGACTTTAGAAATTCGCAAACGTTTCGGCCCGGGGTACGGAGTTCGTCCGCCCATTGCTCGTCATTATAAATATAAAAAATGAGGAGGTGCGTTTCTTGTGTCTTCTGTAGATTATTTGACAGATTATTTGACGGAAGAACCCATAGATTTGAAAAGCGACACGATAACCAAGCCCAGCGCCGAGATGCGCAAAGCGATGAGTCAGGCCGAGGTCGGCGATGACGTCTACGGCGAGGACCCCACGGTGGTGCGGCTGGAGGAGAAGGGAGCGGAGCTTTTGGGTAAAGAGGCGGCACTTTACGTGACCTCGGGAACCCAGGGCAATCTGGTCTCTCTTTTGACCCACTGCGGCAGAGGCGACGGGGCTATCGTGGGGAAAGACTCTCACATTCTGAACAACGAGGGCGGAGGATTGTGCGCCCTGGGGGGTATCGTGGCCATGCAGGTCGAGGACAGGGGAAGCCTTCCCTCCGTCTCCGACCTGAATTACCTTCTGCACCCCAAAGACAACGTTCATTTCGCCCAGGCCAGGCTGTTGTGCCTGGAAAACACTCACAACCGAGGCGGAGGGTACGCCGCTTCCCCCGAGGAGGTCGCCGAGCTGGTGGGCTGGGCCCACGGGCATGGACTGGCCGTTCACGTGGACGGGGCGCGCCTTTTCAACGCCGCCGTCGCCCAGAACGTCGAGCCGTCGGCTCTGGTGAAGGACGTGGATTCCGTTCAGATCTGCCTTTCAAAAGGTCTTGGCGCGCCAATGGGAAGTTTGATCTGCGCTTCGAGAGATTTCGTGGAGCGGGCGCGTTTTTGGCGGAAAAAAGTCGGAGGCGGACTGCGTCAGGCGGGTATCGTGGCGGCCGCGGGTCTCTACGCTTTGGAACACAACATCGATCGTTTGGCGGAGGACCACGAAAACGCCCGCCGGGTCAAAGATATCCTGCAAAAAGGCGGTTTGCGCGTCCCCGAGGTCGGCAGGCCGACAAATATGGTGTACTTTGGCACGCCGGACGAGGCGAGGGCGGACAAACTGCTTGCCGCCTGTCGGAAACGGCGGGTCATCTTCAATAAAACCGCGCCGGATACTTTCCGCCTGGTGATGCACCTGGACGTCGGCCAAGAGCGGGCGGCGGCAGCGGCGAAAATCATCGTCGAGGAATACCGGGGCTGACAATGTCCTTTACAGCCAACAGGAGTCGGGACCGGGTCGGAAAATCCGTGAAGTTTATCGCCATTTCCCTGCTCCTCGCCGCGTTGGCCCTGCTTGCCCCCTGGGAGGCCCAGGCCCGGACGGGCACCCTTTATAAGGGGAACACCGTCTTGGGGGCGATCCCCGTGATGGATGGAGAGAGAGAACTCGTCATCTCCATAGCGGACGCGGGGGCGCTTTTGGGGTTGAACGCCGCGGTGGCAGGGGAAGAACTGCTGCTCACCCGCGGGGCCGACAGGCTGAGGATCGTGTTAAATGCCGTCGCGGCCTGGTATAACACTCAGTTGGTACCGCTCTATGGGGCCAGTTACGTTCAGGACGGAAGATGGTGGCTGGACGTTCCCTCCTCTTTGAGCCTTTTGCAGCGCTTTGCGGGGCGCGGAAGCGGGGACAGGCTCCGCGTGGAAGACGGCGGAGCCGCAAAAGGAAGTTCCCGAGAAGTTTCCCCGAAAGTTTCCCAAACAGCTTCCCAAGAAACTTTCAAGGGAAGCTCTAAAGGAAGCTCCAAGGGAAACGAGGTGTCTAATGTCCCGCCGGCGAAGCGGGTTACCGTCGTCTCGGAGCCCGTGAAAACGCCAGAGACAGGGGGAAACATAGACAAAAATCTTTCGGCGCCTCCTTCCGTTCAGCCTCCAGCGCAGCCTCCTGTTCAATCCTCCGCCGCCCAGGCGGCAGGGGAAATTCTGGCCATTCGCTGGAGTACTTCCCGTGAAAAGATCCGCATGGTTGCCGATTGCGGCGAGGGGACCAATCCGGAAATAAAAGTCGCTTCGGGGAAGATCTCAATGACGTTCACAAAGGTGGCGGACAGCTTCAAGGGCCTCCCTTCCCCCTACGACAACGTCAGGGCGGAGCTTGCCAGCGACGCGAAGGGGGTTACACTCACTTTCTCCGCCGCCAACGTCAGGGTGGAGAAGTTGATTTTGGACAATCCCAGGCGCATCGTTCTAGACTTCATTTTCCCGTCCTCCTCCCATATCCGGGAGACCGCGCCCCCCCAACAGGCCGAAGCGGCCGCGGCCGCAAAAACTCCAGAGACCTGGCGGGAGGCGCCGAAAAAGCAGGGCAAACTTCTCGTGGTTCTGGACCCCGGCCACGGCGGCAAAGACCCGGGAGCGGTAGGAAACGGCCTTAGAGAAAAGGACATCAACCTCGCCATTGGCCTGAAGATGGAAAAGGTCTTGAAAAACAAGGGATTCAACGTCAAAATGACGCGAAATACAGACGTTTACCTGAAGCTCCAGGAGCGGACGGATATCGCCAACAAGGCGAACGCGGACATGTTCGTCAGCATCCACGTCAATTCTCTGCCGCCGGGAAAGAACTCCTCCGGGTTCGAGATCTACCTGATGGCGCTGCCCACGGACAAGGACGCCTTGGCTTTGGCGAAAATCGAGAACCGGGAATATGTGGAAGACAAAAGCGCCAACGGCGAAATTTCGGACCGCAGAACGGAGCTTTTGCTGAAGATTTTGGGAGACATGCAGCAAAACAACAAAATCAACGAAAGCACCGTTGTGGCCGAAGTTCTTTTCAAATCCGGCAACCGTCAGGGCATCCCCATGAAACGTGTGGCCCAGGCCCCGTTTTTTGTCCTCCGGGGCGCGGGTATGCCGGCCGTTTTGCTGGAGACAGGCTTTATCACCAACGTCAAAGAAGCGAAGCTGCTGGCGCATCCCGGTTATCAGCAGAAGATCGCCGATGCGATGGCGGAAGGCATTCAGAATTATTTCAAGCCATAGAAATCGAAGAGGGTGAAAAACATGGCCCGTCGTAAAGACGACAGCCCCTCCTCGCGGTATCGGGAGGAGTTGATGGAGCGGGAGATCGAAGAGCGCATAGAGACAAAACGCAAACATTCTTCCCATTTTTCGGAACCGCAAAGGCGCGAAAAGAACAAGACCAAACCCCCCATTCTTCTGCGCGTCTTGACGTGGTGCGGAGTGATTTTGCTGTGCTTCGTGGGAGGGTACCTCGGGACCTCCTACTTGCTGAAGGTGCTGGACCAACCCATCTTCGACAAGCGGGAGAAGGGCGGGCCAAGTGAAAAAAGTGAAAATTATGCCGCCGCTTTTCTCAGCCCCGACAGTTCCGCCGACCCCAAGCTGGACATGCAGAAAGTCGTTCTTTCTCTTTTTTATCCGAAAGGCAGCGATTTGGTGCAGGAGAAGGCCGAGATCATCGCCCATACCCGGGAGGACAACATTCGGGAGGCGGTTCTCCGGCTCCTCCGGGGCAGCGGATTTTTCAACGACGAGACCTACGTGAAACATGTCTTCAGGAACGTGGACGTGGTTTATTTGGATTTTTCCAGCGCTTTTCTCCCCGCCTTGAACGCCGCCGGCGCCGAGGCCAGTACGCTTTTCATCACAGGCGTCGTGCGCACGATGCGCGAGAATTTTTCTCCGATAACCAAAGTGCGTTTTCTCGTGAACTCCCAAGTCGTGAACGCAGGGGCCCCCGTGGATCTGACGGCGGTCTGGCAGTTGTCCAGGTGACGCGCTTGTTTTTCAAATCCCTTCTATTGGCGACCGGCAACCGCGGCAAATACAGAGAATTTCTGGATCTGCTTCCTCCCTCTGTGATGGGGGAGCTTCTTTTCGCTCCAGACGCCCTGGGGCGAAAAGCGGCGCGCCAGGACCTGGGCGAGAACGGATTGGACGTGAAAAAATCCAGTGGGGAAAAATCCAGTGGGGAAAATTTTACTGTGGGAAATTTTACTGTGGAAGAAACGGGCAGTACCTACGCCATGAATGCCTTCTTGAAAGCGCAGGGGTGGGCCCTCGCTTCCGGGCTTCCCAGCCTGGGAGACGACAGCGGCATAGAGGTGGAGGCCCTTTCTTGGGCTCCGGGGGTAAGATCCGCCCGAATCGTGGAAGGAAGCGACGCGGACCGTAATCGGTGGCTTTTGTCGCAGATGGACAAGCTCGAGAAGATGAACACGGGGGAGAACTCCAGGCGCGCCCGTTTCGTCGCGGCGGTGGCCTTGTCCGTTCCTTTTTCCCCCGCCGAGGGAGAGTGGACGATCATTTGCGAAGGCGCCTGCGACGGGCACCTGGGGGAACGGGAAGCCGGCGGGCATGGCTTTGGCTACGATTCCATTTTCATTCCCGACGGCTACGATGTATCCTTTGGAGAACTGCCCTCCGCCGTGAAAAACAAAATATCCCACCGGGCGAAAGCCGTACAGGCCCTTGTGGAGATATTGCTTTCTTAAATATAACGCCCGAGGGCGAGGCCCCGTCGGCCGGTTCAACGCAGTGAAACAGGTTGGAGCCCGGCAGATAGGACCTCGGACAGGGTGGGGATGGACGAGGACGCGCCCTTGCGGGATACGGCCAGGGAGGACGCTATCGATGCCAGGCGCAGTGCCTCGGCGATAGGCTTATCCGCGGCCAGGGAGGCGATGAAGTAGCCCAAAAAAGTGTCGCCGGCGGCGGTGGTGTCCACGACCTTCACCTCGTACACGCCATGACCCAGAACCTCATTCGCGTCTTTGTAAAGGGCTCCGTCGCCGCCCAAGGTGAGAACCACAGAGGCCCTGGGGAAGCGAGACCTCATTTCATTCAAAATTTCCTCCGGTTTGTCTTTCCCAGAAAGGCCGTTTCCCTCTATTTCGTTGAGTACGAAGCAGTCCACCCGGTCCAGAGGATAGCGCGCCACCTCGGGGCTAAAAGGCGCGGGATTGAAGACCAGGTAAAGCCCTCGGGCGGCTGCCGACTCCATCATGTAGGCGATTTCGTTCACCTCGTTTTGCAGCACCAGGAAGTCGCCTTTCCCGAACCCGGAAAACGCCCTGTCGATGTAGGCCCGGTCCAACTCTCGGTTGGCGCCGCCAAAGAGGAGGATACAGTTTTCGCCTTTGCCGTCGACCTGAATGATGGCGTGTCCCGTGTTCGTGCCGGAGGAGTCCACCCTGTCCACGTTCACCCCCGCCCTTTCCATCAGCTCCGCCATCCCCCGTCCGTCGCCGCCGGTCCTCCCCGCGTGAAAAACAGACGCGCCGGCCCGGGCGAGGGCGATGGACTGGTTCAGCCCCTTGCCTCCCGGAAAAATATTCAGGGCCGTGGCCGAGAGGGTCTCGCCGGGCCGAACGAAATGCCGGACATCGTAAACATAGTCGATATTGATAGAGCCGATGTTCAATACTCTGCGCATAGCTATTCCCCTTTTTGAAAAACTCTTCTCCTTTGAATTTTAAGGTTTACGAGTACGGTCCAACCCAGCGTAGACGAGATCCCAGAACTTGTCTCCATCCACCGCGTTGACAATGCGAACTTTTTGCGTTCCGACAGGACCTTGATTCGCGTAACCTAGGCTTCTGCCGTAGTCGATATTGTAATTGGTGTCGACGTCGATCCACCAATCGAAATATCCGGTTGCGTCCAGGTTTTCGTCGTAAGGCAAAACGATGTCGTTGTTATCGATCTCGCCGATCAGGATGCCCGCGGTTATGGCATCCCATACGTAAGAATCTGCCGTAGAACCGGGAGCGGCGAAAGCGGCGTATTTTTTCTCGAACATCGCTTTGATGCCGGGGGCGATACCGGGCAAATTGACGATTTTTTTATACTCTTTGGGGGTAAAGTGCAGTTTTTTGCATGCGTCGAGCGGTACGACGTACTGAGTGATCTTATCTTCGCCTAAGGCGGTTTTGCCCCATGGAGTACGCAGGGCGAACTTCGCGGCCTCCGGATCGAACCACCAGTTGAACTCACCCGCCGGAGTCGTGTTGCCCGCTACGTTTATCGCGCCTCCCATGTAAATGACCTTCTTGACCTTGGAAATGATGGTCGGGTCCAGCATCACGGCCATTTGAAGATTCGTGCAGGGCCCGATGGCGACAATCGTTATTTCGTCGGGATATTTGTTCACCATTTCGACGATGAACTCGGAGGCGTGCCGATACTTTCCGCGGAAACCCCCTCCCTCATTTTTTTCGAGGTCGTATTTGGGCTCTTCGCCGTAATTCGCTTTATAAACGGTCTTCCACCCCAATTCCGGAGAAGGGTCGACCGGCTCCTTGTGACCCCAGGACGAAAATGCTCCGGCATAGGTGAATTCCCCGATTCCAAAGAGTTTGCTCTCGTAACCGGACCATTCCAGCCCCGTGACCGAGGGAGGCGCGACTGCCTCGTAACGCCCTGCCCTCATCGGCCATCGGGCTCCCGCCACAATAGGCACGTCCTTCAGGCCGGCGAATTCCAGTTGGCGAATACCGGCGGAAAGCCCGTCTTGAAGCCACTGGTTGCCCGCCACGACCGTCACGCCCAAGAGTTCGATCTTGGGGTGATTCGCCAACATAAGCATCGCCACGCCATCGTCGAAAAGCTCCACCATATCCGAATCCAAAATAACTTTTTCCCCAGAAAGCGCCGAGTGGGTTCCAGTTAAAACGACAAACACCATCAAGAAACTTGCAATCAAGGTTTTACATCTCACTTTTTTCGTGCCTCCTAAAAGTTTCGACAAAACGAAACGGCCGTTGCTGGCTTACGACAGCGTAAGAGAAAGTTTCGCCCTGTAAGTATCCAGGACCACGGCACCCACGATGATCGCCCCGGTCACGATCTGCCGCGCGAAATCGCTCATCCCCAGAAGCAAGAGGCCGTTGTTCAGAACGCCGATGATGGCCGCGCCGAAGAGGGTCCCCATAAGGCTTCCCTTTCCGCCGCTCATACTGGTGCCCCCTATGACCACCGCGGCTATGGCGGACAGCTCGAACCCGTTGCCCAGTATGGGGGAGGCGATGTTTAACCGCAGCATGTACAAAATTGCCGCCATGCCCACCGTCGCCCCGCATATGACAAACGCGGCGACTTTATAGATTTTCGTGTTGTGCCCGGAAAGCCGGACCGCTTCTTCGTTGTTTCCGATGGCGTAGATCATGCGCCCGAAGACGGTCTTTTCCAGAATGAAGTGCCCCACCGCCACCAGGAGTATGGCCATCATGAAGATGACGGGTATCCCAAAGCAGGAGAGGGTCCCGAAAGAGTTGAACGCCCTGGGAAAGGAGAAGATCGTCCGGGATCCGCTCACCTGCAGCGCCGCGCCGCGGGCCATGTTCAGCATCCCCAGAGTGACGACGAAAGAGTGTATTTTCCACCGCTCGCAGACCCAACCGTTGAAAAGGCCGCATGCCATGCCCGCCGCCATCGAGGCCAGCACGGCCAGAAAGATGGCGCTTCCCGGAGGGAGGGACTTTTCTGTAATGACCAAACCGGCGAGGATCGTACACAGAGCCAGCACCGAACCCACGGACAGGTCTATCCCTCCCAAGAGGATCACGAAGGTCATCCCCACCGCTATCACCGTGTTGATGCTTATTTGAGTGAAAATATTCGAGATGTTGTTGATGGACGCGAAGGCCGGAACGAAATAGGAGAACAGAAAGCAGAGCAGTACAAGAACCAACCCGATCCCGGCCTCGTTGAGCATCAGATAGACGATGCGCTTGGTGTTCATTCCGCGTCGCTCCCTTCATGCGATACCCGATACGCGTATTCCAAAATTTTCTCCTGCTGGAAGTCGCGGCGCAAAACCTCGCCGGACACGGCGCCGTTGGAGAAAACCACGATCCTGTGACAGATACCGACGAGTTCGTTCAGGTCCGAGGAGACGATCACAATTCCCTTGCCCTCCGCGAGAAGCCGCCAGAGAAGCAAGTATATCTCGTATTTCGCCCCCACGTCGATGCCCCGGGTGGGCTCGTCGAAGATCAGCACCCTGGCGTCCCGGAGAATCCACTTCGCCAGAACCACCTTCTGCTGGTTCCCCCCCGACAGGTTCCGAGTCAACTGGAGCATGGACGGCGTCTTTATGGCCAGCTCGGTCGCCATATTTTCGGCCGCGGCCCGTTCCTTTTTTTTGTCGATCAACCCCAAACGCGAGAATTTATCCAGGGCGGCCAGGGAAATATTGGCCTCCACGGACATGTCCAGAACGAGCCCCTGAGATTTTCTGTCCTCGGTGAGCAGACATATCCCCTCCCTCACCGCGTCCCCCGGCGACGCGACGTTCAGTAGCCTGCCCTCCAGGGACACCGAGCCGCCGAATTTTTTGTCCGCGCCGAAAACGGCTCTCACCGTTTCTGTTCTCCGGGAACCCACAAGTCCCGAAATCCCCAAGATCTCTCCTTTTTTCAAATGGAAGGATATCTCGTGCGGGCTGCTGGCGATACGAAGGCCCTTCACCTCCAGCAGCGGTTCGTCGGTGGGCTCGGGAGAATCCATAAAAGGGTATTCGGCGTCCATTTGCCGTCCCACCATCATGGAGACGATCCGGGGAATGTCGATCTCCTCGGTTTTCTTCGTACCCACAAGTTCCCCGTTGCGCAGAACCGTGATACGGTCGCCGATCTCGTAGATCTCCTTCAGGTGGTGGGAGATGTAAATGACGGTCAGTCCCTGTCGTTTCTCGGTTCTGATGATCTCGAAAAGGCGGGAAATCTCCCCGGGGGACAAGGTGGCTGTAGGCTCGTCCAGAATCAGCACCCGACACTTGGAGGACACGGCTTTGGCGATCTCCACAAGCTGCATCTGGGCCACGCCCAAAAGCTCCACCGGCGCCCAGGGGTCCACGTCCAACCCTACCCGCCTCAAGGTCTCCACCGCGTCCCGAAAGAGCTTTTTCCTGTCGACCCATATCCCTCCCCTGCGAGGGAGCCGGTCGAAAAAGATATTTTCGGCCACCGACAGATAGGAGAGAAGGTTGAACTCCTGATAGACCACGCGAATGCCCTTGTCGATGGCCTCCCGGGGAGTGCGGGGGGAGTAGGGATCGCCGGCCAGGACCATCGTACCGCCGTCGGGGGCGTAAATACCGCAGATGATTTTGATCAGCGTGGACTTGCCGGCCCCGTTTTCTCCCACCAAAACGTGGACCTCCCCCTTTCGGACGGATAGACTCACATCCGAAAGGGCCCGGACGCCGGGAAAATATTTCGACAGGTTCCGTATAGAAAGGATGTCCGGCTCCATTTCATACCCCCCAAACATGAATATCTCTTGCCGTGCCTATTTCCGGGCGTTGAATATGGTCGTAAATCTTTTCATCCCAGCCGCGCCCGGCTCGTTCGTCGCAGACAATCAAGTGGGCCTCCTCCGCTCCGGACTGTTCCGCGTAGCGGGCCGTCTGCTCCAATCCTTCGGAAAGCGCCCTCTCTGGGTCGTGAGAGGAAGGGCGGATCGTTTTCAGCTCCAGCACGATTCTTTGTTCACGCTGCTCCCGTCTGTCCGCGCCCCGAGGGTAGCGCCAGCGGACCAGCAGGTCCACGCGGCCGCTTCCCAATGCGTATTCCCGCCCGATCAGACCGCCGCCGTTGACGATCCGCTGTAAAAACGCCTGCAGCAATAATTGAAATCCCGCTTCTTTGTAGTCGAAACGCTCCAGCCAGCTCTCGGAGTTTTCTCTGAAAAACTGCTGAAAGGC
>JAISLU010000072.1 GCA_031277095.1 Synergistaceae bacterium
GCCTTTCAGCAGTTTTTCAGAGAAAACTCCGAGAGCTGGCTGGAGCGTTTCGACTACAAAGAAGCGGGATTTCAATTATTGCTGCAGGCGTTTTTACAGCGGATCGTCAACGGCGGCGGCCTGATCGGGCGGGAATACGCATTGGGGAGCGGCCGCGTGGACCTGCTGGTCCGCTGGCGCTATCCCCGGGGCGCGGACAGACGGGAGCAGCGTGAACAAAGAATCGTGCTGGAGCTGAAAACGATCCGCCCTTCCTCTCACGACCCGAAGAAGGCGCTCACCGAAGGTCTGGAGCAGACGGCCCGTTACGCGGAACAGTCCGGCGCGGAGGAGGCTCACTTGATCATCTGCGACGAACGGACCGGGCGCGGCTGGGACGAAAAGATCTATTATCGCCTCCAGCGCCCGGAAAAAGGAGGCACGAGAGATATTCATGTCTGGGGGGTGTGAGGGGTGCTGATCGGTTATAATAGGGGCCGTGTTTTTATTTCGACATGTTCATGAGGTGATTTCTGGGATGGAATCCAAGAAGAACAAGCCCCTCAATAAAGCCGTTGAGGAAGATGAAACGGGAAAAACTTCCGGCGATGGCTTGAAACTTTGGTTCGACCGTTGGCTGGGGCGTTGGTGCGGGCTGCTGGAGGTCTCGTCTTTCATCTGCGGGGCTGCCGTCATGGTGCTGGAGATGGCGGGCTCTCGCGTTGTCGCCCCTTACATGGGGACGTCCCTGGTGGTCTGGACGTCGCTGATCGGCGTCATCATGGCCAGCCTCAGCCTGGGGTACTGGTTGGGGGGAGTGGCGGCGGACCTGCGGCCCGAACAGAAGATTTTGGCGCGGATCGTCCTCCTTTCGGCTTTTTCCACGGGCTTTCTGGCGCTTTGCGCTAACCCCGTGCTGACGCTTTTGTCCCGTATTCACAACCCCTATATTTCCTCCATTCTGGCGGCTCTGCTGCTTTTTGCTCTGCCCAGCCTCCTTCTGGGGATGGTCTCGCCTTTCATCGTGCGCCTGGCCATGAAGGACGTGGGCTCCTCCGGGGAGACGGTGGGGCGTTTTTCGGCTCTTTCCTCCGCGGGCAGCATCTTGGGGACGTTTCTCGGCGGGTTCGTTTTGATCTCGGTTTTCGCGTCGGGGACCATTCTGCTTCTGGTCGCCGCGACGCTGGCTTTTGTGGCCAGCATGCTCTATCGTTCGGCTTGGAAGAAGGCGGCGCTGATCTGCGTCGCTTTTTTAATGACGGGCATCGGCACGGAAGTCTGGGGAATGCCGATGATGCCTTTGGGCGACCACATCGACACGCGCTACAACCACATCTGGGTCGCGGAACAAACCCGGCCCAACGGGCGCCGCGCCCGGTACCTGATGACCGCGGCCGCGCGGGAGGGCGCTCAGTCCATCATCTACACGGACAACCCCTCGGAGCTGGCCAGCGAGTACACCAAATTCTATGACCTGGCCTTCTACTACAACCCAGGTGTGAAGAAAATTCTGATGTTGGGGGGAGGAGGCTACTGCGTTCCGCGGTATCTCGTAGCGACGCGCTCCGACGATCTCCGGCTCCCGACCTTTTCCATGGACGTGGTGGAGATCGATCCCGGCATCACCAGCGCCGCCCGGAAATACTTTTACCTTCAGGACAGCCCCGCCCTCTCCATTTACCACGAGGACGCCAGGAGTTTTCTGAATCGCGCGGCGCGGGATCCTCAGCGGCGCGGGTCCTACGACGCCGTGTTCGCGGACGTCTTCGGTTCCTGGTACTCGATCCCCTTCCACTTGACCACGGTGGAAACGGCCCAGGCCATGTCCGACCTCCTGACCCCCGACGGGGTGCTGGTCTCCAACGTGATCTCGGCGCTCTACGGTCCCCGCAGCGGTGTGCTCCACGGGATCTACTCGGCGCTTTCCAAGGTTTTCCCCCGGGTGTTGATCTTTCCCGCGCAAAATGCCAATCGGGCCTTTGTCCAGCAGCGGCAGAACATCATGGTCGTGGCCTTCAAATCGGAAAACGACCTGCCCGTCCTTCCTCCCTACAGCCCCGAAATCGCCCGGCTGCTCTCCCATCGCTGGTCGGAGCCCTTCATATCCACGGTCTCTCCCTTCACCGACGCTTTTGCCCCGGTGGAGAGTTACGCGCTGAGAGACTGAGCAATCAGCGCAGGGACAGGATTTCGTTGTCTGTGAGGCCGGTGGCCTCCCGTATAAATTCCAGGGGCAGGTTTTTCGCCAGCAGGGCGCGGACGATCTCCGGCTGCTCCTCCGGGTAAATGCTGTACTTGCGTAAGGCAGGCTGAGGACGGGCTTCATCCTTCCCTTCATCCTTCCGGAGCCTCTCTTTGTTCGATCTTTCTTTTAATTTTTCTTTTGATCTCTCTTCTTTCGACATCTTTTTCGGCATCTCTTCCGTTTTCCGGGTTCTTTTGCTTTCCATATAGTGAATTAAGATAAAAAGCCTTAGAATAGCTATAAAACAAGCCAATCGCTCTATTCAGCGCGTGTAAATTGAACATTTTTTAAGCTAAACGACTATATCTTCCCATTGCGCGAATAAACGGCATTCGTTTCCCAACGCTTGCTTTTCCCGCTGGTCGCTCACCGTCGATCCTTCGATTTTTATTATACTCCACACGCCCTCGGCTGCGGCGTATTCATTTATATTCAAAAAATCTATTTGACAATATAATAATATCGTATATACTTATATCAACTTAATGAAAGGAGGTGTTTGGCATGGCTACAGAGAGAGCGCACAAGAGTTCCGTGTCGGTAAAACTTGATGCAGGCGTCAACTCGGCCACGGGGAACATGATCGTCAAGAGCTGTTCCTTGGGTAAAGTTGTTCAGGGCGCCGACAAAGACAAGGTCATGGGCGTCGTGGGGACGCTGCTTCCCGTTTTGGACTACCCCCTGGCCCGCGTGGAGCGCGCCGAGGTCACTGTCCTGGAGAACTAAGGGCCGAAAGCCGAACCGCAAGGCTGGCATTGGGTCAGGAATTTTGACTCAGGAATTTGATTTAGGGATTTGATCGAGTACTTTGTATTGGGGACTTCGTATTCAATCTGGAATTTGCATCGAATCTGAAAGGAGGTGAATATCGTGGCTACCAGTTTGAAATTGACGTTTAAAGCCAGCGGCGACAAGGATATCTCTTTGACCTTCCCCTACGCCAACGGGTCTGCGAGTTCCGCCCAGGTCAAGAGCCTTATGCAGGGCATCGTCGCCAACGGAGACATCTACGTGGAGCCGCCCCTGGGTCTTGTGGACGCGGAGTTCGTCAACCGCATTGTCACGCCTGTGGATCTGAGCTAGTCGAGAAGCGCTCCTGCCCAGCCGGCGGGGGCGCTTTTTAGAACGGCGGGGCCGGCTACCCGGGATAAAAGGCATAAAAGGAGGTTTTGTCGTGGAGACGTTCGCAGAATCGATGTTACAGAGCTGTTTTTCCATCGCGGTGTCCGCGTTTTTGCTGTTGAGGATGGAGGGCGAATTGAGGGCCTTGCGGGAGGCCATCGACCGGTTGCGCTACTGCCAAGTTTGCCGCTTCGCCCCCGTTGCGCTCCTTCAAGACAGCGAGGGGCCGGCGTCATGAACTGCCGGGTGGAGCATTTCGAAGAAGCGGAGTTTTTGTGCCCTTGCTGCGGCGAGGGCAAGGTTGCGCAGGTACTGGTGCTGTGGCTGGACCTCCTGCGCAGGGCGTGGGGCGCTCCCGTGTTCGTGAACTCCGGCTGGCGCTGCCCACCCCACAACGGCCAAGTCGGGGGCTCCAAATCCAGCCGGCACATGATCGGCTGTGCGGCGGACATCCGCGTAGCCCCCGCAACCAATACGTCACGGGACATGCCCCAATGGCCGGAGTTCGCCGCCCTGGCGGCAAGGCTCTGCCGCCTTCCGGGCTGGGAGTTTCGCCTCTACGGGTCTTTCATCCACGTCGCCGTCCCCCGGGAGGAGGCCCAGCGCCTCTGGCACGGGCAAGAGATCGTTTTGTGAAACGCAGCCTTTCCTGAAAAGGGCCCGCGCTCTCATTGGGTAACGAGCAAACCCAGGGCCAATATCTCGATACCCGCTACGATATGAGATTCGTGTCCAGCGCATAGATCATAAATTCACCTCGCGTAGGATAAAAACGTCCTTCTTCATAATAGCCTCCAACTCGGGCAAGAGGGTTTCTTGCATTCTTTCGAGAACCGCGGCCTCGCGCTCGGCTATTTCAAAAGCCCTGTCCCGGTAGCCCTGAAGAACTTCCGGCTCTCCAGACATGAGGTCCGATACGGCTTGTCCTAAATCCTCCCATCCCTTTACCGTTATCACGGCGTTCTCTTGCTTCATCGTCTCGTAAATGTCGGCAAAACTGTCGGTGTGTGGGCCGGCTAAAATGGCCGCGGACATCCTCGCGGGCTCTATGGGGTTGTGCCCGTGGAGCGTGGGCAGAAGGGACCCGCCGACGAAAACTATGTCCGAAAAGGCGTAATACAGCCCCAGGTCGCCGAATACATCCAGTATGAAGACCTCGGTATCGGAGCTTATGGTTTTGTCCCGCTCCGACGACGAGGTTCGAAAGCCGTGTTCCAGGGAGAGACGATAGATGTCCCCGCTCCTTTGGACGTGGCGGGGGGCGAGAACGAGAAGGGCATCGGCGCAGACATTGCGGACGGCCTGGTGGGCCCGGAGGATGATCTCGTCCTCTCCGGCGTGGGTGACGGAGGCGACCCAGGTTTTCCGCCCGCCGCACCGGGAGGCAAGGGACGCCATAGCCTCCTCGCCGTACTGCATGGGCGGCGCTCCGTACTTGATGTTGCCGATGAAGTCCACCCTGGAAATGCCCATGCGGGAGAGCTTTTCCCGGTCGGCCCGAGACGCGGAGAACGCCCGGACGAAGGCGCTCATCAAAAGGGACGACGCGTCCCTGTTTCTCATCCATCTTGCGTAAGACCTGTCGGAGAGGCGCCCGTTCAGGAGAATGAGAGGGATATTTCTGTCTCTGGCCGAGAGAATGAGGTTGGGCCAGAAGTCGCTGTCCACGAAGAACCCCACAGAAGGCCTCCAATATCCGAAAAATCTCTCGGTGTACACCCTGAGGTCAAGGGGGAGAAACTGATGAAGGATCTTTATCTGTGCCTGTTTTGTCTTGCTTCTGATGTTTTCCGCGCCGGTAACCGTGGAGGTGGTGATAAGGGCATGAGCGCCCGGGTATCTGGCCAAGACGATATCCACAAGGGGCAGAATCGAATTTCCCTCGCCTACGCTGGAAGCGTTGAACCAGAAAATAACCCCGTCGGGGCGCTCCACTCCCGGGATACCATAACGCTCCTGCCGCCTTTTCCTGTCTTTCGTTTCGTAGCCCTTCCCTCGGCCCACCGCCAGAAGCAGAGGGACGAAAGGTCGCACAAGGGAGGTCAAAAGTCGATACAGTAAGAGCTTTACTATCATTTTTCGCCGCCCTCCGCAATAGCCTATGCTGACAACAGCGGGATAGTAACACGAAATCTCGCCATTGGAAATGCAAAAATAAAAAATAAAAATAAAAATAAAAAAAATTTTCTTCGGGCATGGGATATGGAAATTCGGATATAGGTATAATTTTATGTAAATTTTCAGTTGAAAGGGGAGTTTTTTCATGTGTAACAAAAAACAGTGCAACAAAAAACAGTGCAACAAAAAACATTTAGCATTTATTTCAATTTTACTGGCGGTCTTCATCGCGTCCTGGGCCCAGGTAAGCTGGGGCGGGACCCGTGGGGACACGTCCCTTGGGGACACGTTCCCTGGGGACAAGTCTCCTGGGGATGAATCCCCTCGGCTGGTGATTTTCCACACCAACGACGTTCACGGGCACGTTTCCCAGGAGACCGGCGAGGGCGGGGTTCTCACCGCGATGGGCTACGACAGGCTGAATGCCATCGTGAAGAGCGAAAAAACTCCCCATCTGCTCCTCGACGCGGGGGACGCCATCAGCGGAGTCATCTTCGCCAACGCCAGAAGCGGCGACCTCGTGGCGCAACTGCTGCCGAAGCTGGGCTACGACGCTCTGGCGGTGGGCAATCATGAGTTCGACTACGGGTATAAACGCCTTCTTGCGCTCAGGGACACCTACGGTCTGCCTTACCTCTCGGCGAACGTCACGAAGGACGACGGTTCCCATCTCTTTCCCCGTTACAGGGTGAAGGAGATAGGAGGGCTGAGGGTGGGGATATTTGGCCTCTCGACGCCGCAAACCGTCACCACCACCGACCCGCGCAACGTGGCCGGGCTCCAGTTCGGGACTTCCGAGGCGGTCCTGGCAGCGGCGCGGGACGCCGTGAAGGCGTTGCGGGACGAAGGCGCCGATCTCGTGGTGGCCCTGACCCACCTGGGCAGCGAGGCTTACGACGAACCCAGCTCCCTGCAGCTTGCGCGCAGCGTGCCCGGCATCGACCTCATCGTGGACGGACACAGTCATTCCGTTCTGGAAAAGGGTCTCAGGGAGGGCGGCGCGCTCATCGTCAGCACGGGGGAATATCTGGGCAACCTTGGCCGCGTGGAGGTAAGGAAAAGGGAGGGCGGCTATGACCTTTCGGCCGAGCTCATCCCCGCCGCCCGGCCCGTCACCCCCGACCCGGAGGTGGCGGAGACCCTGAAAAAACTGGAGGAGGAACTCAACGTCACTCTCGGCGTCGTCGTCGCCCGCGCGCCCTTCGACCTGGACGGCACGAGGGAAAAGGTGCGCACCGAAAGCACCAACCTGGGGCGGCTCGTCTGCGCGGCGCTCATACGGGCCACGGGCGCGGAGGTGGGGTTCATCAACAGCGGTTCGATACGGGCCTCCGTCTCCCAGGGCGAAGTGACCCGCGGACAGATTCTCTCCGTCCTCCCCTACGGAAACTACATCTGTGTCATCAGAATGAAGGGGAGCGATCTGCTGGCTGCCCTCAATTTTGGGCTTTCGCAGCCCAAGGCCGGAAAGTTCCCGCAGTTTTACGGAATGACGGTGAGCGCCATCGAGAAAGAAGGCAAGTTGAGCGACGGCGCCCTCTACCCTTATTACCAGGCCGAAACCGTGACGGTGGGGGACAAGCCGCTGGATGAGGACGCCGTTTACTCCGTGGCGACCAACGACTTCCTCGCGGTGGGCGGCGACGGGTTCGAGATGTTCCCGAAGTACGCCCGCAGCGAATTTGGCACGCTGGAAGAGGCCCTTTTGACCTGCCTCGCCACCGCCGGAGACGCCGAGCTGCAAGCCGTGAACGAGGCGAACGTCCTGACATGGAAAAAAAGATGAATATGAATATGAAGATTACAATGGAGATGCAAAATGTCGCTTAAAGAGAGCAGTCAATATTATCATGCGGTTTTATCCAGCATAGTGCCGAAGCCGCTTCCCCCCTTTCAGGACGAAGATGAGCAGCTTCGCGTTTGGGGCGGCAGATGGGGCGCGGTCAACGACGTGGGGCGAATCAGAGTCATCCTCATGCACCGCCCGGGGGATGAGCTGAAGGTGATCACGCAGGACTGTTACGATCCCTCCATAGAGGCTATGATCGACAGGAGGGCCCAATGGTATTTCCGGTCGGACGTGGTCCCCGACCTGGCGAAAATGCAGGAAGAACACGACAATCTCGCCCGCGTACTGACGGAGAACGGCATCCGGGTCGTCTATATGGATTGCAGCCCAAAAGACCCGGACGCGCTCAACGTCCGGGACAACGGGATCGTCATCAACGGAGGGCTCATCGTCGCCCGGATGGCGATAGCCGGTGTCGAACACGGGACGGGCCGCCGGGGCGAAGAGGCTTATATCACGAGGACGGCCGCTGCCCTCGGGATGCCCATCCTGCACACCATTCAAGGGGATGGCATTTTTGAAGGAGGCAGTTTTTGCCTTCTGGACGCGAAGCACGCGGCGGTCGGGCTCAGCGTCCGGGGCAACGAGTCCGCGGTGGAACAGATAAGAAGCGTTTTGAAGCTGCAGGGCATAGAACTCCTGGAAGTGCCGCTGACCGGCTACAGCTCCCACATCGACGGCGCGCTGGTGATGGTGGATTACGACAAGGCCCTCGTCAACATCGAGAGGCTGCCCTACGGGTTCTTGAAGAAACTGGAGGACCTGGGCATCGAAAAAATTTCGATCGATTACCGTGACCCCAGCACCGCCCTCAACTGTTTGACCATACGGCCGGGCGTCGTCGTCGTCAATGGAAAGGATTCCGTGTGGACGGCCGAAAGGCTTGCATCCCGCGGGATCCAGGTCATAAGCGTACCCTACGGAGAATGCAGGAAAAAAGGAGGGGGGATACACTGCGGAACCCTTCCCCTGGTGAGAGACCCCTGATGTTCCCGCGGCAAATGCGCCGCTGCTCTTTTTTATTTGACGCTTACGCTGAAGTGGGGAAATTTTCGTAGAACGTCAAGACGCAACAAGGGAGGATAACCTTGTGAACGAGCCGGAAAACACTCTCGATTTTCCCGAAGCGCGAAAGAAACTTGGAGAGCTTCTTCTGCTCTATGCTGTCGTCGTTACGATGTGCCGCTTGATGGG
>JAISLU010000011.1 GCA_031277095.1 Synergistaceae bacterium
TCCACGGGATCGCCGAAGTGTCCGCACGCGCAGGGGTTGGCCGCCAGCACCAGCAGCACACGGGACGGATAGGTCACGGTGCCTGCCGCGCGGCTGACAACCACCTGTCCATCCTCCAGAGGAGCCCGCAAACTTTCTGTCAGATCACGCCTAAATTCCGTAAACTCATCCAAGAAAAGAACTCCCCTATGGGCAAGGGATATTTCTCCCGGCCGGAGGGAGCTTCCTCCGCCGCAGATGGCCACGGAACTGGCCGTGAAATGGACCGTCCGAAAGGGGCGTCTCCTTCCCGGTTCGGCAGGAAGCCCCAGAGTGCTTCGCACCAGCAGCGTTTCGATCAATTCCTCGTCGGTGAGGGGAGGGAGGATGCCGTTCAAAGCGCGGGCGATCAGGGTCTTGCCGCTGCCGGGGGAGCCCACCAGCAAAATATTGTGGTGCCCGGCCGCGGCTATTTCGGCGGCGCGACGGGCGGCGGCCTGCCCCTTGATGTCCCTGAAATCCGGCTCCGCGACGAAGGGGGCTTCGGGCGCGTTGGACGGGACGACCGGGGAGGGCTCGATTTCGCCCTTCAAAGTAGAAACCAGCTCCATCAGATCCCCTACGGCGTAAGATTCCACTCCTTTCACCAACGCTACCTCGTCCGCGTTTTCTCGCGGAACGTAGAGAGGAAGCCCCTTGGCGCGCGCCAAAAAAGCCGCGGGAACGGCGCCCCGAACGCGGCGCAGACGACCGTCCAGCGCCAGCTCTCCCATGTAGAGAGCGGGTTTTTGCGGTTTCAGGAGCCCGGCGCTGCACATCATGGCAAGGGCGATGGGGAGATCCAAGAGAGCCCCCTCTTTGGGAAGATCCGCCGGAGCCAGGTTCACGGCCACACGCCCCTTCAAGGGAAGCCCCACCGAGCGAAGGGCCGCTCGAACCCGCTCTTTGGATTCCTTTACCGCGATGTCGGGCAGCCCTACGATCGATATGGAGAAAAGCCCGCCCGTGATCTCCACTTCCACCTCCACGGGAATGGCTTCCATCCCCTGCAGGGTTACCGCTCCGATGTCGTTCATACGCGCTACTTTGCGGGAAGTTCCTCGAGAATCGACGCCAAACGGGCCAACGCTTCCTTCAAGGTCGCTTCGGCCACGGCGAAACAGATGCGCAAAAATCCTTCTCCGGCCTCTCCGAAGGCGCTTCCGGGAATGGTGATAAGCTGCGCCCGTTTCAACCAGTCCTCCGCCACCTGCTGAGATTTCCCGAGTTTCGAGATATTGGGGAAGGCGTAGAACGCGCCCTCAGGGGCCAGGCAATCGATGCCGGGGAGGGCGTTCAGCCCTTTCAGGAGAATGTCGCGGCGGGCCGTATATTGCGAAAGCATCTCGCCGACGTAGCTCTGGGAGCCCTCGAAGGCCTCGATAGCGGCCCATTGGGCCGGAGCGTTGACGCAGGAAGACGCGCCCTCCTGGATTTTGACGATTTTAGCCATGACGTCTTTGGGGCCTTGGAGGTAACCCACCCGCAGCCCGGTCATGGCGTAGGTCTTGGAGCAGGTGTTGGCGGTAAAGACATAATCCTCCATTCCGGGAAGGGAGCCGATGCTGACGTGTTCAGCGCCGTCGTACAAAAGTTTTTCGTAGGGTTCGTCCGAGATTACCGCCAGGTTGTATTTTTTCACCAGCTGGGCGATTTCCAGCAGTTCCTTTTTCGTGGTGACGCCGCCGGTGGGATTGGAGGGGGAGTTGAGGATGAGAAGGCGGGTCTTGAGTGTAACGTGTTTTTCGATCTCCTCCGCAGTGGCGTGGAACCTGTCTTTTTCCAGCAGAGAATAGAAGACGCTTTTGCAGCCCGCCATGTGGACCTGTCCCTGATAGTTGGGCCAGGCGGGGTCGGGAACCAGGACCTCGTCACCCACGTCCGTCGTGCCTAAAATACCTGTCTGAATGGCTTCGCTGGCGCCGTGGGTGATTAAAATAGAATCCGCATCGCAATCGATGCCGTTTTCGCGCTTCAACTTGCGCATGACGGCGGCGCGAAGCTCCGGAATACCGGCCGTTGGCGTGTACTTGTTCTTGCCTGCGTCCACCGCTTTTTTCAGCGCTTCGGCGACGTTGCCGCCGATATTGAAATCCGGCTCTCCGATTCCCAGATTCAGAACGTTGGCGTAACTCGCCGCTATCACGCTCATTTTACGTATCCCCGATGCGGGACGGGTTTCACATCGTTTGCTGACCTTTACCATTTTCGAACATCTCCTTCGGTTCCTTTTACTAGAACGATGATCATAAAGATGATCACGTTAAAGAAATAATTATACAGGTATTGTTTAAATATGTTTAAATATTTGTGACCGCTCAGAGCCGTTGGGCCGCTTTTGCATTCAACCCGAATTCAACCCTGAATTTAAATCCTGAATTCAAATGCTGAAAGCCCAATAAAAAATCCGGCGACAGCCAATAGCTTCGACCATTGCCGGACAGGTATTTTTTACGGACGGGCTGCAGAAACAAGCGCGTCCAGATTTTACGGTTTTTACGGTTTTATCGTGTAGATATAAATTTTTTTACCGCCTTTGATCTCGACGATGCCCGCATCTTTAACAGGATCGTGGCTTTCCGCGCTGAAGGAGGTCAATCCGGTGACGGTCGCGACGTCCTTGGTCTTCTCCAGTTCGTCGCGAATGGCTTTCGGGTCGTCGTTACCGGCCCGGATTATCGCCTGGTAGAGAAGGACGTAGGCGTCGTACCCCATAGCCGCGTTGGCGTTGGGAGCCTTACCGGGGTATTCTTTTTCCCAGGCTCCCGTGAACGCCTTGGCCTCTTCATTCATGTCCGGCATGGTGGGATCGTAAGCGAAAGTGGTGTGGAGGAATCCTTCGACGGCCTCGCCCCCCAGCGTTACGATCTCGGGGTTGTCCATAGCATCGCCGCCCATAAAGCGGAAAGTGGCCCCCAATTCCCGGCCCTGCTTTAAAACAACCGCGCCTTCCGCGAAGTAAGCGGGGATGAAGAGGACGTCGGGCCCCTGGGCGATGATCTCGGTGATCTGAGAGGTGAAGTCCGTGTCGCCGGACTGATACTTCAAGTCGGACACGATCTGGCCGCCCAACTTGGTGAAGTTCGTTTTGAAGAAATTGGCCAGCCCCACGGCGTAGTCACTGGCGACGTCGGTGAGAACGGCGGCTTTCTTGTATCCCAGGTTGTTGAAGACGTAGTTGGCCGCCGCCTCCCCCTGGAAGGGGTCGATAAAGCAGGCCCGGAAAATGAATTTTTTACCTTCCGTCACGAGGGGATTGGTGCAGGCGGTTCCCATCAGAGGAATACCGGCCACCTCCGCCACCTCGCCGGCCGCCATGGTGGGCCCGGAGCCGTAAGGTCCAATGAGGGCGTTGACCTTGTCGTTTTCGATCAAACGCGTGGCCGCCGTGGCCGATTCCACTTTATCGGATTTATTGTCCACGATGACGAGTTCGATCTTCTTTCCCAGGGCCTCGGAATAGAGCTTGTTTGCGAGCTGCATTCCCTCGAGTTCCAACTGACCCCCAAAAGCGTTCTGCCCCGTCACCGTGGCGACGACTCCAAACTTGATGGTTTCCGCCCCGAAAGCAACCCCCGCTGCCAGCAAAACAACACACAACGTCAACATAAATTTCTTCACTTCACCGTACCCCCTTCAGATAATGTAAATCCTGTTCAATCCTGTTCAAAAGCTCTGTTTAAATCTTCATTTTATATTCTTGTCATTATAAGCGGGTATGATGCAGATTTCAAGTGTCTGTTTTCGATCCTCTACTCACGAATAAACAATTTCTGAACCAATACGTAGAGTAACCGTAAAAATAGCCAAGAAACTGAAAACATTTTTAGAAACGGCCTTCAAAGTACAAAACCTTGAAATCTTAAATTCGAGCATGCCGGACAGGTATTTTTTACGGGCTGGCTGCAGAAACAAGCGCGTCCAGATTTTACGGTTTTATCGTGTAGATATAAACTTTTTTACCGTCTTTGACCTCGACGATGCCCGCATCTTTAACAGGATCGTGGCTTTCCACGCTGAAGGAGGTCAACCCGGTGACGGTCGCGACGTCTTTGGTCTTCTCCAGTTCGTCGCGAATGGATTTCGGGTCGTCTTTACCGGCTCGGATTATGGCCTGGTAGAGAAGAACGTAGGCGTCGTGCCCCATAGCCGCGGAGGCGTTGGGAGTTTTACCGGGGTATTCTTTTTCCCAGGCTTCCGTGAAGGCCTTGGCCTCTCGATTCATGTCCGGCATGGTGGGATCGTAAGCGAAAGTGGTGTGGAGGAATCCTTCGACGGCCTCGCCCCCCTGCGCCACGATCTCGGGGTTGTCCATACCGTCGCCGGCCATGAAGCGGAAAGTGGCTCCCAATTCCTGGGCCTGCTTCAAAACAACCGCGCCCTCCGGGAAGTAAGCGGGGATGAAGAGGACGTCAGGCCCCTGGGCGATGATCTCGGTGAGCTGAGGGGTGAAATCCGTGTCGCCGGACTGATACATCAAGTCGGACACGATCTGTCCGCCCAACTGGGTGAAGTTCGTTTTGAAGAAATCGGCCAGCCCAACGGCGTAGTCGCTGGCGGCGTCGGTGAAAACGGCGGCTGTCTTGTATCCCAGGTTGCTGAAGATGTAGTTGGCCGCCGCCTTTCCCTGGAAGGGGTCAATGAAGCAGGCTCGAAAAATGAATTTTTTACCTTTCGTCACAAGGGGATTGGTACAGGCAACTCCCATCATAGGAATACCAGCCACCTCCGCCACTTCGGCGGCCGCTATGCTGGGACCGGAACCGTAAGGTCCCAGGAGAGCGTTGACCTTATCTTTTTCGATCAAACGCTCGGCTGCCGTGGCCGACTCTACTTGATCGGATTTATTGTCCACGATGACGAGTTCGATTTTCTTTCCCAGTGCCTCGGAATAGAGCTTGTTGGCAAGCTGCATTCCCTCGAGTTGCAACTGACCGCCCAAAGCGTTTTGCCCCGTCACCGTGGCGACGACTCCAAACTTGATGGTTTCCGCCCCGAAAGCAACCCCCGCCACCAGCAAAACAACACTCCACATGAAGATAAATTTCTTCACTTCACCGTCCTCCCTTCAGATAATGTAATCCCTAAACTCTGGTTAAAATTTTTATGATATTTTTGCTATTATAAGCAGGTACAGTATAGATTTCAAGCGTCTGTTTTTGATCCTCGACTCACGAAATAAAGAATTTCTAAACCAATACGCAGAGTAAACATAAAAATTGCCGGAAGACTAAACGGGACTGAAACGGGAATGAAATGTTTTCAGAGCGGCCTTCCAAGGACGAAATCTTAAACTTGAATCTGGAAATTCTAAAATCTGGGGCGTTACTGTTTCAACAGGATTTTTGCGCCGCTTTCGCTTCCCAGGGTCAAGCCGTCTTTGAGGAACTGAAAGCTGTTGATTTCAGACAGAAGTTTGAGAAACGCGTTTTCCTGATCCATCAGTTCGGGCGATCCGGCCATTTTGGTCGCTACGCCCCGGGTGATGACGAGTTTGTTTCCGGTGGCCATCCACGAGGCGTTGTAGGTGTTGACGGACGCCTTTCCGCTCACGCTTCCGTCGGCATGAAAGGTGATGGTCACCGCGGAGTTCGGGAGCAGGGGAGAATCGTCGATGCTCACCACTTTCCACTGGATTTCCGTGGGAAATTCCTGATCCGCCAGCCAAATTCCGCCATCCGCCCGCCATGTGTCGTAGCCGCTGTACTCTTCCCCTGCCACGACCAGCGTCACCGATTCTCCTTTACTCCAAAAGGTCGTCTCGGGGTCGCCCGCGGCCTTGTACAACGCCCCCGACGCCGACACGGCTTGCTCCATTCTGTAGTTTTTGCCGTCTACCGTGAGGATGAAGTCGTCGCCGGTCAAGTCTCTCAGCAAAACGTATTTTGAGTATTGACGCCCTCGGATTTTCAGCACCGCCTCGGCACCCTCGCTCCAAAAGAAGGTTTCGGGGTCGTCTGCAGCCTCATATTTTTCTCCGGAGGGGGAGGGGACGCGCTTCATGATGTGCGTCTTCCCGCCGGCGAACGCGAAAACCTCGTCGTCCGGCTGCGCCGCCGAGCAGGGGGCGGTTCCCATTAAAATCCCCATCGCAAATATCGCTGCGATAAGGACAAACCGTGTCGTCCATGTACAATATTTTTTCATCTTATCTTTCATATTATTTTCCATATTATTTTCCACCTTTTAATTTTGCTTATTAAAGTTGCTGCTTAAAATGCTGTCCGTAAACGTCCAAGCTCCGATTACATAACCCCTTTTTCGCCGTTGTCGCGCAAAATGGCGTCGCAGCTCCCCACGTGGTAAAAGGAGTGGCCCGACAGGATGGCCAAGGTCATCGCGTTGGTTGTGGGAGCGCCTTTACGGGCAGAAAACCCTTCGTGGTTTTGGGAAAGAGCGGCGTCGTCGAGAGCGGCGACCCAAGCGTCGACCTTGGCCTTCATCTTGGCCGCATAGGCCTTGAGCTCTTCTTTGCCGGGGTTCACCGTGGGCTCTGCTTTGAAACCGGAAACGTCCGCTCCCCAGGGGCCGGGCTCCGGGATTCCGTCTTTCGGCAGAAGAAAATAGTCCACGGCCGAAAAACAATGATAAAGCTGCTGCCAGAAAACGAAACCTCCTCCTTTCTTGGTCCAAACCGCCTCTGGACAGACATCGACAATCTGCGTCAAAAAGTTCCACCCCATGTCGAAATGCGCCTTTAAAGCCTCTGTTACCTTCCTCACTTACAATCGCCTCCTCGGTCACTTATGAACGGACACATACCGAACACCCTTTGCGGTCTGGCCGCTACGCGGCCGACATGTGTGAAAATAAGCCATCCCACAATAAAATACACCGGTAAATTCAAGGATAAGCCGGAATTCCGCGACTTGAGGAGAGGCCGCGCGCAAAAGTGTTAAAATAAAAAACGAGTGCTTTCCAAATAGAGAGTTCATTCTCATTATAGAGAGTCCATTATTATCGAGGGAAGGATGGCCGCGGGAAATGAATATGAAAATCCTCGTGGGGTTGGTTGCATTGTTGAGCGCGCTTGCGATATGCACGGTTTTGAATCTCGCCAGCGGGGTGTTCATTCCCCTGGTTGTGGCGTGGTTTATGTTGCAGGTCTTTCACCCTATCATCGACCTGGGGCGCAAAAACAAGCTGCCGCAGTTTCTGAACGTCTTTCTCGTGTTCGCGGTTTTCTTCAGTTTTTGCATTATCGGAATTCATTTTTGCGCCTCTCAGATCGTGGAGTTCAATCGAGCCTTCACTCAATATTACTCGAAACTCAACGCCATGACCCTCGAAATCTTGAAAGTGCTGCAAGTTCCGCCCGAATCCATATCCCGCATCAGTTGGATGGACATTTTAGGCCGATATTTGCGCAATATTTCGGAGGTGGTGTTCGCTCTCTCCAGTAAATTTGTGCTGACGCTCGTCTTTTTGATGTTTATGCTGCTGGAGGCCCCGTTTCTGGAACATAAAATCGACAGAGCCTTTTCGGGTAGCAACGCCATAAAAATCAAGAACATCATGGCCTCGGTGTCCTATCAAATCAGTCGCTACCTGATGACCCTGACGCTGATCAGTTTGGCGACGGGCTCTTGCGCGTGGCTCGCTCTCGAGATTCTGGGTGTGGAACTGGCCGCCGGCTGGGGGGTTCTCACGTTTCTCTTGAACTTCATCCCCACCGTAGGGTCCATCATCGCCACTATTCCGCCCGTGCTTATGGCAATATTGCAGTTTTCGCCGGGTTACGTCAAACCGATCATGGTCCTCGTCTCCCTCGGAGCTATACAGATCACCATTGGCAACGTCATCACCCCAAAAGTCGTAGGGGACCGCCTGGGGTTGAGCCCGGTGGTCATTTTGCTGTCGCTCCTTCTTTGGGGAACGATCTGGGGCATTCCGGGGGCGCTTCTGTCCGTGCCCATCGCCTCCATCATCAAAATCGTCTGTGAAAATTTCCCGACCCTCAGGCCCATCGCGGTTATGATGGGAAGCGGCGAGGAAGCTCCTCCCCCGGTAACCCCGGTAACCCCGGTAACGTCGATGGACGAACCGGAAAATTCTTGAGGAAACGGTAGGCTATTTGCGAGTCTTTGCGATGCCGTTTTTTGACGGCAAAAATCTCGTTTGCTTTCTTGTTTAAGTTTTTATTCAAGTTCTTTTTCAAGTCCTCATTCGCGCCTTCATCATGGCCTGCATCGTCGCTTTCGCTCCATCTGCGGAGTTCTTTGTAGACCGACCGTAACAGAACAAGCCACAAGCTCAGCATAACCAATTGTTGCGCAAGATATTCCCATGTCCACATCGTCGTCACGCTCCTTTATCGATAATGATTTATCGCTACGTTTTAAGTAGTATATTTTTTATTATGCTACTCATAGCGTATAGAGTCAAGGCGATTCGAGCCCTTTATGGGTTTGCCCTTGACTTTCAATTTGCGTATAGCGTAGTATTGTTTGCGGAAGGTGAGGGCGTAAAGAAAGGGGAGTGGGGACGACGCCAAAAGAATCGATCGAGTCGATTATCGGAGAAAAAATCAAGGCGTGCAGGGAAAACAAGAAGATGAAGCGACCGGAGCTGGCGCGATTGATCGACGTGGACCCCAACACGTTGTATCGCTACGAAATCGGAAGTATCGGCGTGAAGGACGCCATGAAGCATAAAATTGCCCGGGCGCTGGGGGTGAGCGTGGGGTATTTGATGGGCGGCCTCGAAAAAGATTCGCGGGCTTCTGAGCCCTTGGAACCGGAGCCGATTGTGCCGCCCCAACTGTACCTTCCTGTTTTGAACCAGGAGGCCTGCGCGGGTAACGGCTTCGACTGGAGCAACGTGGAAACGGAGGTCAAAGAGTGGATGCCCTGGCCGATAGGGGAGTCCGGAGGGCCCGTCGGCCCGCGGAAACCCTACTTTGTGCGGGTGGAAGGGGAGAGCATGATCGGCGCCAACATCGACGACGGGTGCCTGATTTTGGTCAATCCCAACCTGGAGGTTCGCAGCGGGGATATTGCCTACGTCAAGTGGAACGACCGATGTTCGGTGAAGGGGATACTCTTCTATCAAGACGGGCGGGTCGAGCTGCGCCCGGCCAACAGCAACTTCAAATCGATCTGGATCGCGAAAAACGAGATCGAGTATCTGGAGATTTTGGGCAAAGTCGTGCGGTGGCTGAACATGGGAGTGCCCAAAAGTATCTTTTAAAAGCATCTTTCAATCCCGAAGGAGTTTTTGAACTTGAGTCTGGAATCGATTTCATTCGAGGACGTGGAGAAACGGATAGGGGAGAGCGCGTCACCCGGAATACGTCCGGGACTGGACAGAGCGGGGCTTTTGCTGTCCCTTTTGGGGGAGCCCCAAGGGAGATATCCCGCTCTTCATGTGGTTGGCACCAACGGAAAGGGGTCCACCTGCGCCTTTCTCGCCTCGGTCTTTCAGGCGGCGGGCTACCGAACCGCCCTTTACACCAGTCCCCACTTGGAGAGCCCCGGAGAACGGCTGTTGCTGGACGGGCAGCCCCTGCCTCCCCAGCGATGGATGGCCTGCGCCGAAAAAACCATAGCCGCGATCCGGCAAAGCGACGTTCTCCGGGAGGACCCGCCTTCTTACTTCGAGTTGGTGACCGCCGCGGCCTTTTTGCTGGCCGAGGAGGAGAAAGCGGATGTGGCGGTGGTGGAGGCGGGGTTGGGCGGGCGGCTGGACGCTACGAATCTACTGTCCCAGGTGGCCTGCACGGTGGTCGCCTCCATATCCATAGATCACACCGAGTACTTGGGGGATACTTTGGAAAAAATCGCGGGAGAGAAATTCGCGGTGGTTCGCCGAGATATCCCGGCGTGCTATTTGGGGGACGTGGAAACCCTCGTTCCCCCTTTTCGGCGGTTTTGTGCCGCTGCGGGGGCTCAGCCTTTCGTCGTCTCCCAGGATGCGGAACTCCGCGGGATAGACGTTGGCGAGGCGGGCTGTACCTTCGATTTTTCCGCACCCGGTCTGACGTTGGAGGGGGTTCATGCGCAGCTCCTCGGCCGTTACCAGGTGGCGAACGCGGCTTTGGCCCTCTCCGCCCTTTCCCGTCTGAGGGGACGCTTCGACCGTTTGACGGAATCCGCCATTCGCAGCGGCATGGGGCGCGCCCGTTGGCCCGGCCGGCTGGAGGTGATTGCCCGGAGCCCTCTTGTGGTCTTGGACGGCGGGCACAATCTGGACGGTGTGAAAAAACTTGCCGAGAGCGTCGTTGAATTGTGGGGGAGCAGAAAAGTAGGCGTCGTCTATGGCGTGATGAAGGATAAAAACTACCCGGAGTGCCTGGAGGTCTTGGCGGGGTTGGGCGCTGCCCTTTATGCGACCTGCGTGCCCGGCATGGAGCGCAGTCTTTCGCCGGAGGGGGTTATGGAAGCCGCGGAACGTCAACCGTGGCGCAACGCCGTCGCCGGATTCGCAAACCCCCTGGATGCCATAGCCGCCGCTTCCCGGGAAAACGAGGTCGTGGTGGTCTGCGGAAGCCTCTACCTGGTCGGTTGGGTACGCGCCAGGCTTCTTGCCCGATAGACGAACAGGGCGAAATTTTTGTGGATAGCTTTTGCGACACCTTCGACCGCGTGTTATATTCACTCTTACCTCAATAGCGGGAGGGCTTTGTAGTTGCAACCGATAAAGCGCGAAACACTTCACATTTTCGACTTGATGCTAAAACAACTGATAAGACTGTCGAATGCGGCGGTCATCCAGTTTATCAATGGGCTGTTCGGTACCAACCACCCTTTGGACAGCACGGTGGAATATCCCAACACGGAAACCGTGTCTCGAAAGCTGCGAAAGATCATGTCAGATACCGTCATCATCATCGGCGGACTTCACGCCTACCATATTGAAGGAGAGATCGACAACGACAACGTAGCCCTGAAAGTTTTCGAGTATGGATTCGCCGAAGGACTGCGTACCCAAAGCATAGCGGAAGATAACGTCAGGACGATTCGCTTCCCACAAGCAAGAGTCATTTATTGGGAAACGAGCGGAAACACGCCGAACGAGACGACGCTGCGCTTGATTTTTCCAGACGAAACCCGCTATGATTACAAAGTAAAGAGCTTCAAGTTTCTCGACCACTATATAAACGAGCTTGCAAAGCAAAAGATGGCAATCTTGCTGCCTTTTTACCTATTGAAGCTGAGAAAACGTGTGGTATCGGCAAAAACGAGCGTACAGCGCACGGCATTGTCAGCAGAGATGAAAACAATCTTCGACGAATTGGTGGCGGCGGTGGACCGAAGCGCGGAAGCGGGACTGATGAGCGAGTCCGATAAACGGATCGTTCTGGAACACATGGAGCGGTTGTACAGAGAGTTGTATAGCCAATATCCGGAACTGACGGAGGGTGCGCCAGTTCGGTGCATGTAATACAGTGTGGTGAGAGTCCACACCCGGCAAAGCGTAGCGAGCAGCCGGTA
>JAISLU010000063.1 GCA_031277095.1 Synergistaceae bacterium
CCAAGGTCAAGGGGGTATGGAAAATGCGTTTCAGGCCGATAGATGAAGTGATAAGGGATATTCATATGCGCGATGCGAGAGAAGCCGGGATTGAACAAGGCATAGAAAAAGGCATAGAAAAAGGCAAGGAAGAAATGGCGAGGAACCTTTTGTCGAACGGCATTCCCCTTGATGTTATAGCCCAAAGTGCTGGTCTGCCGGTGGAAAAAATTCAGACGCTTGGAAATCCTCAAGTATAGATAGCTATTCACTCATGATGATCTATCTTTCTTAAACTCCATTTTGGCCACTTAAATAAGCAATGTCAACAATTTAAGAAATGAACGGGATTCTTTTGACCCAATTATGTTCACTTACCTAAATTGGAAAATGCCGCAGAAAAGGTTGGAAAAATAGCCCGGCAGGCAATAAACGGGGGAGGCACGATGCCGGAGTTTTTACCGGCCGCGGAACACATAAACAGGGAAAGCATAAACAGTGTAAATATGCAATAAATACGAAAGGTGTGACCGTTATGATAGTTGTGACTTCCACGTTCAAGAGCCTTCCCGGAAAAAGGGAAAAGATCATCGAGCTGGCGCGTCCCTGCATCGAAACTACCCGCAAGGAAAAAGGCTGCATCCGTTACGAGCTTTTCGTGTCCGGCGACGACAGCGTCACTCTGCAGTTCATCGAAGAGTGGACGGACCTGGATTCGCTGCGCGCGCACTTGAAATCCCCCCATCTCGCCGCGTTCAAGGAGCAGCGGGCGGACAGCGTCGACAAGGGCGGGATCTTGAAGGTATTCGAGGCCAAGGAGGTTTCGCTGAACTGAAAACATAAAACATCCCATAGTTACGGAGCAAAGAGATTCGAGAGCCGGCTTCAGGTGAACGAGGCCGGCCCTCTGTCTTCCGGACACGTTTTCATCCGCCCAGATACGCTTTTTTCACTTCGTTGTTGTTGAGGAGGTCTTTCGCGTCCGCCTGCATGGCGATCTTGCCCGTTTCCAGCACGTAGCCTCGATGCGCCACGGAAAGCGCCATTCTGGCGTTTTGCTCCACCAGCAAAATGGTCACTCCCGCCTTGTTCAGCTCCCTGATAATGTCGAATATCTGTTGCACCAGCACGGGCGCCAGCCCCATGGACGGCTCGTCCATCATCACCAGCCGAGGAAGGCACATCATCGACCGCCCCAGGGCCAACATCTGCTGCTCTCCCCCCGACAGCGTGCCCGCTATCTGGCGCTTTCTCTCCTTGACGCGGGGGAAATGCCGGTAAACGTCCTGTACGGTGTCCTTGTTTTTTTCCTTCGTCTGTATGTATCCGCCCATCTCCAGATTTTCCTCCACGACCAACTGTTGAAATATCCTTCGGCCCTCCGGCACGTGAGAAAGACCCTTTTGGGCGAGCTTGTACGTTTCGTAAGAGCTGATGTCCTCGCCCATAAAGCTGATTTTGCCGCCCTTGGAGCGCAGCAGCCCCGAAACGGTCTTCAGGATGGTACTCTTGCCAGCGCCGTTGGCTCCGATCAAGGTGACGATCTCTCCTTGGGCCACCTCGAAAGAAACGTTCTTGACGGCGTGGATGGACCCGTAATAAACATTCATGTTTTCCACTTTCAGCATAGGCCTTGCCTCCCTATATTTTTTGCTATGAAGTTTCTTTTATCGAAGTTTCTTCTTGTTTTTATTCTCTTCTTTCTATTCTATTTTCTCTATTCTATTTTCTCTTTCTCCTCCTCTTGTTGCCCGAGGTACGCCTCGATGACCACGGGGTCGTTTCTGATTTCGTCGGGTGTCCCTTGAGCGATGACGAGGCCGTAGTTCAAAACCAGAATGCGCTCGCACATGCCCATGACGAGGCTCATATCGTGTTCGATCAAGATGATGGCCACGTCGAATTTGTCCCGGACGTCGTGTATGGTGCGCATGAGTTCTGCCGTCTCCGACGGGTTCATCCCGGCCGCGGGCTCGTCCAGCAGCAGCACCTTCGGGTTCGTGGCCAGCGCCCGGACGATCTCGAGGCGACGCTGGGCGCCGTAGGGCAGGCTTCCGGCGGGAACGTCCGCCAGCCTCTCCATGTCGAACACGGCCAGAAGCTCCCCTCCGAACTTGGCCGCCGCGGCTTCCTCCTTCCAGTAGGAGGGCAGACGCAGACAGGAGGAGAAGAGAGAGTAGCTCATGCTGTTATGCAGCCCTATCTTCACGTTGTCCAGCACGGAAAGAGACTTGAACAGCCGGATATTCTGAAAGGTCCGGGCTATACCGTGGCGGGTGACCTCGTGGGTGGTTTTCCCGACGATGTTTTCGCCCGTCAACTGAATTTTGCCCTTCGAGGGCTGGTACACGTTGGTGAGCAGGTTGAACACCGTGGTCTTGCCCGCGCCGTTGGGCCCTATGAGCCCTAGGATCTCCCGGTTCTGTACCTGCAGGTTGAAGTCGTCCAGAGCCTGAAGACCGCCGAATTTTATCCCTAAATGCGATATATCGAGAATGGGCGTCATGGGGCTCACTTTCCTTTCGCAGGCTCTGGAGCCGCGGGCTCTGGAGTCGCGGGCTTTCGGGCCACAGGCTCTTGTTTTTTCAGCTTGCCCCGAAGCAGCGTGAAAAAATCGTCCAGGGTGTCTCCCAGAGAAAACTCGTAACGGCCGCAGAGTCCGGAGGGCTTGAAGATCATCACCGCCACCAGCAGAAGGGAGTAGATGACCATGCGGTACTCCGCGAAGCCCCTCAGAAGCTCCGGCAGAATGGTGAGAACCGTCGCCGACACCACCGATCCGAAAATGGACCCGAGCCCGCCCAAAACCACGATCACCAGGATCTCCGCAGACTTCATGAACCCGAAAGACGAGGGGTCCAGGATGCTGAGGTAGTGGGCGTAAAGGCCTCCGGCAACGCCGGCGAACCCGGCTGATATGGAAAAGGCCAGAACCTTGTAATAGGTGGTGGGAATCCCCGATGCCTCGGCTGCGATTTCGTCCTCGCGGATGGAGAGGATAGCCCGGCCGTGGCGGGATTTGATGAGGGTGTTGAGAATGAACAGCGTGATCAGCACGAAAATGTAGACCCAGGTGACGGTCGTCTGCCTGCCGATGCCCTTGAGGCCGTAAGCGCCGCCGGTGAATTTCAGGTTCAGGATGATCACTCGTATGATTTCGCCGAAGCCCAGAGTCAGAATAGCCAGGTAATCGCCCTTGAGCCGCAGCGCCGGCAGCCCGATGAGGACGCCGAAAACCGCCGCCATCAGGCCGCCCAGAACCAGGGCCAGGGGAAGCTCCAGGTTGGTGGGAAGGCTGACCGACATGGAAAACAGCGCCGCGGTGTAAGCGCCCACCGACATGAACCCGGCGTGCCCCAGGGGAAGCTGCCCCAAAAAGCCGGCCGAGAGGTTGAGGCTCACCGCCAATATAATATTGAAGCCGATGGGGATCAGCATCAGGGCCTGATATCGGTTCAAAACTTTGGCGCGGATGAGAATCATGAGGACGATATACAGCCCCGCGGCGGCCGCCGCGTTGAGGGCGTATCTGAAGGGAACGTTCGGGCGAGTCGTCATGTCCTCACACTTTCTCGTTGTGGGGCCGGCCGAATATGCCCGAGGGCTTTACAAGCAGAACCACGATCAATATTCCGAACACCACCGCGTCGGTCAACTGCGAGCTGACGTAGCCCTTGGTGAGACTCTCGGCGATCCCTATGCACAGCCCCCCGGTCATCGCGCCCGGAAGAGAACCTATGCCCCCCAGCACCGCCGCCACGAAGGCCTTGAGGCCCAGCATCGAACCCATAGTGGGCTGTATCTGCGAATAAGAACAACAATAAAACACCGCCCCCACGGCGGCCAAACCCGAGCCCAGCGCAAAGGTGAAGGAAATGGTGTGGTTGACGTTGATCCCCATGAGCTGCGCCGTTTCGTTGTCCTCCGAGACGGTCCGCATGGCCTTGCCTATCTTGGTTTTCTTCACCAACAGGGTAAGCCCGGCCATAATGACGACCGACACGGCTATCGTCGCGGCTGTGGCGTTCGAAAACTGCCTTTCCCCGATGGTCATGGTGCCCGTGAAAATGTTCGTGAACATCCTGGGATTTGCCGAAAACAAAAGCTGCATGGCATTCTGCAGCAGCAGACTCACCCCTATGGCCGTCACCAGAAGCGAGAGCCTGCCGGATTTCCGCAGGGGCTTGTAGGCTATCTTCTCTATCAGCATGCCGAGAACGGAACAAACGGCCACGGAAACCAGGGCCGCTATCCACGCGGGGACGGAAAAACGGGACACGAGGTACCAGGTGGTGTAGGCACCCACCATGATAACGTCTCCGTGGGCGAAATTCACGAGCTTCACGATTCCGTAGACCATGCTGTATCCCAGCGCAACCAGGGAATAGATGCTTCCTATCTGAAGGCCGTTTATCATCAGGTACACGAGGGTCATCATAAAACAGTCCTTTGCTCAATAAAATTAATCGGCGCGCACTGGGCGCAAATTTCGACTTTCGCGCCTCTGCGCAGCCGACCAAAAAAGAGACCTCGAAAAGAGACCTCGATTCAAAAAAACATCAATACTTTATAGCGAAAGTGTAAGCGCCCTTCTCGATTTTGATGATGGAGACCTCCTTCACGGGGTTGTTGTTCTTGAAGGTCATGTGCCCCGTAACGGCGTCCAGGTCGGTGGCGGCCATTTTATCGATGATCGCCTGATAAGATTCGGGGGTCGCTCCGATTTCCACACCGTCCGCCGCAGCCTTCTTTATGGCTTCGAAGAGGATGAAGGCGGCGTCATAGCCCAGAGCGGCGAGGGCGTTGGGCGTAGAGCCGTAGTTGGCCTCGTAGTTTTTGCGGAAGTCCTGCACCCGGGGAGAGGGATCGCCGCTGAAGTAGTGATTGGCGAAGTGCAGACCCTCGAAGACCGAGATGTCCGCGCCCTCTATCTCCAGGATTCCGTCGGCCCCGTCCACCCCGAGCAAGGTGGCGGTGATGCCGGCTTTCCTCGCCTGGGAGGAGATGAGATAGACCCTGTTGTAATAGTCCGGTATGAAGAGGACGTCGGGAGCGAAGGCCGCAATGCGGGTGAGCTGCGCGTTGAAGTCCACGTCGTCGGTGGTGTAGCTTTCGGCGGCCACGACCTCCAGTTTGGCCTCGGCCGCGCTGGCGCTGAACGCGTGATAAAGGCCCGTGGAATAGGCGTCGGAAACGTTGTAGATAACCGCCGCCTTCTTCGCCCTCAGTTTTTCAGCGGCGAACCTGGCCATGGTTCCGCCTTGGAAAGGATCCTCAAAACAGGCGCGGAAGTAGTTTTTGCCATAGCTGGTCACGTCCGGGTGGGTGGCGGTACCCGTGATGCCGGGAATGTTGTCGCCCGCCGAGGCCTCCGCCACGCCGAAAGTGGGCGAACTGGTGACCGGGCCGATGAAAGCCGCGACCTCGTCGGCCGTGACCAGCTTGTTGTAGGCGTTCAAAGCCTCCGTGGGGTCCCCCTTGTCATCGTAAGGGACCAGTTCGATTTTCCGGCCGTTGATTCCGCCGGCGCCGTTGACGACCTTGGTGTAGAGTTCCACCCCGTTTTTGAGCAGGTTTCCATACATCGCCACCCCGCCGGTCAAAGGTGCGATCAGTCCGATCTTGATGGGCTCGGCCCCGAAAGCGGAACCTCCCCAGCAAAGAGACAAAACGACCAACAACGTCAATATTTTCCTCATGACAATATCCTCCATCATTAAACAGAAATTTTGATCATTTTTTTGCATGACATGCTATTAAGTTCGACTATTCGACAAAAATAGGCTATTTTTGTTTATTCGTAGCATTCTACAAGCTAGATTCCTTATTGTCAATAAAAATCTGACAAAAATGTGACAAAAAAACCTGATTTGATTTTGATTTTGGTCGAAAAAAATACACATTGGGTATTGACGAAGGGGAAATTTGTGATATTATATTAGCACTCAATGATATGGAGTGCTAATAACTCATAAATGTGAAAGGAGCTGTTTATTATGGCTGGGCTTATTCCATTCAATCGGAAGTATTCGGCGGTATTACCGACAGGGTTCGAGGATTTTTACAATATGCTCGACGATTTTTTCACAGAGGGGCCGGGTTTGAACCGTAACCTGGCAAGAGACACCTTCAAAATCGACGTGGAGGAAACTCCAGAGGAGTTCAGGATTCAAGCGGAACTTCCCGGCGTCAAAAAAGAGGAGATCGACTTGGCCCTTGTGGACGGCAAGTTGAGTATCTCCGTCAAAAAAGAAGAAAATGTCGACGAGGAAAAGAAAAATTACATCCACAGAGAACGGCGTTTGAGTTCCATGGTCCGCAACGTCTACTTGGGTGACGCGAAAGCGGAAGGGATCAAAGCCAAGCTGGAGGAAGGCATCTTGACCATCACGGTGGAAAAAGAACGAAAGGTGGACAAAGCGGTCTCAATTGCAATAGAGTAATGATTGAAATAGAGTGACGATTGAAACCGAGTAATAATTAAAATCGAAAGTTCTTTAAAACAAAAATTCCTCAAAACAGGCGCTCTCATAACCGCGGAGCGCCTGTTTTTGTCTGTTTTCACACTTTGCTGCCCATATTTCGTAAATTTTAACCGTTTTCTCCGGCGTATTTTTTTGCATCTTCAAGGGCATATTGTGTGAGTATGTACTGCGGTCAAAACTACAGTGGGGGAAAAGGTCCCGAGTCCTCGCAGCTCGACAACAAGGCTTTCGCCCAGATACGCACGGCCACGTTGGGGTGCGACAGGTGGGCGGTGAGGTATTCGCGGCCCCCTTCCGGGCAAGGGACGGAACGCTGTTTCATGATGCTCAGCAGGGGAACGAGGACCACCTCGCTCTTGCGCGACAGGAGATCCAGGAGAACGGAAGAAGAGACGAAGGTCTCTTGCGGCCAGTATCTCAGGATCAAGGCGATGCCCGTCGGCGACGCTTTTTGAAGGTACCGCTCCATAAGCTCCCGGTCCAGGGTCTGTGAAGAATTCTGTAAACGCAGCAAGTGCATCAACAGGGAGTCGGGCAGGGCCTGGGCTCTGCCGGCAAGTTTTTCCGCGAGGGTCTGATGATTTTCCCCTGCCAAAGGAAGAGAGACGACCAGCCGCGCCGTTTTGTCGTCGATGTCCCATCTCTGAAGCAAACGCAGGGTCGCGGCTAAGAGTTCAGGCCGGTTGGCCAGCGTTCCCAAACGGGACAGAGCGAGATGACGCACCCGCGGAACTTCGCTGGAAAGGCGAAGCAGCAGGTCTTGGACGTTGCATTTCTGCGTTTCCTGCTCCATAAGGAGCAGCAAGTTCTCCACGGCCTTTTCGCCCCGCGCCAAAACACTTTCGACGGAGGCCTCGCGCTTTTGCCTGATTTTTTCTTCCCTCTCCTGCGCCAGGCGTTCTTTGCGTCCTTGTTCCGCTTTCAACCGTTCTTTTCTTTTTTGACGCCAAGTCAGGGCCTTTTCCCACCTTTTCCATCCCCACCGAAACGCCTCAGGCTCGTTTCGCTCGTTTCGAGAGGCGCCGTCTTCTTGAAGCTGTCCTTGCCGGAGCTCCTCCTGCGTCAATCCTTTGAGGAAAGTATAGGCCCCGGTGATCTGCTCGAATTTGCGCGCGCCTTGTCTGCCGGCAACGTCCGGATGACACGTGCGGGCAAGACGCCGGAACGCCGAGCGGATCTCCGGCGCCGTCGCGCCGGGAGGAAGGCCCAAAACTCTCAAACTGTACATCACTTTAACCGAAACGCTCATTCATTTCCCCTATTGCCGGCAACCCTCGAAACACCCGTCACTCTGAATCACCCAATAACCCGGCGCAGATTCAATTTAAATTGTCCAATTTCACGCTAGGATAACGCAACTTCCAGGTCTTTGACAATACCCTCCAAAATCTCCGTCGAAACCCCGCCGTCTTTGATGTTTTCGACCTGGCGCACCAAGCCGTGGAGCCTTTCCACTTGCTCGGCAGAACACAATATTTCAAGCGGCGTCAAGCGCAATTTGAGATCCCGTATCCGTTGGCCGCCGGAGGAGGGAGCGGAGGCCAGGATGTCGCGTTTCAGGGAAAACAAGGGCATTTCGACCTGGGTGCTTCCCTGACGGAGGACGAAATGTATCAAACCCGACGTGGACAAACTGCAGTGGATCTCGACTTCCACGTTTGCTTCCACGTTCAAGGTCAGAAGGGAAAGTATCGTGCGCTCTTCCCGCGCATCCCCCATATTTTGAAAAATAGGCAGCTCCACTTTCCCCGAGCGGGCCGGCATGAAGCTCGCCCGGGCCGCGAAGGGCACGGGTGTTCCAGCGGGAATGAGGATTTCCGGCTGACCGTCTCTGAGGAAACCCACGTCGCCGGAGAGAATATCCAGCAACAAGCGGCCGTCCCCGATTCGCGCGCAAAGCGCCGCGCCCGCAACGATGGATTCTTCCGCGCAAAGACTCAGCCGCTCCGGACGCGCGACTTCTGTTTCCAGGATCTCCCGCAGCAGGGGAATGCGGCTCGACCCGCCCACGAGCAGCAGATGCTCCGGCTCATGGCGGGTCCACAGCCTGCGCACGATATGAACCACGCGCCGAATGGAAAAACGGACCATGCGCTCCAGGTCCTCCCGTTCGACTTTGAGGGGTTCTCCTTTAAGGGGCTCTCCGGCCTCCCCAATTTTACCGGCCCCGCCCATTTCACCGGTCCCACCAATGGCGGGGGGAACCCAGTCGTAGCTCTGACAGGAAGAAAGGGCTATTTTTAGGGCTTCGGCTTCCCAGACCAGGGTCCTCCAGCGAGGGTCCTCGGGGGAAAGGTCGGGCAGTCTCAAACGCTCGCGAAGCCACTCGGCCAAGGCAAGGTCGAAATCGTAGCCGCCGATTTTGGAGGTACCGACGCTCTCCAGGACCTGCCACACCCCTCCCTCGCTCTCCACGACGGAAACGTCCACCGTCCCCGCTCCGAAGTCCAGCACCAAAAAACGGCCCTCCCGTCCGAAGGCGAGAGCCGCGGCCGTGGGCTCGTTTATGACGCGGACCTCCCGCAGCCCGGCAGCCTCCGCGGCGCGCACCATTGCCTCCCTCTGAAGAAGGGAAAAAATGGCGGGCACGGCCAGCACGCAAGACGAGACGAACTGCCCCAAGAAGACCTCGGCGTCCTCTCTCAACGCGCAGAGCAGGGGCACTAAAATCTCTTGGGCCGTGCAGTTTTTTTCGCCGCACAGGGCCTGGAATTCCCCTCCCACCTTGCGCTTCAGATCCCACCAAACGGGATAAGAGCCGCGAAACGACAGGCGCACCGCGTCTTCCCCCACCACCCAGCCTCTGTCCCAACCCACGACGGAGGGCGTGGATATCCGCCCCCATCGATTGGGAATCATCACGGGGCGGACGCCGTTCATATAGGCGCAAAGAGCGTTGCGCGTCCCCAGGTCTATTCCGATCGTTACGCTGCGGTTACGGCTGCCGTTCATTCTGGTATCCTCGCAGTTCTCCTTTTACGCAGTGGGTTATCCGGGCTTCGGCTTCCCGTCCGAGACTCGGTTTCGCGGAGCCGAATCGAATGCCGGCCGAAACGAAGTGTCGCGTGTAACCGGTAAGCACGGCCTCCCCTTCGCTTTCCATTGAAACGTTTTCCAATGAAACACTTTCCCTTGAAACACTTTCCACTGAAACGCTTTCCACCCAAACAGAAAGGTCGCGGCCCACGAAACGGGAGGCGTAGCGGGTCAGCAACCTCTCTCCCGCGGCCCTGGTCATGGTCACCCTTTCGGACGCCCTTCGAGGCGGTATCCGGTCGGGGAACTCGGCCGCCAGAGTGCCTCTGCGGGGAGAATAGGGGAAAACGTGTATGCGCCCCAGTTCCGCTCGTTCCATCAAGGCCAAAGTGGCTCGAAAGGCCTTTTCACTTTCGCCGGGAAAGGCCACCAGGATGTCGCTGCTGATGTGCAGGTCGCCGCCCAGTTTTTCCCTGGCCCGGTCGCAGACCCGGACAAAGGCGTCCGCCGTGTACCCCCGCCTCATACGGGCGAGAACGTCGTCGTCCCCGCTCTGCAAGGGCAGATGCAGGTGCGGGCAAAACACGGGAGACGACGCCAGCGCCTCCAAAAGGCCGTCGTCTGGGTCCAGGGCAAAGGGCTCCAGGGAACCCAATCTCAGCCGGACCAACCCCGGAATGCCGGAGAGCCGCCGCACCAATTCCGCCAGAGATGATCCGATATCCCGGCCGTACATGCCCAAGTGGATGCCCGTCAGCACGATCTCCCCGCACCCGGCTTCCACCACGCGGCGGGCTTCGGCCTCCGTGTCGTCCAAAGGACGGCTCACCGGCCGTCCCCGCAGAAATGGGATGACGCAATAAGTACAATAACGGTCGCACCCCTCCTGCACCTTCAAAAAAGCGCGCGTCCGCAGCATAGGCCGGTTCAAGGCCAACGGGTCCCATGTGACATCCCCGTCTTTGAGCCTGCGCATATCTATCATTTCCCGGCGGGAGGGCGACGTCACGGCCGATTCCACGGCCTCGGCCAGATCGCTTTTCCGGCGATTGCCCGCCAGAATGTCCACCCCCAGGTTTTTCGCCTCTTCGGCGCCGAGGCCTTGAGCCCAACAGCCGCAAACGGCGACGATCCCGTTTTCCCCGAGTTCTCGCCGAGCCCTCCTGACGGCCTGACGGCATTTCTTGTCGGCCACGGCCGTCACCGAACAACTGACGATCACGGCGGCACGGCACCCCTTCAGGTCCTGAGAGATCACCGCACCCCGCGCGGCAAGGTCTCCCGCGATCGCTTCGCCGTCGTAAATGTTTGCCCGGCATCCCAGGACGCAAATCCAGACCTTTACGCCGTAAAGCCCCGTCCCAATCGAAATGGAATCGAAATCAGTCAAGTTTTGCGGCGCACCCCCACCAGTCGTTCCGCGTCAGTTCGGCCACTAAAGACAGATCCGTCCGGGAGAGGGCGGACAGAAACGCCGGGCGCTCCGTCACCGTCATCCCGGAAAAAATCGCCACCCCGGGGCGCTTCAAAATACGTCCCGCGTCACTCAGGAGTCTCAGGTTCGGCTCCAGCAGAATATTGGCCGTCAGCAGGTCGAACTTTGCCCGAACTCCGTCTGCAAGGTCGCCGACCCTGAGGTCGCAGGATTCGAAGGAAAGGCCGTTCAATTCCATGTTGCGCCGGGCTTCCGCCGCCGCCGCCGAGTCCAGGTCCCGCGCCGCCGCCATCGCGGCCCCCAGTTTCAACGCCGCGATGAACAGTATGCCAGAACCTGTTCCCACGTCGATCACCGAGTCTCCGGCTTTCACGAATCGCTCCACCAACGAAAGCGCGATTTGTGTACTTTCGTGATATCCCGTGCCGAACGCCGCGCCGGGGTAGATATAAAGAGGCACTTTTTTTTCGGGCTCCTTTCCTTTGTGCCAAGGCGCCATCACCACAAAATTGACGCCTATGGAAAGAGGGGGAAAGGAGTCCAGATGTTCCCTGTGCCAGTCTTGGTTTTCGATTTTTGCGTAAGAGAGGATACTCACTTGGGGAAAGTCGACCAGAAGCCCGTTCAGAACCGAGAGCCAGTGAGAGATGTCTCGAGAGCCGAGATAGACCGCGCGCAGAATCGTCTTTCCCTCTTTTTCGAGAACTTCCGCCCCGATACTTCCGGACAGATCGGCTATCGTCGAGAGCGTCTCCTCCGCCTTGCCGTCGCTCTCCAAATCCACGCCCCACCAAAAATTGCCGCCTACGTTCCCCAAACAATTCCCCCCAAACAAAAATATATGACCAGGATCATCATAAATAAAAATGAAAATGAAAATGAAATCTGAAAATCAGCGGCGCGCTCCAATGTTATTGTGCGATTGTTAGTATTGTACAACGCATCTCGGTTTTATCGGCTCGTTTATTGCAACCATTTAAATATCCAACGTCAATGCCTCCAACTTCAATGTCCAATACCGGCAACTTCCGGGGCTCCGCCCCATACCCCGCAGGGGACTCGTCCCCTGACCCCATTTGAGGCTCCGAGGCCAACAGGGCGCAAAAAAAGAGAGCCGGAGCTCTCCTCTTTTAATTTTTGGCGTTACTCGAAAACTTGTTCCGTTTTTTGCGTCTCGCTGGCTTTCTCGGCGTCGAGTTTGCGGAAACTCTCGGCTCCCGTTCCCGCCGGAATCAAGTGGCCGATGATCACATTTTCCTTCAATCCGTGCAAGGGATCGATCTGACCCTTCACCGCCGCGCCCGCCAGAATTTGGGCCGTCTGCTGGAAAGAAGCGGCGCTCAGGAAGCTGTCGGTGGCAAGCGCGGCTTTCGTGATGCCGTGGATGAAGGGCTTGCACTCTGGGCTTTCCCGTAACTTTCGCACGAAGGTGACCTCCCGAATCAACTGCCGGGTGACGGCCTTCGAGGAAAGAGAACGCACGAAAATTTCTAGGGGCTCGCGATCCACAATGGCGTCCACCACCGTTTTGTTGATCTCCTGACCGGACTCCAACTGTGCGGCGGACTTTTTGGAAAAAATGAAGTCCAGCAAAACTTTGCCGTAAATTTTGCTCATCAGAAACCGATGCAAAAGCATCCTCCGGGGGATGACTCCATCGTCCGTCTCGATCGCGGCGATTTCTCCCTCGGCAAGCCCCCGCACAACCCGCGCGTCCACGTACTGGGGTACGCCCGAGATCGGGTTTCCCTCTTTGTCCGCGGCCTGCAAAAGCGTCTTGCCCCACAGGTTGTCGTCGTTCATCAGATCGTTCTGGAACGTGTCGACGACGCTGATCTGCTCTACGTTGTGCCAAACCTTGATTTCGAAAAGATTTTGCTCGCCGATCAGGTCCACGACTTCTTTGGAGATCAAGGAATCAGCCTCCACCAAAGTTTCGCTGTCCTTGACGATGCGCTCCGCCAGCCATTCCACACCCACGAGTTTGTCCAGGGTATCCCGGTCCCGCACCATGATGGGCTTGGGGTCGTTGGAGGTGATCTGGCGAAGCTGGGCCGCCGTCAATCGGTCGCCGGCCTTGATCTCCGTGTCCTCCACGGAGAAGTCGAAAACCAGCTCGAGGCCCTCCATCTGCTTGCGGAAGGCGGCTTCCCCCACGACGATGTTGACGTCGCGCTTTTCATGCTCCACAATCACGTCGGAAATCATCATGCCGGGCTTGAGTAAAAGGCGTATCCCCGCCTCATTCAAGGGTTTACCCAAAAGTTCCGCCGTCTCTTCGCTAGGTTTTTCCACTTTTTTGAGCTTGTCCCCCGCGAAAATCCGCACCGCCTCCGAGACATTGCGCTCGTTGTCCTGCTGGATACGCACTTCCTCCTCTTCGATATCGCTGAGCCAGACCAGGTCGCCGGCGACGAAAGAGGTGTCCCCTTCCTCGATGACCCGGACCCGATTCAGCGGAGCGACCTTGCGGAGAATGACCTCGATGTGTTTGTTGTTGATCGAGACGCCTTGAGAACGGTAGACCTCTTGAATTTCGTCCACCAGCATATGCTGCACCGCGTCGATCCCGCTCACCTCCAGAAGCTGCTGAGGATCCACGTTGCCCTCGGTGAGGCGCGTCGTTTTTTCCACATCGAGCCCCTCGACGATGTTTTCTTTCAGCTCTTGGGCGGCAGGGATCGTGTGTACGACCCGAGTTTCCCCGTCAGGCGCGGCGACGATGACCTTGCGCTTGCCCTCGGCATTTCGGATTTCCTCGATCATTCCGTCGATACCCGCCAAAAAAGCCACCTTGCGGGGGCGGCGGACCTCGAAAAGCTGTTCGATGCGGGGAAGGCCTTGAGTGATGTCCTCTCCCGTCAAACGCACGCCTCCCGTGTGGAACGTGCGCATGGTAAGCTGCGTTCCCGGCTCTCCGATAGACTGGGCCGCCACGACGCCCACGGCCTCCCCGATGGGAACCAGGTGGCGCGAGGACAAATCCATGCCGTAACACTTTTGGCAAAGACCCCGCTTCAGCGCGCAGGCCAGTGGGCTGCGCACCCATACCTCCGTGACGCCGCTCTTGTCGATCTCGCTGGCAAGCTCGTAGGTGATGAGTTCGCCTTTTTTAACCAAAATTTTCTTCGAGTTTCCGGCCCGAATGTCCTCCAGGGCGGTGCGGCCCGAAATGCGGTCTCGCAGCGGAATCATGTCCTTGCCGTCCCGGGTCAGGGGGCGGATGCAGATCCCTTTGTCCGTTCCGCAGTCGTGTTCGGTGATGATTAAATCTTGAGCGACGTCCACCAGCCGGCGGGTCAGGTAACCCGACTTCGCCGTGCGAAGCGCCGTGTCCGCAAGGCCTTTTCGGGCCCCGTGGGTGGAGATGAAGTACTCCAGCATGTTCATTCCCTCGCGGAAATTGGCCGTGATGGGATAGTCGATGATGCGCCCCGAGGGGTCGGACATCAAGCCTCGAATACCCGCCATCTGACCCATCTGCCCACGGCTTCCCCGGGCGCCGCTGTCCACCATCATGCGAACGGGGTTCGATTCTTCCATGTGTCCCGCTATGCTGTCGGCGATCCTTCGGGCGGCCTCCGACCAGAGCATCTCCTTGTGGAAAAGGTATTCGTCCTGGGTCAGAACCCCCATCTCGTACTCTTCTTTGAAGAGTTCGTCCTGCTTGATGGTCTCGGCGGTGATCTCTTCTTTTTCCGGCGGAATGATGATGGAGCCCACGCCGAAGCTGATGCCGCTTTTTGCCGCCCAGCGATAACCCAATGCCTTGATCGCGTCCAGCATCTCCACCACCGCGCTGCGGTCCACTTTATCGTAGGCGTCGTCCAGAAGTCGGCCCATGTTTTTCTTGTCCAGCTGCTTGTTGACGAAACGCAGGGGAGGCGCAATGATATTGTTGAAAAGAACCCGCCCTGGCGAGGTTTCCACAAAAACAGCCGCGCCCTCGGGGATTTTGACTTTTTTCGTCTCCTCGGCGATCAGCGCCTTGCCCTTCGACCCGCGGTATTTGCGCCTGCCCTCGGGTATCACCGCCCAGTCGGGGTTCATCTTCAGCCAGATCCGCGCGTTGAGATGCACCACTCCGTGGTCGAACGCCGAAAGGACGTCCTCTTCGCTGGAAAAGTGCATCCCCTCCCCCATCAAACCTTCGTGGGTATCCGTCAGGTAATATATACCCAGCACGATGTCCTGGGTCGGTGTGACCACGGGCCGTCCGCTGGCCGGCGACAGCAGGTTGTTCGCGGAAAGCATCAGCAGCCGCGCCTCCGCCTGCGCCTCGATGGACAGGGGCACGTGGACCGCCATCTGATCGCCATCGAAATCCGCGTTGAAAGCCGTGCAGACCATGGGGTGAAGGCGAATCGCCTTGCCCTCCATCAAGACCGGCTCGAAGGCCTGAATCCCAAGACGGTGAAGGGTCGGGGCTCGGTTCAGCATGACGGGATGGTCTCGAATGATCTCCTCCAAGATGCCCCAGATCTCCTCGCGTCCCCGCTCGATGATCCGCTTGGCGCTTTTCACGTTGGGGGCGAGGCCCCGTTCCACAAGCTGCCGGATGACGAAGGGCTTGAAAAGCTCCAGGGCCATCTGCTTGGGCAGGCCGCATTGATAGATTTTGAGCTGGGGACCGATGACGATGACGGAACGGCCGGAGTAGTCCACGCGCTTGCCCAGAAGGTTCTGACGGAAACGTCCCTTCTTACCCCGCAGAAGGTCGGTCAGACTCTTGAGAGGCCGGTTTCCCGCCCCCAAAACGGCCTTGCCCATCCTTCCGTTGTCGATGAGGGCGTCCGTGGACTCCTGAAGCATGCGTTTCTCGTTACGGATGATGATCTCGGGGGCTCGGAGCTCCTGCAGTTTTTTCAAACGATTGTTGCGATTGATCACCCGCCGATAGAGGTCGTTCAGGTCCGACGTGGCGAAACGTCCGCCGTCCAACTGCACCAGCGGCCTCAGATCCGGCGGGATGACGGGCAGCACCTCGAGGATCATGGACTGCGCTTCCGAGGCGCTTTTGCGAAAATCCTCCGCCACCTGGAGCCGCTTGACCAGCTTGCGCTTCTTCTGCCCGCTGCTCTCCGCGACCTCCTCTCTGAGGGACGCCGTCAAGAGGTCGAGATCCAGCCGGTTGACCATGGTCTGCACGCCCTCGGCCCCGATTCCCGCCTCGAATTTTTTGTCGTAAGCCTGACACAGGCTCTGCTGTCGGTCGTAAATGACTTCGGCGCGGGCAAAAGGCGACGAACCTTGCTCCACAACCACGTAGCACGGGTCGTCGATGGTGACCCCCCAGCGGGGCGCCGAAAAACGCCCCGGATATTTCTGCTGGAAAAGTTCCATCTCGCTTTTGGAAATAATATTCCCTTTGGCAAAGGGCAGCTTGAGCGCCGCGGTGACGATAAAGGCCTCGTTGTTGGAGACGGTAGCGCGTTTGAACTTGAAAAGGGCCTGTTTCCCCTTTTTCCCGCCTTGCCCCGAAAGGCGCGTCATCTCCGATTCGGATACAATATCCCCCGCCTTCAGGGAAAAGTTCTCCACGCTTCTCACATCTGCGTTTTCCGCGTCCTCCAAAAGCTCGTAGGCAGGCTCCACCTTGAAAATCTCGTCGCCGTACTCCGTTTTATAGCGGTTGACCTGCTGAAACGTCAGAACATCCCCCTCGTTGACGGGAATGTTATCGACGGACTCCAGGACATACGCCTCCTCGGCCTTGAATTTCGGGTCGTAGTGAGCGTGGACCTTCATTTCGCTTTCCGATATGACCGCGCCTTTGCGGATGAGGTCCGTCCTGCGTCCGTCGGTCACCACCTTGAAGGCCCCCTCTTTTTTGCGGGTGGGGGCGAAATAGACGACTTTTTCCAGGTCTTTGGCGCTGGTGCCTAAAAGCAGGCTGAGACGGCTGGGAATCCCCCGAAGATACCAGATATGAACCACGGGCGCGGCCAGTTCGATGTGGCCCATGCGCTCGCGGCGCACACGGTTGTCCGTCACCTCCACGCCACAGCGGTCGCAGATGATGCCCCGGAACTTGGGCCCGCTGCGTTTGTATTTGCCGCAGGCGCACTCGTAACTGCGAGTGGGGCCGAAAATACGTTCGCAGAAAAGGCCGTCCTTTTCAGGGCGCAAGGTTCTATAATTGATGGTTTCGGGCTTTTTTACCTCGCCGCTGGATATTTCTCGTATCCGCTCCGGAGTGGCCAGTTTGATACGTACACCGACTATCTCTCTTCGGGCCATAGTCCGTCAGTCCCCTCTTCCTCTTCTTCTACCAAAGACATTCCTTCCGCCAAGGCGTCTTTCTCCAAAAACAGATCTGGAATGGCGAACATGTCCGCGTCCTCCAGCAATTCTTCCGAACTCTCGCCGCTCTCGGGGGAAATCGGCAAGTCGCCCTTGCTTTCTTCGGCCTCATCAAAAAAGGACGATTCGGAGAGTACGCTGTATCTGCGCATCGCCCTTTCGTCGTCTTCGTCGTCCAGCACCATTCCGCCGGCGGTTCCGTCGTCGTATTGAACCTCCACGTCCAGCCCCAGTCCCTGAAGTTCCTTCACCAGAACCCTGAAGCTCTCGGGGATGCCGGGTTTCACCAGGCTCTGGCCCTTGACGATACGTTCGTAGGTCTTGTCCCGCCCGCGAATGTCGTCGGACTTCACCGTAAGCATCTCCTGCAGGACGTTGGCCGCGCCGTAACCCTCCAGGGCCCAGACCTCCATCTCGCCGAAACGCTGACCTCCGAACTGGGCCTTGCCCCCCAGAGGCTGCTGGGTGATGAGGCTGTAGGGTCCGGTGGATCGGGCGTGGATCTTGTCGTCCACCAAGTGGATCAACTTCAGCATGTACATGCACCCGATGGTGACCTTTTTCTCCATCGGCTCGCCGGTCCTGCCGTCCCGGAGGGTGATCATGCCGTCCTCGGTGAGTTCCGGGTACTTTTCGGCACTGAGTTTCGTCATGTTTTCGAAAATTTCCTTTTCCTGTGCGCCCTCGAAAACGGGCGTGGCCACGTGCCATCCGTTGTTCATCGCCACGAACCCCATGATGGTCTCCAAAACCTGTCCCAGGTTCATGCGGCTGGGGACGCCCAAGGGATTCAAAACCACGTCTACCGGCGTTCCGTCCGGCAGATAGGGCATGTCCTCCACGGGGAGAATACGGCTGACGACGCCCTTGTTGCCGTGACGTCCCGCCATCTTGTCCCCTACCGTGATCTTGCGCCACTGAGCCACGTAGACCTTCACAGTGCGAATCACCCCCGGAGAAAGCGCCTCCGGATTGTCCGTGCGGGTCATCTGCTTCACGGCCACGACTTTGCCTCTGGCGCCGTGGGGCAGTTTCAACGAATTATCCCGCACCTCGCGGGCTTTTTCGCCGAAAATCGCCCTCAGGAGCTTTTCTTCGGGGGTTTGGTCCGACTCTCCTTTGGGGGTGACCTTTCCCACTAAAATATCGCCCGAGTTCACCTCGGCTCCGATGCGAATGATCCCGCTGTCGTCGAGGTTTTTCAGCATGTCCTCGCCCACGTTGGGAATGTCCCGGGTGATCTCCTCCGGCCCGAGTTTCGTCTCCCGGGCCTCTATTTCGTACTCGTCGATATGTATGGACGAAAATTTGTCCTCTTTGACCAGGTTCTCGCTGAGCAGGATGGCGTCCTCGAAGTTGTATCCCTCCCAGGGGACAAAGGCGACCAGAACGTTTTGCCCCAAGGCGAGTTCACCGTTGTCCACGGCCTGCCCGTCGGCGATGATCATCCCTTTTTCGATCTGTTCTCCTTTTTCCACCAGCGGACGCTGGTGAATGATCGTGCCCTGATTCGAGCGCCTGAATTTGATCAGGTTGTAAACGTGCCCGTACCCCTTTTTCGAGCGCACTTCGATGCGCTCCGAGTCCACCCAGGTGACCTCTCCCGAGTCCAGGGCCACCACGCAGGAGCCCGAGTCTTTGGCGATGCGGTGTTCTATGCCCGTCCCCACGATAGGGGCCTCGGGGAAAATCAGGGGAACGGCCTGACGCTGCATATTGGAGCCCATCAAAGCTCTGTTGGCGTCGTCGTGTTCCAGAAAAGGAATGAGCGCCGTGGAGGAAGAGACGATCTGCTTGGGGGAAACGTCCATATAATCGACCTCCTCCACGGGGATCGTGTCCACGTCGTCCTGGTGCCGGGTGGGGCACTCCGTCCCCTTGATGGTGACGCCGTCCTCCTCCAGCGGGGTATTGGCCATCGCGACGTGGTAATTGTCCTCCTCGTCGGCGGAAAGAAACTCTATCTCCCCCGTCAGCTTGCCTTTTCCGACCTTGCGCCGGGGCGTGATCAGGAACCCGTGCTCGTTCAAACGGGCGTAGGTCGTGAGGGACGACACGAGGCCGATATTGGGGCCTTCAGGCGTTTCGATGGGGCAGACCCGGCCATAGTGGGTGTAGTGGACGTCGCGAGCCTCGAAACCTGCCCGCTCGCGGCTCAGACCTCCCGGTCCCAAGGCAGAAAGCCGCCTTCTGTGAGTGACCTCCGCCAGGGGGTTTGTCTGATCCATAAACTGGGACAACTGGCCGGAACCGTAAAACTCCCGAAGCGCCGCGGCGATGGGGCGCACATTGATGAGTTCTCGGCCCATGGCCGTACTCAGATTGGGAATGGTGGTCATGCGCTCCTTCGCGATGCGCTCCATGCGCAGAAGGCCGATGCGAATCTGGTTCTGGAGCAACTCTCCGATGGACCGCACCCGGCGGTTGCCCAGATGGTCGATATCGTCGCTCTTTTTGTCCAGGGCCCGCATGGCGAACATCTCTCGCACGATGCTCACCACGTCCTCCAGGGTCAGAAGGCGCGTGGACTCCGGGACGTTCAATTTCAAACGGCGGTTGAGCTTGTAGCGCCCCACCCGCCCCAGGGTGTAGCGCCTGGGATCGAAGAAAAGGGAATACAGATAATCCCTGGCGTTTTCTACCCGCGCAGGTTCGTTGGGCCGGAGGCGCCGAAAAATCTCCTGCATAGCCTCGTCCGCGCTCTGGGTCGTGTCTTTTTCCAAAGTCAAGGCCAAAGAGGGGTCGATGCCCAGTACCTCGATGCCGCCCTGCCCGTCGAGGTCCAGCGCTTTCAGTTTTTCCAGCGCGTCACGGGAGACGGGGCGGTTGCGCCCCACAATCAGCCCGCCCTCCGGGTCGTAAAAATCCTTGGCGGCCAACATGCCCCTCATCTCGTCGCTGAACTCCATAAAAGTAGATTGAGCCTCGAACAGTTCCAGTATTTCCTCGTTGTTCTTCGCGCCAAAGGCCTTCAGCAACAAAGAAACCGGCAGTTTTTTCCGGTTGTCGATATTGACCGAGACGACTTCACCCGGCGCGACGGCGAAATCCAACCACGCGCCCCTGTCAGGGATAATCTTTGCCGTACAGGACTCCTGCCCGGGAAGCGAATCCTCTTTCGTGAAATAGACGCCGGCCGAGCGCGCCAGTTGGTTGATGACCACACGTTCCGTTCCATTGATGATGAAGGTCCCCCGCTCGGTCATGACGGGAAAATCGCCCAGGAAGATCTCCTCTTCCTTGATTTCCTGCAGCTTGGTGTTGGTGAGGCGGATGGTGGCGCGAATGGGGCGCGCCCAGGTCATATCGCGCCGGCGGGCTTCCTCCTCCGTCAGGCTGGGATTGTCGACGTAATAACGGACGAACTCCAGGGCAAATTGGCCGTCATAACTTTCAATAGGAAAAACTTCGTACAGAAGTTCCTGTAACCCCTGCATTTCACGGGAATCAGGCGCAACGTCGTCTTGATAAAACCAACGGTAAGAAGCGCGCTGAACCTCGATCATGTCGGGTATTTCTATGAGGTCATGCACACGGCCAAAAGTAAAACGCTGCCGTTTCTTGCTGACTGGAACAAATTCGGGCATGGATAAAAAGACCTCCCTTAGTCGGGAAAATTATGCCGAAAAATGATCATAACAAAAAAAGACGGCCATGTCAAACGACATGGCCCCGCAATTCAAAAGAATCTACAATATCAAAAGAACCTGCTCTCCCAAATTTCTCCTCCGGCCTTCAATAGCCCACAGCTACGCCGTTGCGGCGGGAGTCGGCACCACCCACGATCTCTCCGTCTTTGATCATGATGCCCTGAGCGCCGCCGAAATAAAGACCTTTCTCCCGGACCTCGACGTTGTGCCCACGCTTTTTGAGTCCCTCGACGATGGACTCGTCGACGCCGGCCTCGATCAGAAGGGGGCCAGCCTTGCCTCCGGAGAGGGCGTTGAAGAGACGGGGGGCCTCGATGGCTTCGTCCATGGACATGCCGAAGTCCACGGCGTTCACGATGATCTGCGCGACGGCCAGGATGATCCGGGTCGCTCCGGGAGAGCCCACGGCGATGAAGGGCTTTCCATCCGGGGAGATCACCAGGGTCGGTGTCATGGAGGAAAGGGGTCTCTTGCCCGGCTCGGGGGCATTGACGCTGGAGGCGTTCGTGGAGAAGTCGTCCATTTCATCGTTCAGCATAAAGCCGTACTCGGGGACGAAAACGCCGGAGCCAAAGAAATTGTTGATGGTCCAGGTCCAGGCCACCATGTTGCCTTTGCTGTCCACCACGGAGAAGTGGGTGGTGGATACGTGTTGGTTGTGATCCCCCGCGGGACCGTACCGATGCTGGGTCTTCGGGGTGGTGGCGAAGGCTGTCGGATCGCCGGCGGTGATTTCGAGGGCGGCGGTCTCCCCAATTTTCTCAGCCAGCCGTTGGGCGTATGCCTTGGAGATCAGACCCGCCAGAGGAACGTTTGCGAAGGCTGTGTCCGCCATATATTTGGCCCGGTCCGCGAACATCATTTTGCTGGTCTCGGACAGGTGATGGAGGTAAAGTTCGCTGTTGTGGCCCCATTCCTTCACGGGGAAGTTCTCCAGGACGTTCAGTATCTGGATGACATGGGTTCCCGCGCTGGAGGCAGGGGGAGGCGCCACGATGGAGAACCCGTGGTAGGTCCCCTTCAGGGGCTCCCGTTTCTCTATCTTGTAGTTCGCCAGATCCTCCATGGTCATGTTCCCGCCGGCTTTGTTGACGGCACGCACCACGGCCTCGCCGATTTCGCCTTTGTAGTAGGCGTCGGGACCCTTCTCGGCAAGCAGGCGGAATGTCTTGGCCAGGACCGGCTGCTTGAGGAGAGTGCCCTTTTCGAGGGGCAGTCCCTCTGGAGTGTAGGTCGTTCCATCAGGATTGAAGGCGGTGATCTTGTCGAAGTTGTCCTGGATCATGGAGGCCAGAAGCGGATCTACGGTGAAACCCTCCTCCGCCAGCGCCAGAGCCGGGGCCATAACCTCGGCGAAGGACAGGGTGCCGTACTTCTCGAGAATCGTGAAGAGCCCCATAGGAGAGCCGGGAACTCCGGAGGCTTTGCCTCCCCAGGTCGACCATTTTTCCTTCTGAGACTGTTCGGACGAGAAGAGGTCCTTCGTCGCCGATTTGGGGGCCATCTCGCGGAAGTCCCAGCAAACGGTCTCCCCGGTGTTGAGGTAAAGGGTGGCGAACCCACCCCCGCCCAGGCCGGAGGCGTTGGGCTCCACGATGTTGAGCGCCAGCGCCGTCGCGATAGCCGCGTCAACGGCGTTGCCTCCCTTTTTCAAGATCTCCACCCCCGCCTTTGAAGCCAATTCGTTGGCCGCGGCCACCATCCCGTTCTTAGCCTTGACGTCAGCGAAGGTGATGGGGGCATTGGCAAACGCCGCCGAACAAAACATCCAAACAGAAAAAATCAAAACCAACCCGCAAAAAACACGAACCTTCATTAAAAACTCCTCCTTCATTAAAAATTCCTCCTTACGTTCCCAAAGATCGCCCGAACTTCGTCTCCGAAACGAAAATCCAGGCGTCGACACTCCTGCATTCAGGAGAACATAAACGGGGTCAGGGGACGAGTCCCCTGCGGGGTATGGGGCGGGGTACGTCAGTCGATCGGCAAAGGCTTCAGATAATAGCCGACGCCCTTCGCGATCATGTCCTCGTAATGGGGAATCCCTTCCACAACGATGTCCTTGCCCTCGTGAAACAAACCCAGCATCTCCAGGAAAAGGCGGATTGCCGTCAGGTGGCGGGCGACGCGCAGGGCGACAGGCTGATCTCCGTTCGAATAGGGAATGAAAAGGTTCCCCATGTCACGCGCTTTCGCGTAGGCCTTGTCCTTCCCGGTCAGAGCCAGAGCCTCGTCCGTCCGCCCCCGCAGGCGCCCCTGGGAAGGATTTGCCGTCTCCATCAGGATGGGCAAGGTGTCCGTCCCGTCCCCCCACTCCCGGTGGGAAAGGCCGCGCAGGTTCTTGGGCGAGGGCTCCAGGCGTATTTCGATATCCATGCCCTTCAGCTCCATGGCTACGGCCGCCGCCAGTTCCATACTCCTCTCGTGAGCCACGATGGCGTCGATGACGGGATACTCGGGGGAGGCCTCGTGGAGGTCGAAGGCGAGGTCCACATTTTCCCTGCGGATCAGTTCCATGATGGCGAATCCCAACTGCTCGGCCAAAGTGCCGTTCGGGTCGCCCGGGTATGAGCGGTTCAGGTTTTTGTTTTCGTTTCCCGAAAGCTCCTGGCCCGACGGTTTATGCTTATAGATGTCGGGGCCGGGCCACATCAGGATGTGCTGCATGTCCCGGGAACCGTAGCGGAAGACCCGCTCACTCCCGTCGGGAAGGGTAAAGTGGAGGAAGGACGGGGAGGCCTCCTGGGGAAAGTTGTGGCGAAACCCGGCGTGCATGGCGAAGGGCACGACGATCAAACGCCCCGCCTCCACGCGGGCATTTTCCAGAAGGACCACCGCCGAAAGAAACGAGGACGGTTCGTTGGGGTGGGTTCCCCCCAAGACCATTACGGCAGCCCCTGGCCGGCCGCTGTCCTGGATGAAGACGGGGGTGTCCACGGGGGTACCCGCCAGTTTGGGCAGATAATCCGAGAGCATGATCCGCCGGTACTCGGGCAGAGGCACCAGAACGTCGTCCCTCCACATTTTCATGAAGTCCCTCGCGGCCAGCCAGCAAACGAGCAGCGAAAGGGCGAAAAGCAGGGTCGCCGTCGCGGCGTTGCCCGAAACTCTGTGGGAGTCCATAATTTTCCCCCGCCCCCTATTTGATCAGCAACAGCCGCAGCACCAGGGGAATCACCACCAGGGCGGCGGTCGCCTGTTTCCAAAAATCCTTCTCGCGATAGGCACAGCGAATCGTGAGCAAAAGGATGAACGCGATGATGACGCGATAGACGATTTGCATGACTACACCCACCGCAGCCACGAGGCCAGAGGTCCGGCGTAAGCGATGAACGCGATTCCCCAGAGCGCGATGGCGACCGCGGGAACGACGCAGACTTTCAATATCTTGAAATAATTCTTCTCCCCCACCACCTGCCCGGCAAAAATGCCGGCGAGGGCCGTGGGAGGCACCAGGTCCCCCAGGCTGGCGATCAGGGCGAGGGCCGTGGCCGTGATGATCTGATCCTTGGCCAGCAGCGCGAACATGAAGGGAACGCCCAGCACGGAGGCGGCGCCGAAGGAGGAGATGGCCCCGAAGGCCGGAATGGAAACGGCGATACTGAGGTAAAGAGCCCACTCGGGGATGGAAAGCGCGCTGATGACGACAAATCCACGGACTCCGTTGAGGGTCATGACCTGGATGAACATCCCCACACCCATGAGGATACCCAAAACGGGCAAAGCGTCGTCGATGGCCTCGGTGGCGGAGGCCAGCACGTTCCAGCGCCGTCCTGTAAACACCGCCGATGCGGAGGCGATCAGAAACTGGAGAGGCATCCCCAAAAACGGGAAATATTGGGGCATAAATTGCTCTCCCGCCATCAAAACCACCAACACGGCGAAGGGAGTGCAAAGACGCCAAGTCAGCGGAACGGAACTCATGCGGGCAAGCTCCTTTTCGAGAGCCTCGTCATTTTGCCCCTCTCTGCGCCTCAGGCTGGGCCAGGCAAGCAAAAGCGCCGCGAAGACGGCCAAGGGCATCGTCGCCGCGAGCAGGGGAACGGCAAATCCCACATAGGGCATGTCGATGCCGCCCCCAATGATCATCACCGGGATATTGATGGGCGGAGCGATCATACCCAGCAAGGCCGCTATGGCGATCAACGCCCCCGTCTTCACCCGCGGAACGCCCAAGTGCATCAGAACCGGCGCGACAAGCGCCCCTGTAGTGAGGCAGCAGGCGGTGGAAGATCCGGTCAGCATCCCCGGGAACATGATCAGAAGGGTCACCCCTATGGAGAGAAGGACGGGATAGTTTCTGAACCTTCGGATTCCCCAAGCCGCGATGGACTCCATCAGGCCGATGGCCTGCACGGTTTTCATGAAGATCATCGCCGTCGCGATAATCAGGATGGTATCGATGTACCCGAACATCCCCTCGACCAGGTGACGAACGGGTATCCCTTCGCCCGCCAGGATCGCCCCCAGCACCGCCCCTCCCGACATGGCGACAGCTATGGGAAGTTTCAGCGCGAAAGCTCCCAGAGCGAAGGCCAAAATCATCATCGAGGCATAAAAACCCTCCGGCCAAAACCAATCAAGAGTCATAACCGCCGTCCTCCTCCAATCACCTCTAACACGTCTCTAATCGCCGACGCCCCATTCTTTCAATATCTCCGCAAGGGGTTCCTGGGTACCCTGGATCTTCTCCGCCGTGGTGACGGTCGCATCCGGCCCTTTGAGGCTGTCGAAGATGCCGTCGTCGTTACCGCCCTTCACCACGATGATCTTCTCGCCGAAGGGGACGGAATCTTTCACGAAGAAGTCGGAAAGTTCCCCTCGGCGGCCTTCGCCCCCCACATGCATGACCAGAATGCGTATCCCCTTGGCTTTCGCCTCGCCGAACACCTCCCGCGCGCGCTCCATCTCCTGTTCTTTGTCGATGCCGGCGGCGCCGAGCCCTTTGGAACTGCCGCCCACTACGGCGATCAAGACCTTTCGGTCGCCGAGTTCGGTTTTCTGAAGCATGGCGTTATAATCGGAATCCACTTTCATCTTCTTCAAAAGCACGCGCACCATCATGGCGTCCGGGCTCTGTCCCACGGACATGAGGGCCACTTCCGCAGCCGACGAAACCGCCGGGAAACACGAAGCCAACATCAATCCCCACAGAAGCCCACGCAAAAGCCGCCCCTTGGAAAACACGAGCAACACGCTCCTTTCGTATACTCGATCAAATCATACAAAATACCCGAGGAAGTCGACAAAAACGCCGAATCTCTCTCGTTCAGCAGCCATGATGGTATTATACTCGTACTGTGATGCTCTTCATGGAACATCCCGGCATGTGTTCAGCAAGATGTTGCTTATGAGATGTGTCGATTGAGACTGAAATTTGAGATCTATATGGGATCGTTGATTCAAGATCTTTAAATTCGAGATCTTTAAATTTGGTGATTTTGCTTTGTTGAGAAATTTGCAAGGTGTTCCTCACCGAATACTTGTGACGGGTTCACGTGCCAAAAGCAGTTTGGTACGTTTGTTGCATGCTGTTTTTGCGGCGCAGGGCTTTCCGGTGAGGTCGCGCATTACAGGGGTGGTTCCCCGGGAGCTTTTTCCCGGTGGAGAGCGGGCCATCAGACGCACTTCTCCCGGACATGTGGGGGAGATGAAATGGTGGGCGTCGCAAATCGATCCCGCCACCGAGGCCGTCGTCATGGAAAACAGCGCGGTGGCCCCGGAATTTCAACCTCTGGCGGCTCGGATCATTGGACCCACCCTTGTCGTTTGGACCAACTGCCGCCCCGATCACGAGGAGGTGTGGGGGCCAGGCCGGGAAGCCGCAGCCGCTGCGCTGATGGAAGGAGTCCCCCCCGGGATTCCCGTGGCCTTCGGCGGCGACGGCGACGCAGATGCAAATGCAGATGTGAATGCAAATGTGAATGTCAATACCAGGGTCAAGACCATGCTTGAAATGCGCGGAAACAAAATCTTGTCTCCCCTGCCCCTCCCCCCCGAATACGGCGGACTTCCACGCCATTTGCGCGAAAACATGAAGTTAGCCGCGGCGGTATGCCACGCCATAGGGCTGCCCCTCGATCCCTCGTTACGGGCAATGGCGGCCTTGCCCCCCGACGTCGCCGATTTTCGCGTCTTCCAGCGCGGCCGCAATCAATTGGCTGCGGCTTTCTCGGCCAACGACGCGGTCAGTACCGCTCGGCTCTTCGAAGACACCGGCTGGCTTCCCGAGGAGACCACGTTGCTGTTTCACCACAGGACGGACAGGCCCGCTCGTTTGCGGGCTTTCATCCCGTGGATCGATTCTCTGCCCTGGAAACGGCGTATTTTCACCCGCAACACCGGAGCTTATGGCTTTTTGCCGGGCGCCGGGATCGACTGGAACGATCAAATTAGAGACGCCGCGTCGTTTCAAAGGTTCTGGGACGGACAGACCTTCGGCTGCGGCAATGTGGCGGGATGGCCGCTGGATTTTTTGCTTTCCCGATTTTTGCTTTCTCTGGATCATCAGGAGGTCTGAACTTTATGCAGACGCAGCTCTTGACGTCGGAAATTCCTCTGGCCCTGGGCATTTTGGCAGGATTATACTGGAGCCGCCGAACGGGATGGAATTGCGGCGGGCTGATCACACCGGGACTTTTGGCCCAGCATTCGGACCTGCCGACGATGTGTTTTTGCTCAATTCTGGCGGGCGTCGCGCTGGCTCCCGTCCTTCACATCCTCACCCAGCGGTGGCATCTTTATGGACGTGAGCGAGTGGGCGTTTCCATGTTGCTGGCGTTGAGTCTACGTCCTTTGCTCGTTTTCGCCCTCCCCCCCGAATTTGTTCCGGCGTTCTGGCTGGGCTGGGTCATACCCGGCCTCATAGCGGCGGATGTGGAGCGTCAGGGGCTCTGCATCACCCTCGCCGGGATCGTTGCCCCAGCCGCCGCGGCGTCGTTTGCCTCCTCCCTTTTGTTCGATCTCTGGACCTTTCTCTCGTTGTCTCCCCTCCCATTGTCCTCACTCTCATGGAAATTTTAAAGATGCGGGTTTTAAAAAAGATGCAGGTTTTGAAATGTAAAGATTTTTTCAATGCTTATCCCAGGGGGCGGCTTTATTTTCTCGCGCTGGTGTTGGCGGGGGTCTTTGCCCTGTCTCGGCTGTGGGGGGGGTCGCTGACCCACGAGGAGTCGCGGGCGCTTTCACGGGTGCGGGCCATGCACGCTTCTCTATGGGAATGGCTGAACTCTCGGGAAGTCCGCGGGAACGCGGATCAATGGAATGAATTGAATGAATATACGGCGGCATTTTCTCCGCCTCCCTCCCAAGTGGACCCTTTCCGCTCAGGATTGATAGGCGTGGAGTGGAGCGATATCACAACTACCCTGGGGCCCCTGGAAGTGAAGCAGGCCTCGACCGATCCCGCATGGGCCGTCCACATTCTGCGTTGGTTCGACCAGGTGCGGTTGGTGCGGGGAGACTCGATCGCCGTTTTCGCGTCGAGTTCCTTTCCGGGGTTCCTGGTTTCTCTGCTGGCCGCCGCGGAGGAAAGGGGGCTGCAGGTAGATTTGGCCGTTTCCCTCGGCTCTTCCACCTGGGGCGCCAATCGCATGGAGGCCCCCTGGCCCTTGCTGGAACATCGCCTGCGGCAAACGGGCCGCTTGCGGACCCGCGCTCTCTATTACACGCCCGGAGGACGCTGGGAGACAGGGCTGAACTACACGAAAGAAACCATGAGCTTCTTGGAGGGGGCGGCTCGAACCGCCGGCGTTCCGCTTTTGAGATTGCAGACTCTGGAGGAGATCATAGCGATGAAGATAAACGAGATCGGACGATCGCGGCCGAAGCTGGTGGTATTCATAGGCGGCTCGGCCTCTGTAACCGGCGGAGCCGAGGCGCCCCTCCCTCCAGGGTTGATCCGGCCCAGGCACGAAAACCCGGCGGGCAAAGGCGTGGCCCGCGCCGCCCTCGAAAGCGGCATTCCCGTCCTTCACCTGCTCAACGTCCGCGCGCTCTCGCGGCAGGTGGGTCTTCGCGCGCCAAGTCTGGGCTGGACCCAGCCTTTCATTGTCCTTTCCATTATTCTTTTTTTTCTCGTCCTGGCGACTCATCGCCGCTGGAGCTGGGAGGAGACGGACCGGTTTCCCTGATTTGTTGTGCATAGTTCAACTTAACTTTGAACAGTTTTAACTTTGAACAGTTCCTTCGTTGACAATAGTGGGGCCGAAAATCATTTATCAAATCATTTATCAAATCATTTATTATAGGCAGGAGGAGACTTATGTCATATTTTGCGACTGAAGATAATTGTAAACTTTATTTTGAGGAGCATGGAGAAGGAAAAGCCGTTGTCTTTATTCATGGTTGGAGTTGTAATCGGCACTATTTCAAAAAACAGCTTCCAATTTTTAACGCCCGCTAAAGGAACTGCTCAAAATCAAATTTAAGTTGAACTATTCTTTTCCCGAATAGAATTCTGGCGCAGGGCAAGGAGAGCCAACGATATTTTCGTAATACAATAATCAAGAAAGGGGTTGGGAGGTGAAACGAAAGGACTTGATTAAAAAGCTCACCTGGGCAGGATACAAAGAAGTGAGAAACCAAGGGGGACACGTTATTTTTGAGAAAGACGGCTTCCGTCCGGTACAAGATCACCGCGAACTCAATGAGCATACGGCAAGGGCGATTTTGAAGGCTGCGGGACTGTAATGTCCCAATGTCTTGAGACAAGGAGGGCTCGCTATGGAGTATGTTTATCCTGCGGTATTTCATTCGAACGATGATGAAAGTTACACTATCACGTATCCGGATCTTCCGGGGTGCATCAGTGAGGGAAAATCTCTTGGAAATGCTCTGCATATGGCCGCGTCCGCATTGAATCTGTGGATCGCGTATTTGATAGAGAAAAGAGAAGAGATTCCTGCGGCTTCCCGTATAGAAGAAGTCAAGGTAGATTTTGGAGAATTTGTGAATCTTATTAGGGTGAATGTCCGTGACGAACATGCTGTCCGGCGCACGGTGAGCATACCTAAATGGATGGATGACGAAGCAATGAGGTCGGGGTTGAGTTTATCCCAGATTTTGCAGGATGCGTTGAGCAAAAGATTGCACACGGTCTGAGTGCAGTCGAGACTCAGAATCAGATGTCAGGCGTCGAACGCCCTGAGCCGGATTTCGCCGCTGTCGAAGGTGAAAGACGCGTATTTGAAGGCTTCTTTTACTTTATAGACAACCCCGCGGATGGTTATGCTGACCCCGGGATAGCAAACACCCTGAACCCGAACTACCCCTTTGGTTTTTGTGAGTTCCAGACTCTCTTCCAGCTCTTTCAACTCGTTTGTCATGGCGATGAGAGCCGCCTGCATCTGAAACTTGGTCTTCATGACGGAGATTTTCTGCTTTTGTCCCTTCTCGGTCAGCGCTCTTTTCGCGTCCAGGTTTTTCAGAAAGGTCAAGTTGTTGTCTACCTCCGCGATATCTTTTTCGTAACGGGAGATCAGAGCCTGCAGCTCGCGGCGCCGCTCTGCGCGCTCGGCGGAGATCCCGACGACAACTTCCGTTTTCGTGCCCATCTCGCTTCCCAGAATCTGGCAGACGACCTCGAGCCCGGCCAGGACCTTTCCCCCCGCGATCTGAGATTTCCGGTCGCCCATCACTCTCACGGACTGGTTGGCCCCCACGTCGCTGTGGAGCAGAGAGTTTTTGATGATGACGCTGCCCTGGGCGCGTATGTAGGCCTGGTCCACAAAGCTGGCCGTGATGTCTCCCGCGGAGATCAGGCGGCCCCTGGCCATCGCCCGCACCCCTCCGGCGACGAAAATGTTTCCCCCGCTTTCGATGTAAGCGCCCTCTACCATTTGCCGGACTTCGATATCGCCCACGGAGACCACCTTGAACCCATCTCTGACCACGCCTTTGATTTTTACGCAGCCTGGGAAGTCAATATTGCCGGTGCTGAAATCCACGTCGCCGCTGACCTCCAGCTCAGGCAGCACCGACAGCCGGTTGTTTTTGCGCAGAAGGCGGCCGTCCAGGGCGGCGATGAGGTGAAGGCCATCCTCGGAAACGTTGAGTCCGCTCTCCACGGGGAACACGCTGTCTTTGCCTGGAATGGGTTTGATTTCTTCTCCCAGAACAGACCTTCCGGTCTCGCCCGCCGTGGGGGGATGAATGACGGCCACTTCCTGCCCTTCTTGGACGTGGACGAAGGCGCTGATCTCTTTGTAATCGATCTTCTGGGCTTCCGTATCGAGTTCCAAGGGGCGGTCGGGGTCCACTAAAAACTCGATTCTCGCGTTCTCTCCATTTTGGACGGGTATCCCCTGAGCGACGGTGATGGCTTCGTTGAAGATTTTCAGCCTCGCCAGTTTTTCGATCACTTCCTCATCCAAGCCAAAGACGACTCCCCGGCGCGCCAGAGACTCTTCGATATCCTTCGGGGTGGGCCAAGGGTGCGTAAAAAAAGGGGGCTCTATCGTGATGGAGGCGGACATGCCGTCGCCGGCCACATGTACGACGACCTGAGCGTATTTTTCCTCCGCTTCATTCCGCGGGGCGATTTTCCAATATGTTCGGCTTTTTTGTTTGACGAATTCTTTGACTGCCCCCTGGTTGTATTTCCGGACACCTTTGGACATCAAAAAATCCAGCACTTTAGGCAGGTCGAATCTACCGGAAAGCGCAGCTATCCATACGCCCTCTTCGTCGACTTTTATCGTCAATACCTCTGCTGTCTCCTCCGACATGACCGCTTCCTCCGCAGATCCACCCCTTCCAATGGGACAGTCCCTTTGGACGATCGACTTGGACGGTGGGTGCCGTAAAAAATTGTACCCCGTCAAACACACCTTTGCCTTGAAAATCTTTGCCTTGAAAATTTGACTCGGCATTGGCCTCGATACACGACCCTATTCTATTCTATTTTCCGAAAAAACCCCAACTGCCCAATCGTGTTTGCATCTGGATCGGAACATAGTTATAATGAAACACCATAAAAATCCGGCGTCGTAAAAATGCAGCAATATACAAGGGGGCGTGGCCTTGATGTCAATGACGTCGATGGGTAAGAAATATCTTGCGGGGGGAACCGTTCTGACGGGGACGGGCAAGACTTTGGAGGGCGAGGCCGTCGTCCTGGATGGAGGAAAAATCGCCCGAGTGGGGACGGACATCCCCGTTCCCCAGGGAGCGGAGGTGTTCGATCTTCAGGGGAAAATAATCACCCCGGGGCTCATCGACGCTCATGTGCATATGGGGACCTTCAACGAGGGATTCCCCGAGGGGTTCAGCGACGGCAACGAAAAGGTGGAACCTCTCACACCTCAGCTCCGGGTGTTGGACGCGCTTTACCCGGACGACACATCCTTTCCGGACGCCCTGGCGGGGGGCGTCACCTGTGTGCAGTCCCTGCCGGGCAGCGCCAACGTCATCGGAGGCCAGGGGATGATCGTCAAGACGAAACCCGGCGTCTTGGAGTTCATGACCGTCCGCGCTCCATCCGCCATGAAGGCCGCCTTGGGCGAAAATCCCATTCGGGTCTACACCGCCATGAAAAAAGCGCCGAATACCCGCATGGGGGTTGCGGCATTGATGCGGGAGGCGTTTGTCAAAGCGCAAAACTACAAAGCCAAACTGGAGGCCGCCAAGGCCAAGAAAGAGGCTTTCGACCGGGATTTAGGCATGGAGGCCCTGCTCCCCGTTCTGGACCGCACGCTGACCCTTCGGGTTCACTGCCACCGAGTGGACGACATCCAGACCGCCGTGCGCATCGCCGAGGAGTTCGATCTGGACTTCACCCTGGAGCATTGTACCGAGGGCCATAAGATAGCGCCCTGGCTGGCGGGGAAAAAAGTTCGCGCCGCCATCGGCCCCACCTTGGCCACGAAATCGAAAATCGAGGTCCGCAACAAAACATGGGACACCCCCAGGATACTCTGGGAAAACGGAGTCCATTTCTGCATCATCACCGACCATCCCGTCGTTCCTATCGAACACCTGAGCGTCTACGCGTCCCTGGCCGTCCGCGCCGGGCTGCCGGCGGAGGAGGCCTTGAAGGGCGTCACACTGTACGCGGCCGAACACTTGGGCATAGCGGACCGTGTAGGCTCTATCGAAACGGGCAAGGACGCGGATATCGCCGTATGGGACGGAGAGCCCCTGGACTCCCGTTCCAGAGTCGTGAAAACCTTCGTGAACGGCGAACTCGTTTACGAAGCGTGACGGCGTCACGAGGGGGGAGGATACTCGAAATACATAATTTTCAAGTCGGACAGGTTTACCATTCAAGAGAAATTTCAAGAGAAATTAAGAGAACCGAAGAAATCGCAAAAGGGAGAGGATAGTTGTGAAAAAAAGCGGATTCGTTGTATTGTTGATGGTATTGCTGGTGGGTTTGTGCGGTGCCGCCGACGCTGCCGCAAAAGACATTTTGATCGTGGCCGACCAATACGACGCCACGACCATGGACCCCATCGCCCATAACGACGTGCCGAGTTCCCGGGTTTGCTACGAGCTTTACGACACTCTGGTATTCCTGGACAACGAAGGAAATGTGTCCCCGGGCCTGGCAGAGTCGTGGGAGTTCCTGTCCGGCACGGAGTACAAGTTCAACCTTCGTAAAGGCGTCAAGTTCCATAACGGGGAAGAAATGAAGGCCGCCGACGTCCGATATTCGATGATGCGCGCCACCACAGACGCGGGAGCGAAGATCGCCACGTACTCCCAGAACGTCAAAGACGTGGAGGTCGTAGACGACTACACCGTTATCGTTCACTTGAAGAAGATCGACTATTCTTTCTTCTCCTCTCTGGCTCATAGCTGGGGTTCCGTCATCAACGAGAAGGCCACTGAGGCCGCCGGCGACAGCTACGGCATGAACCCGGTGGGCACCGGTCCCTTCAAGTTGGTGAGCTGGCAGAAGGGCAACAAGTATATTCTCGAGCGTTTCGAAGACTACTGGGGACCCAAGCCGAAGTACAAAACCCTTGAGGTCCGCTCCGTCCCCGAACCCACCAGCCGGACCATCGCGCTGGAGACGGGCGACGCCGACATCGCCTTCCCCATCGTCCATAACGACCTGAAGCGCATCGAAGAGAACGAAAACCTGGTGCTTTTCCGCAGGCCGCAGAACTCCACCGCTTACATAGGGTTCAACGTCACCAAGAAGCCCTTCGACGACGTGAACGTCCGTCAGGCGATTTACGCGGCTCTCGACATCGTGGGTATCCAGGCGGCCTCCTACAGGGGCGTGGGCAAGGTGCCCGGGACATTGATCCCCTCCGCTGTCAAGTATTCCATCAACGATGAAATTCCGCCCCATGTGCAGGACGTGGAGAAGGCCAAAAAAATGCTGGCCGACGCCGGCGTGAAGGACCTCAAGCTGGAGATATGGACCAACGAGCGCAAGGAGCGGGTGGACAGCGCCACCATCGTTCAGGCCCAGCTCGACGAAATCGGGATCAAATCCGAGATCAAGGTATTGGAGTGGGGCGCGTACCTGAACGGGCTCATGGAGAAAAAACATGACCTTTTCATTCTGGGGTGGGTCAGCACAGTTCCCGACCCGAACTTCGCCGTTTCCGGTTTGTTGGAAACCACGGCCATCGGGGCCTCCAACTACACCTTCACCAGCGATCCCAAGCTGGACGAGATGCTGGACAAAGGGCGCAGCCTTCCCGACGGAGACGAGAGAGCCGCTATCTACAAAGAGATGCAGCTTTACATCAACGCGCAGCTTCCGATGATCTATCTGCACAACGACGAGTCGATCGCCGGTACGCAGAAAAACGTCAAGGGGTTCGCCCCTCGTTCCAACGAAATTCACTCCTTCCGCGGCGTTTACTTCGAATAGAATTTGCATAAAAGTGGGGCCGCGGCTGAAACGGAATAGAAGCGTCGGTCACGAAACGGCAGGGGGGAGAGGACCCCTGCCGTTCTCTATACAGTTCCGCTCAATTCATGAAAGGGAGGATAGACGATGATTCTCTACATCGTTCGCCGTATCCTGTTCTTGATACCCGTGCTTATTGGCGTGGCTTTTTGCGTTTTCACCCTTCTCTATCTGACGCCGGGCGACCCGGCACGGATGGTTTTGGGGGAAATGGCCACGGAAAGCGCGATCCAGGAATTCAGGAGAAAAGAGGGAATGGACAAACCTTTCCTGATTCAGTTCGGAAATTACATTTACAAAGCCGTAACCAAAGGCGATATCGGAAGTTCTTACATCACCAAGCGCCCCGTCATGAACGAGATCATGGCGACTTTCCCTTCCACCTTGAAATTGGCGGCGTTCGCTATCGTCATCGCCGTCATCATCGGGCTGCCCTGCGGCATTTTGTCGGCGATCAAGCAGTACTCCATCTTCGACACCCTGACGATGATCTTCGCCATGATCGGCCTTTCGATGCCGGTCTTCTGGCTGGGGCTGCTCCTGATTCTGCTGTTCTCGGTGTACCTGCGCTGGCTGCCCCCCTCGGGCTTCGACACCTTCAAGGCCATGATCCTGCCCTCTTTGGCGCTGTCGGCTCAGTCCATTTCCATGATCACCCGCATGACGCGCTCTTCGATGCTGGAAGTGGTGCGCGCCGACTACATTCGCACCGCGCGCGCCAAAGGACAGAAAGAGTCCGTGATCATATGGGTTCATGCCCTTCACAACGCCCTCATCCCCATCGTGACCCTTTGCGGCCTCCAGTTCGGGCAGCTCCTGGCGGGAGCCATCCTGACGGAATCGATCTTTGCCGTGCCCGGCGTCGGCCGCCTGATGGTCGAGTCCATCAAGATGCGGGACTACCCCGTCGTGCAGGGGGGCGTGCTTTTCGTCGCCGTGGCCTTCAGTTTGGTCAACTTGCTGGTGGACCTGCTCTACGCTTACATCGACCCGCGCATCAAAGCGCAGTACAGATAGGGGGCGATGGAGCATGAGCGACTCTGTTGCAGTGCCCGTCAATACGGGGCGGAAAAAGCGCGGAGGTTTGGCGGAGGTTTTGTTCCGCTTGAGAAAAAGCCCGCTGGCCATGTTCGGCTTGATATTCATCGTTTTTCTGGCCTTCATCGCCATTTTTGCCGACGGTCTGGCCCCTTACCCCTACCAGAAGCAGAACTTGATGCACAGCTACGAGACCCCTTCGCAGCAGTTCTTGCTGGGTACGGACGAGTTCGGCCGGGATATCCTGAGCCGATTGATCTACGGGGCCCGGATTTCGCTGCAGGTGGGGTTCATCGCCGTGGGAATCGCGTTGGTTATCGGCGGAATGCTGGGGGCCACGGCGGGGTATTATGGAGGCTGGATCGACAACGGCATCATGAGGGTGATGGACGTTTTGCTCTCGGTGCCTCAAACCCTGCTGGCCATCGCCATCGCGGCGTCTCTGGGGCCGGGACTCTTCAACCTGATGATCGCCGTGGGGATCTCGGCCGTTCCCAGGTACGCCCGTATCGTGCGGGGCTCGGTGCTGTCCATCCGGGAGATGGAGTTCATCGAGGCCGCGCGGGCCGTGGGCAGCTCGGACCTGCGCATCATCTTGAAGCACATCATTCCCAACAGCATGGCCCCCATCATCGTCCAGTCCACGCTGGGGGTGGCCTCCGCGATTCTCAACGCGGCGGGGCTGTCTTTCATAGGGCTCGGCATCCAGCCTCCCTATCCGGAGTGGGGCGCGATGCTTTCGGGGGGACGCCAGTACATCCGCGACTACCCCCACCTGACCCTCTATCCCGGTCTGGCCATCATGTTGACCATCCTCTCGCTGAATTTCCTGGGCGACGGCCTGCGGGACGCCTTGGATCCGAAATTGAAACGTTAGCCGGGAGGTGCATAGGATATGGACGAAAATACGAAAAACGGCCTTCTTTTGGAAATACAGGATTTGACGATCCAGTACGTTACGGACTCCGGAACGGTCCATGCCGTCGAGAACCTGAACTTGCGGCTGGGCCGAGGGGAAACCCTGGGCTTCGTCGGCGAGACCGGCGCGGGCAAGACCACCACGGCGCTGGGGATCATGCGCCTCATACCCTCGCCGCCGGGTGTCATCCAGTCGGGCAAGATCATTTTCGAGGGACAGAACCTTCTGGATAAAAGCGAGCCCGAAATGCGCGGAATCCGGGGCGGAAAGATCGCCATGATCTTTCAGGACCCCATGACAAGCCTGAACCCCGTCATGACCGTGGACAAGCAAATTGCGGAGATGATCAAGCTCCACAAAAACGTGAACGAGGCCGAGTCCCTGAAGCTCGCCGGGGACATGCTGGAGCTGGTGGGCATCCAGCGGGAGCGTATGCACGACTACCCGCACCAGTTCTCGGGCGGCATGAAGCAGCGGGTGGTGATCGCCATAGCCTTGGCCTGCGACCCCGGGCTGCTCATCGCCGACGAGCCGACCACGGCCCTGGACGTGACGATTCAGGCCCAAGTGCTGGAGCTGATGAAGAAACTGAAGCAGCAGTTCGACGCCTCAATGATCCTGATCACCCACGATCTGGGCATCGTGGCGGACATCTGCGACAAGGTGGCCATCATGTACGCGGGACGGGTGGTGGAGTACGCGGACAAGTGCGCGCTCTACTCGAACCCCGTGCATCCGTACACCATAGGGCTTTTCAATTCCGTTCCGGACCTGGACGAAGACAAAGAGGTTTTGAACACGATTCCGGGGCTGATGCCGGACCCGATGGACCTTCCCAGCGGCTGCACCTTCCACCCGCGCTGTACCTACGCGGTGGACCGATGCTCGCAAACGAAGCCCGAGATGATCCACGTGGGAGACGGACACCTCGCGGCGTGCCCCGTCCTGGCAAAGGCGAGAGGGTAGGGGGTGACGCATATGAACGACGTAAAAACCCCGGGCGGGGAAAATAAACCTTATATCCGGGTGGACAACCTGAAGAAATATTTCCACACGAAGCGCGGGCTCCTTCACGCTGTGGACGACGTCAGTTTCACGATCCAAAAAGGGGAAACCCTGGGCCTGGTGGGCGAATCCGGCTGCGGGAAGTCGACCCTGGGCCGCTGCCTCATCCGTCTTTTGGAGAGTACGGCGGGCCACGTGGTCCTGCACGACGAAAAAACGGGGGTGGAGACGGATATCACGAAGGTATCGAGTTCGGTGATGAAAGAGCTGCGCAAAAAAGTGCAGATCGTTTTCCAGGACCCCTATTCCTGCCTGAACCCGCGCCTCTCGGTTTGGGAGCTGATCGCGGAACCTCTGATCGTGAACAGCGTCTTTACCGGCAAAAACGCCATGAGAGCCCGCATCCGCGAGCTGATGAACACCGTGGGGCTGGCCGAGCGTCTGGAGAACAACTATCCTCACGAACTGGACGGCGGTCGGCGCCAGCGCATAGGGATCGCGCGCTCTCTGGCCCTGAACCCGGAGTTCATCGTTCTGGACGAACCCGTCTCGGCGCTGGACGTCTGCATTCAGGCCCAAATTCTGAACCTGCTGAACGACCTGCAAAAACAGTTCCATTATACCTACGTCTTCATTTCCCACAACCTGAGCGTGGTGAAGCACGTGTCGGACCGTATCGCGGTGATGTACCTGGGCAAAATCGTGGAGCTGGCCGATTACAAGGAGCTGTTCGTGAAGCCGACACACCCCTACACCCAGGCGCTTTTGTCGGCGATACCCGTGGCGAAGCTGGACGTGCAGAAAGAGCGCATCATCCTGGAGGGGGACGTCCCATCACCCATCGATCCGCCCAGCGGCTGCCGTTTCATGGGAAGGTGCAGCTACTGTCAGGATATCTGCAGAAAAGAGACCCCCGACTTGAAGGAAGTTCTTCCCAACCATTTCGTCGCTTGCCATTTAAAAGGAGCATAAAGGAGAATAAAAGAGAATAAAGGAGAATGAACGTATGTACTCTACCCTCGAACGTTTTTTGAAGTACGTGACCTACGATACCCAGTCCGTAGACCGGGCCGAAACCGTGCCCAGCACGCCGGGACAGCTTGTCCTGGCGAAAGTTCTGGGGGAGGAGCTGAGGGCCCTGGGCCTCCAGAACGTCCAGGTGACCGAACACGCTTACGTCACGGCGGAGCTGCCCTCCAACCTGGAGGACCCCGAGAAGAAAAAGAAGGTTCCCGCCATCGGGTTCATCGCCCACATAGACACGGCCACCGAGGTGACGGGTAAAAACGTGAAGCCCCGGGTGGTGAAGAACTACGGCGGCGGCGACATCGTTTTAAACGAAGGCGAAAATGAAGGGGAAAGAATCGTTTTGTCCCCCAAGGATTTTCCGTACCTGGAGAACTACAAGGAACAGGATATCGTCGTGACGGACGGGACCACGCTTTTGGGGGCGGACAACAAGGCGGGCATCGCGGAGATCATGGGAGGGGTGGACTGGCTGCTCCAGCATCCGGAGATCCGGCACGGCGACGTGAAGATCGCCTTCACCCCCGACGAGGAGGTCAGTCATCTGGCCAAGCTGCTGGACATCGAAAAATTCGGCGCGGACTTCGCCTACACCCTGGACGGCGGCCCCGTGGGCGAGGTTTGCTACGAGAACTTCAACGCCGCCAGCGCGGTGGTGACCGTCAAAGGACGCGCGGTACACCCCGGCAAGGCCAAGGGCCTGATGCTGAACGCCGTCGTCATGGGCCAGGAGCTGAACGCCCTCTTCCCTCCCGCGGAGACCCCCGAGTCCACCGAGGGCTACGAGGGCTACTATCACTGCCTGAGCTTCCAGGGAACCACGGAAAGCGCGGTTCTCAAGTTCATCATCCGCGACCACGACGGGTCCCGCTTCGAGGCCCGGAAAAAATTCATGGAGAGGGCCGTGGGCTGGATGCAGGATAAATACGGCGCGGACCGCTTCTGTCTGGACATGCGGGATCAGTATCGAAACATGGCCGACAAGGTGAAGGAGAAACAGCACATCGTCGATACCGCGCTGGAGGCCATGCGCGAGCTGGGGATCGAGCCCAACGTCATCCCCATGCGCGGCGGCACCGATGGAGCGGCCCTTTCCTGGCGCGGGCTCGTCACCCCCAACCTGTTCACCGGCGGGCACAACTACCACGGCCGGTTCGAGTTCATCCCCGTCCCCGCGATGGAAAAAGCCACAGCAACCATGCTCAAAATCTTGGAAATTTACGCCAGGGCCCATAACGGAGCCTGACAACTTACACCCCTCCCGACCAACGGGAGGGGCCTCTTTTCGTCTCTTTTCGGCTGCGCCCGAATCCAGGGGATTCTGATCTCTGATTCAGGGGCTCTATCCTCTCTGAAATTCGGCTATGTCTTCCTTGGCGTGGATGCAGCGCAGCAGCATCTCGTTCACGGGGACCTGGAGACGGTGTTTCTTCGCCAGCTCCACCACTACGCCTCCAAAAATGTCCACCTCCGTCCTGCGCCCAGCCTCTATATCCTGCAGCATCGATGTCTTGCCCTCGGGGTCTTGACACTTCACGCTTTCGACAAACGCCTGCACGTCCTCGTCCACAAGACCTGTGCCCTCCGCCTTGGACACCTCTACAACCTCCTTCGCCGCGGCCGCGGCCAGGTCGCGAACGGAGGCGACGTCTCTTATGATCTTGTTTTTGCATCCCAAAAGAGCGGAAACCTGGTTGCCTCCCACGTTGGCCATAAATTTTTTCCACAGCGCCCGAATCATATCCTCCGGTATGTCGTAAGGAATGCCCACCCGGGAAAAAAATTCCTCCACCCGCTGAACTTTCTCGGAGTAGGCGCCCTTGCGGTTGACGGCCTCGCCGAAGGGGATGACGCCGAGGCTGGCGTAAACGGTGTCGTCTCCCACCCGGACGGCGTTGGTGTTCAGGACGAGACTGTAAAGAAGGTGTTCCGGCCCGTAAGCCTCGGCGATGATTCCCTCGCTGGTGACGCCGTTCAGAAGCGACAACACCACGGTGTCGGGTCCCAGGTGCCCCCGGGCGTCCTCTATCGCCTCCTGAAGGCGGGTCTGCTTCACGGCGAAGATCAGGAGGTCCGCCGGCTCCACCGGCGCGCCGGGCTCACTCGGTGCGCTGGGCTTGCCCGGTACGCCGGGCTCGCAGACGGGGAAGAAAAAGGCGCGGCCGTTGACCGTGACGCCCTTTTGTTTGTAGCGGGCGCCGCGCTGGCCTCCCGCGATGACACGGATGTTTTCCATGGGGATTGCCTGGGAAATCAGGCTCAGATAAACACTGCCGATACCTCCCAGCCCCACCAGCGACACGGTTTCGATTTTCTTCATCAACAGGTTCCTTTCATATATTAAAATAAAAAGCACTGAATTAAGATAAAAAGCCTAAAGTTAGAATAGCTAAAACAAGTGAATTGCTCTATTTAGCGCGTGTAAATTTGACATTTTTTAAGTTAAACGACTCTATCCACAAAAAAACCGCTCAAGACACACTGACAAGAACACTCTCACCGAGAGCGGATTCACCGGGTCTTTGAGCGGCCGTGCGGCGGTCTGATTCGGTTTTTCGGTTTAACTGAAGGTGGACCAGGAGAAAGCGTCCAGGGCCTTTTCGTCCACGTCTTTTTGATATTGGATGCGCGGCATTCCCATCGTGACGATACCGGAGGCAGGGTCTACGGTGTATTCCCGCGCGTCGGCCTCCGGGTCCTCGCCGATCACGGTGTTGTCGGGAATGTAGTTGTGGGCGTCGATGACCGCGCGCTTGATGCGGCAGTTCCGCCCAATGACGACGCCTTGGCCGATGACGCTTTCTTCGATAAGGGAGCCCGGCTGAACCACACAGTTCCGCGACAAAACGGACCTGAACACCCGCGCCCCCAGTATCCGGCTTCCTTCGGCCAAAAGGGCCCGGTTGACGGCGCAGTCGTGCCCCTCCGACGGGTAGGAATAGGAAGGGGGGTCGGCAAAAGAAACGGTGCGGATCGGCCACATGGGGTTGTAGAGCGTCATCTCCGAGTCGTAGGACAGAAGCTCCATGTGGGCCTGCCAATAGGCCCGGATGGTTCCCACGTCGCGCCAGTAGGGTCTGTCGTCGCGCCACTGGTGCATTTTCTCGATCTCGCGGGTGGAGTGGGGCAGAACGTTGGTGGAAAAGTCGTAGGCGTAGACCCGGGCGTTCTGCTGCACCAGGCCGGGGATGATGTCGCGGCCGAAATCGTGGCTGGTGGGCTGCTGAGAGTCGTAAATCAGGGTTTCCTCGAGAACGTTGCGCTCGAAAATATAGTTGCCCATGGAAACGTAACAGAATCCCGGTTTGTCGAAAATTTCCGGGGGCACGGCCGGTTTTTCGAGAAACTCCACGATGCGCCCTGACGCGTCGGTTCGGATGCAGCCGAACTGATGGGCTTCGGAGAGAGGAACCACGTTGGCCGCCACGGTAACGTCCGCTTTCTGGGCGAGATGATAATCCAGCATCTGCCCCACATCCATTTTGTAGATGTGGTCCGCCGCGAAAATGCAAATCTGATCGGCCTTGAAGAGGGAGACGAGGTGCAGATTCTGAAACACGGCGTCCGCCGTGCCCTGGAACCAATGCTCCCCCCTCCACATCTGCGCGGGAACCAGGGTCACGAAAAAGTCGCGCCCCCGCAGCGCGCCGCCGAACTGCCATCCCTGTTCGATGTGTTCGTTGAGGGACTGGCTTTTGAACTGGACGAGAACGTAAATGGCAAAAACACCGCTGTTGACGAGATTGGAAAGCGCAAAATCGATAATGCGGTATTTGGCTCCGAAATAAACGGCCGGTTTGGCCCGATAACGAGTCAAGGGCATCAAACGCTCGCCTTTGCCTCCTGCAAGAACGATCCCGAGAACCCTACCGTACTTTCCTCCGTACATGGTACCCTCTCTCCCGTCTGCGTCGAAACGAAATCATTGGATTGACCTCTGCCCGTTGCAATATTGTCGAACATAAAACATTTTTAGGAATGTCTCTCGAGAACGTTCCGGTACAGATCTTTGTAAAGCTGCGCCGACTTGTTCCAGGAAAAGTCCTCCTCCATCCCCCTCGTTCGTATTTTATTCCACGCCTTTGCGTTGGAGAATCTCTCGATGGCGCGGCATAACGACCAAAGCATGCCCTGCGTGTCGTAGGTCAGAAAGGTGAATCCGTTGCCTCCCCCCTCCGAGTCCGCGTCCACCACGGTGTCGTGAAGGCCGCCCACTTCCCGGACGACGGGAACGGTCCCGTAACGCATGGCGATCATCTGAGATAGGCCGCAGGGCTCGAAGAGAGAGGGCATCAGGTAGATGTCGCCCCCCGCGTAAAGAAGATGGGCAAGGGGTTCGTTATATCCCGGAAAAAAACAGACGGAATCTCTGTTCAGGGCGCTCATGTCCCTCAAAGCGTCCTCTATCCAGCGCTGGCCGCTGCCCAGGAAGATGAACTTCGCGCCCAAACTTTCGACCCTTTTCAAAGCGGGCAAAACGATGTCGAATCCCTTCTGCTCCACGAGGCGGGAAACGCAGACCACCAGCGGCCCGCTGTAGGCGGGGTCGAAGTGGGTGTTCTTCAAAAGCTCTCTGCGGCACGCGGCCTTGCCGGTCATGGAGGCGGGGGAGTAGCATTCGGGAAGAAGAGGGTCTGTGGACGGGTTCCAGTACTCGGTGTCGAGGCCGTTCAAAATGCCGCTCAACTTGTGCCGCTGAGCGTAGAGTACGCCGGACAGGGCCTGAGTGGACTCGTAGGTCTGGATTTCCCAGGCGTAACGGGGCGAAACGGTGGTGACCGCGGCCGAGCTGACGATCGCGCCCTTCAAAAGGTTGACCTGCCCATAAAACTCCAGCTCCCACATGTTGAAGCAGGCGGGGTCCATGCCGGATTCGTCGAAAAAAGGACCCGGATGAAACATCCCTTGGTGCGCGACGTTGTGCAGCGTCAAAACGCTTTTCTGGGTTCCGTCCCGGAGCTGACGATGCCACGCCAGCGCGCAGGGCAGGTAGGCGCTTGTCCAGTCGTGGCAGTGAAAGACGTCGGGCGACCAGCCCACGGTTTTTTTCAGATCCAGGGCCTGGGCGCAAAAAACGGCGAAGGGGCGCACCGTCCAGGAATTGAGGTCCCAGGGATACATCTCCCCCCCGTAGTAATCCGACTCCAAAAAGTACACCGGCACTCCGTCTACATCCACACCATGCACCGCGGCGCTGGCCGTCTGCCACGCGTAGGATGCGCTCACCTGCCGGGGGAAGGTGGAAACCTTGTACCCCGCGTCCCGGATTTTTTGCATGACACCCGACCACATGGGCGTGACCACGCGAACATCCACACCCTGTCCCCGCAAGGCCTTCGGCAGCGAACCCATCACGTCGCTCAGCCCCCCCACCTTGGAAAAAGGGGAAAATTCGACGCCCACAAAAAGAACTTTCACGTTGGGAGCCGTTGTACTGTGCGGCGTCGATTGCGGCGTCGAACGTGAATTTCCAGGTTTCGAGCGGGAATGCGAAGATTTGGACTTCTGCCGCCTCGGTGTCATGGCCTATCCGCCTACATGCCTCTGAAGTCGATGGAATAGGCTTTGGAAGCGTACTCGCGAACCACCCTGTGGGTGTTGAAAAACGATGCGTTGAGGGCGATGGTGTGCTGCATCATGCTCACCCATTTTTCGTGTTCGTCGTAATACGTGGGAATGATCTTCGTCTGGAGCTTCTCGTAGAGGTCGATGGCGTCCAGGGACTCGTCGTAGTGGTGGTCGTAATCGGACTGGCTGGGCTCGGGGCCGATGGACCAACCCGTCACGTCCTCGATCCAGCCCTCGATCCACCAGCCATCCAGGACGGAAAAATTCATGATGCCGTTCATGGTGCACTTCATGCCGCTGGTGCCGCTGGCTTCCCGGGGGCGCACAGGGGTGTTCAGCCACAGGTCCACGCCCTGAGTCAGCAAAGAGGCGATCTCCATGTTGTAGTTGTCCACGAAGACGATGGGAATGGTGTCCTCCAGTTCTTTCGCCGTTTTTTTGATCTTCTGGAGAACGGCTTTGCCGCCGTTGTCGTTGGGATGAGCCTTCCCGGCGAAGATGAATTGGAGCTTGCGGTTGCCCGCCACCTCTATGAACCGCTTGATGTTGGAAAAGAGCAGGTCGGCGCGCTTGTAGGTGGCGGCGCGGCGAGCGAACCCCAGGGTCAGGATTTCCGGGTCCAGTTGTTTGCCCGTACTCTCCAGCACCCGGGCGAAAAGGCGCAGCTTGGAGGCCTGATGGGCCGACCATAGCTCCTTTTTGGGAATGGTCAAGGCCTGAACGAGACGTCCGGGATCCTGCTCCCAGCCGGGAATGTGTTTATTGTAAAGTTTGAGCATACCGGAACTCACCCAGGTGATGGGATGCACCCCGTTGGTCACCCAGTCCACGGTTTCCATCTTGAACATGGCGTTGCTGACCTCGGCGTGTTTTTTGGCGACGCCGTTGACGTAACGGCTGTAGCGCAGACCCAGGTCGGTCATGGACACCCCCGGCACGTCGGGCATCATGCGCTTGATGGTGGAGAGCGCCTCGTCGGGGAAAGCGCGTTCGATGAGGCTGAACTCGAAATAGTCGTGACCCGCCGGCACGGGGGTGTGGGTGGTGAACACCACCTGTTCCCGGATCTTGTCGGGATCGTAGTACCCCTGCTCCCGCATCAGCTCCAGTGTGAGGAATCCCGCATGACCCTCGTTCAGGTGAAAGGTTTCTATGTTCATGTAGCCCAAATCCCGCAGCATCCGAAGCCCCCCCACCCCCAGAATGAACTCCTGGCAGAGGCGGTAGTTGTTGTCGCCTCCGTAGAGGTACCAGCAGAGCTTGCGGTCATCGGCGTGGTTGGGCTCGAAATCGGTGTCCAGAAAATAGACGGGCAGCGGATAGCCCGTAGAACCGATGATCTCGTAAACCCAAACGCCCACCTGAATTTCCCGCCCTTGGAGGGTCAGGGATATCCGGTTGGGAAGCAAAGTCAGCTCGTGAGAGGGGTTCCACTGAACGGGCTTTTCTTTTTGCCAGCCGTCGTTGTTGAACTCCTGCACGAAGTACCCTTTGCGGTAAAGCAGCGTGACACCCGCCATAGGAACGCCCAGGTCAGCCGCGCTCTTCAAAATGTCGCCCGCCAGAACCCCAAGTCCTCCAGAGTAGGTCGGGATGGACTCTTTCAAGCCCACCTCCATGGAAAAATAGGCGACGGGCCTGAACGCGGGATCGTTTTCCATCAGGCTTCTCAAAGAATTGCCCAAGTCGCTCCTATGAAGTCTTTGTATCATATCTCGAAAAACTCCTTTCCCGGTTTCCCCGGTCAGGGGACGTTATCGTGCGGCGTTAAAATTTAAATTTGCACAACAATTTAGAATCAACAACTTGAAATTATCTCATAAATTAAATTTTTTTACGACGATCTGTTCTCCGGCTCCGACAGGTGGGAACAGCGGCCGTAAAGGCTGACGATGGTTCGAATATGGGCCGCCAACTCCTTCGTGGTCTGGCCCGGCGTCATGCGCCACTCCCAGTTTCCGCTGGGGGTGGAAGGGACGTTGATCCTCGCCTCCGCCCCCAGTTCCAGATAGTCCTGCATGGGAACGACGGCCGTCTCGGCCACGGAGGACATCGCCATGCGGATCATGTCCCCCGCGATGGTGTCGCGGGTGATCTCCTTGCCCAGGTAGAGGATCAGGTTGGAGATTTCCCTGGAGGTCCCCTCTTTTTCGAACCATCCGATGGACGTGTTGTTGTCGTGGGTTCCCGTGTAGACCACGTTGCCGGGCGTGTGGTTGTGGGGCGCGTAGGGGTTCTTGGCCGGGTCACCGAAGGCAAAGTGCAGAACCAGCATTCCGGCAAGCCCCATGCTCTTCCGGGCGGTCTCGATTCCGGCGGTGAGAAGCCCCAGGTTTTCGGCCCAGAAGGGCCTGTCGGGGAACTCCCAGCACAGGCGCTCGAAAAAACGTTCGTGAGGCGTGCCGCGCCAGCATCCTTTTTCGGCGGTCACGGAGCCCGCCGGCAGCGACCAATAGCCGATCAGCCCCCGAAAATGATCGATCCTGATTTTATGAAAGAGGGTCAAGAGGTGGCGCAGGCGGTCCATCCACCATTGAAACCCCTCGGACTCCATGACGTCCCACCGGTAAAGGGGATTTCCCCAGAGCTGTCCCGTCTCGCTGTAATAGTCCGGGGGGACGCCCGCGATGAAAACGGGTTTCAGATGGTCGTCCAGCTCGAAAAGATGGGGGTTCGCCCACACGTCGGCGCTGTCCAGGGTGACGTAAATGGGCATGTCGCCCACCAGTTCGATGCCGAATTCGTCGAGACACTCCCGCAGGGCCGCCATCTGGGAATGGAAAACGAACTGGACGAAACGATGGTACTCCACTTCGTCCCGATGAGTCTCCCAGGTTTTGTGCAGCGCCTCATGGTGGCGGTATTTGAGTTCTTCCGGCCAGTCGTACCAGGCTTTACCCCCCTGCAGATCCTTGAGGGCGGCGAAAAAACTGTAGGGTTCCAGCCAATGGCGGTTGGCGGAAAAAAAATTTTCGTACTCGGTCTGCTGGCCCGCTTTTTTGAAGTTCGCCCACGCCTGGCGCAAAAAGTTGTCCTTGACAGTGCGCACCCGGTTGTAGTTCACCCGTCCCTGAGGGAGGGACGGGGCCCTTGCCAGGTCCTCCGGGTTCAGAAGTCCCCCGGCGGCCATGACCTCCAGGCTGATGAGCAAAGGGTTGCCCGCAAAAGCCGAGGGCGGGCTGTAAGGTGAATTGCCGCTTCCGCTGTCGACCGCCGTCAAGGGCAGGACCTGCCATATCCTCTGCCCGGCATCTTTCAGGAACTCGGCAAATCGGGTCGCTTCCGGCCCCAGGTCCCCTATTCCATGTTTCGAAGGCAAAGAACTCACAGGCAGAAGTATTCCGCTTTTACGCACCATCGAGACTCATCTCCTGTCGGCCTGCCGCACAAATCGCCGCAATAAAAAATATTTCTGCGACTTACTTCGTTTTATTGTATCACTTCAATTGCCGTCTTTGACGCCGTCGCCCCTGTAAGTCACCCGCCCGCCGCAGAACGTCATCGCCACGCCGATGCGCCAGAGGTCCGCAGGGGGAATCAAAAAGGGGTCCTGCTCCAGAACCGTCAGGTCGGCATCGCGACCCGGAGCGATTTCTCCCCGTCTTTTTTCGTTGCCGCCGTGCCACGCGCCGCCCCAGGTGTAGAGAGAAATGGCCTCGGCAACCGAGAGTTTTTCCTCGGGTATCCAGCCTCCTTCAGGGCTTCCGGCCTGACTTTGGCGCGTGACGGCCGCGTGAACGCCGTCCAGGGGCCGCAGGCTTTCGATGGGGGCGTCCGAGCCGGCGGACAAGGCAATGCCTTTGCGCAGCATGGTTTTCCAGCGATAACTCCGCGAGGCCCAGGCTCGGCCCAGGTGTTCCACGGCCATTTCGCGGTCGGAGGGGGCGAAACAGGGCTGAATCGCCGCGCCCACGTGAAGGGCTTTCATTCGATCGAGCTGGCGGTCGTCGGCGATTTGGGCGTGGACGATTTGATGGCGGATGATCCCCGGGCTGGCGGCTTGGGCGTTTTCGAAGGCGTTCAGGCACATTTCCAAAGCCCCGTCGCCGATGGCGTGCGCGGCCACCTGCATTCCGGAGGAGTGGGCGATGAAAATCAGCTCGTTCAGCTCGTTCTGTTCAAACATGGCGACCCCCCGCTCTCCCGGCGCGTCTCTGTAGTCCTCCTGCAAAAACGCCGTGCGCCCGCCCAAAGAGCCGTCGGTGATGAGCTTGAGGGGTCCGATCTGGTAAAACGGGGTCCCGTCCCCCGTGCGCCATCCTTCGGACAAAAAATCCACCAGCAGCTCCCGCTTGGGAAGCATGATCTGCTGGCGGACGCGAAAGGGCAGCTTCCCGTCCCCCTCGGCCTCGGTGTAAAAATGGATGGCGCGCCGGAAGTCGAAGTTGAACATGCCCACATCGTCCGTGTTCAGGTGAGTCAGGCCGAAACTCGCAACATGGGGCCCGTATTTTTCCAGAAGGCGGCGCATGTCGTCGTCATCGAGTCTGGGAATGGAGCGGTAGGCGTATCGGATTGCCCCTTCGCTGAGGACCCCGTCGGGTTTCCCGTCGTCTCCGATCCCGACGACGCCCCCCTCGACGCGGGTGTCCGCGGTGATGCCCGCCATTTGCAGGGCCGCGGTGTTGAGCACGGCGACGTGGCCGCAGATCCGCGTCAGGATGACGGGATTGCGGGGAGAGATGTCGTCCAGGTCGTGACGGTTGGGGACCCTCTCCATGTTGGCGTCGTTCCAGCCTCGCCCCCGGTACCATCCTCCATTGGGCACGCAAGCTCCCCGAGACTCGATGTGGGTTCTCAGGGACGTCTTGAGCTCCTCGATGGACCGGCAGGCCCGCAGGTCCAAAAGCTCCTGGGACTCCGCCCAAGCCATAAAGTGCATGTGAGAATCCCCGAAGCCCGGGAACACGGATCGTCCTTTCAGGTCGAAGACCTCCCTGTCCCCCCCCGTGCCGGAGCGCGGAGCGATCGCGTAATTCGTCCCCAGCTCCGCTATACGCCCCCCCTCCATGAGAAGAGCTTCCCTGACCCCCAGAGGGGTGTGTATGCGCCCGTTGACGAGCGCAATCTTTTTATCCATGCACAGCCTCCTGATAAAATAATATTTCGATTATAACGTAATTTTCTCTTAATTTTCGAGCTTCGCTCCTCTTCTTAGCTCCTCTTTACCCACTCTTTACTCACTCTTCACTCCTTTTACTCCTCGATGAAAGGGTTCTTCAAGGCGCTTACGCCGTCGATGGAGATCTCTACGCTGTCTCCCGGTTTGACGGGCCCGACGCCGCTGGGGGTTCCCGTGGCGATAACGTCGCCGGCCTCGAGGGTCGCGAAACGGCTGAGGTGAGAGATGACCTCGGCCACGGAGAAGATCATGTCCCCAAAGTGACTTTTCTGGACGATGGCCCCGTTCAGCCGCGTCGTCAGTGTGGTTGCCTTCGGCAGCTCCTGGGTGAGCAGCAGGACGGAGCCGAAGGGGCCGAAGGTGTCGAAGCCCTTGGCCCGAATCCACTGGCCGTCTTTTTTCTGCAGCACCCGGGCGGAGACGTCGTTGAAGCAGGAGTACCCCAGGACGTAGTCCAAGGCCTTGCTTTCGTCCACGTTTTTACACCCTCTGCCGATGACGACGGCAAGCTCTCCCTCGTAGTCCACCCGCCCCGTCCAAGAGGGGATCTTCACGGGCTCCCCGTGAGCCACGAGGCAGGTCCGGGGTTTCATGAACACGCAGGGTTCATCCGGCACCTCCATCTTCGACTCTTTGGCGTGTTCCAGGTAGTTCAAGCCGATGCACCAGATCTTTACGGGATCGATGGGGGTTTTGAACTTCAGGGCCGAAATTTCGCGCTTCTCCCCCGTGGGGTTCAAGTTCTCGTCCAGCAGCTCCGCGGTCTCCCCCAATACCCGTCCCCACCGAACGCCGCCGCCCTCCGAGACGCGCACCAGCCGTGTTCCTTCTTCCAGTTTCCTTATATTCGTCCAGACATCATCCGCCATAGTATGGCCCTCCTCGAATTTATTTTTCCCATTTAAGACAACGGGTTGAACCACGGTATACGCACGGTTTGCCTCAAAGGCGTGGAATGATTTCAATATACGAAATATGCTTAAAATGGCCATCGAATGTCGCCAGTGACAGTCCATAAGCGTGAGAAACAGCCGCAATCCACAAGTCGTTCTCGGGGATCGTGAATCCCTTTCTTTTTAAATCAAATTTGATGGTGCCATAGGATTCCACTCATTCAAATCAACACGCTGGGTATCCTGTAAAATTGCTTCGATTTCTGCGCAACTCTCGTTCGACAAGGCACCCGCATAACGTAAATATGCTTTTCCACTCTGCTGTCCAAGTTTCCTGATATTCGTCCAGACATCATCCGCCATAGTATGGCCCTCCTCGAATTTATTTTTCCTATAGTGAATTAAAATAAGAAGCCTAAAGTTAGGATAGCTAAAAACAAGTCAATTGCTCTATTTAGCGCGTGTAAAATTAACATTTTTTAAGTTCAACGACTATATCATAGTAACAAATTTTTGTCCCGTGGTGACTGTCCCAACCTTCCCGTCCGTCTTTTATTCCGTCTTTTATCAGGTCACAAAATTTTTACAGACCTATGACTTTTCATTTACACACGCCATGTATATTGCCCCAAGAGCATGAGTACGAGAGTGTTGCAACGTGGTCATTTTGCGGGGCTCTCGGCAATGCACAAATATTGGAAAGGGTGAGTGTTATGAAAAACAGAAGTTTGTCCAAGTTGTCCTTGTCAGCCGTTTTTGTCATTGTCTGTTTTATGTCGGTACTCTCGTTCGGGGCTGAATCCCGTGCCGCAGAGCCAGAGCCCAACAACTTGAGGTTCAGTGCGGATGGAAAATTCAAGATCATGCAGATGTCCGATCCTCAAGATTATGTCCAATCAGGAACCAGGCCGACCTTGGACCCAAGAACCCCTGCGCTCATGCTCGCCGCCCTCAATGCGGAAAAGCCGAATCTTGTAGTTATCAACGGAGACCTTATCGGTCATGACATGAATGCAAAAGATTTGCAGGAATACATCAAGCAAATGGTTGCGCCTATGGAAGAAAAGCAGGTCCCGTGGCTCGTCACCTTCGGTAACCACGATGAGGATGATGTCACGGCTATTAAAGAAGAGGGCTGGAACAAGATCAAGCAACTCAAGTATTACATGAGTTTCAAGTACAACATGAACCGCCCCAGCATGAGCGGCGCGGAGAATTATTATCTCAACGGGGTCAACACATACGCAGTGGGGGATATGTATCGGCTGATCTATGACAGTACTGGCAAAAAACCGCTGTACACGGTTTGGGCGCTTGACAGCAACACGTATTTACAACACAATTCAACCATTTCCGCCAAAGGCAACACCGGTTTCGGTGGTTACGATTGGGTAAGACCCGAGCAGATCGAATGGTATTACAATACCGCCCTCGAGCTTCGTGAAAAGTACGGCAAGCTCAACGCCGTCATGTTCATACACATTCCTGTGCCCGAATTTGCCATGATGTACGCGGAGAAGGAAAAATATGGTCTTGTCGGTACCAGGTACGGAACAGAATTCAGTGCCATGGTCAACAGCGGCCTATACGCCGCGGCTCAGTCGGCCGGAGACGTCAAAGGCATTTTCGTCGGCCATGCCCATGAAAACGACTACATCGGCAATTACAACGGCATTTTGCTTGGCTTCGACGGCAGCGTCGGCTACTATCAATATGGGCCGGACATGTTTGAAGGCGATATGCAGTATCCAGACTTGAGAGATCTTTTGAGAGGCGTCCGCATTTTTGAGCTGGACCAAAAGAATCTGGAAACCCTGCGTACCCGAATGGTGTACGCGAGTGACCTCGGCGTCAATCAAACTACCGCTGAACTTGGTAACATCCTGCGGCAATATGGCCGATATGTTGTAAGGCTTCAGGAAAAAGCGGGCGTCAAAATGTCGGGTTGGGCTAAAAACGAAAATGGCGACAAAATCTATTACAGTCCTGCCGGAGATATTCAAACCCAATGGCATACCCTGGCCGGAAAATCCACTTATTACTTTGGCGACGATGGCGTGATGAAAACCGGCTGGCAAACCATCGATGGAAACCGGTATTACTTCAGGGACAATGGTATCATGGCCGCACAGGGATGGGAGCAGATAAGCGGCAAAGGGTACTATTTCTACCCAGATGGCAAGCTGGCGACCGACACTACCGTGGACGGTCAAACGGTCGGCCCTGACGGAGCGCGTAAATAAATAAAAGAGAAGTTTAGATAGCCGCCCCTGGAAAATCTCGGGATCGAGCGTCTATCCGGTAAACAGATCGGCACGGAGGGCAGTCGTGAGGCTGCCTTCTATGCCGATCTTTTGATGGTCATCATTATCTTGATCTTACTTTTACTTTTGATCTCAATCTTATTTTTTCGTGAGTGCTTTATGAGGACATTGAAGATATACTGAAAAAATATACTGGCAAAATATACTGGGCTTCGTTCAATCGATAGCGATCGATAAAGGAGGAATTTGCCGATCATGTATAAAGTGGTGTTGATACGTCACGGTGAGAGCGAGTGGAACAAAGAAAACCGGTTTACCGGCTGGACCGACGTCCCTCTGTCGGAAAAGGGCATCGCCGAGGCCCGGGAGGCGGGGAAATTGTTGAGGGGCGAGGGAATCCTCTTCGACCTGGCTTTCACCTCCGTTTTAAAGCGCGCCATCAAGACGTTGTGGCTGACGCTGGAGGAAATGGATCTGATGTGGATTCCCGTAACGCGCTCTTGGCGCCTGAACGAACGGCACTACGGGGCCTTGCAGGGTCTGAACAAGGCCGAAACGGCGGCCAAGTACGGCGACGAACAGGTGAAAATCTGGCGCCGCAGCTACGACGTCCGGCCCCCGCTGCTGGAAAAAAACGACCCGCGGCATCCGGGAAAGGACCCCCGCTACGCCTCCCTGGCCCCGGCGGAGCTTCCCGACGGCGAGTGTCTGGCCGATACCGTCGCCCGGGTCATTCCCTATTGGGAGGGTACGATCGTGCCCGAGATACGGGCCGGCAAAAAAATCGTCATAGCCGCCCACGGCAACAGCCTGCGGGCCTTGGTGAAGTACCTGGACGCCATCTCGGAGCGGGACATTCTCGAACTCAACATCCCCACGGGGGTACCCTTGCTTTACGAGCTGGGCGCGGACATGAAACCCCTGGAACACCGCTACCTGGGCGATCCGGAGGCTGTCGCGAAAGCTCAGGCCGCCGTGGCCAGCCAGGGAAAGGCACGTTGATGACTCCATCGCCGTCTTTAAATCCCTTTTTGAATCCTTTTTGGGATACGTCCACCCCCTCTTCAGGAACGAACAAAGTTCCGGAGCGGGCCGACATTGCCGAGCAGTACAAGTGGAACCTGGAAGATATCTACCCTTCCGTCGAAGCGTGGGAGGAGTCCTTCGCCTCCGTCTCCCCGAGGCTCGACGGGTTGGCGTCGTTCAAAGGCAAGGCGACCTCTTCCTCGGACGCCCTTCTTGCCTTCCTTCGGGAAGAAGAGGCGGTTTCCATGGAATTGGGGCGGCTTTACGTCTACGCCAACATGAAAAGCCACGAAGATTTGCGCGTCACCCGTCATCAAGAGCTGGCGGACAAGGCCGAGAACATGTCCATGCGCCACGCCGCCGCCGTGTCTTTCTTCCGGCCCGAGATTCTTTCCATGCCGAAGGGCCGGCTGGAAAAGTTCATATCCGAAAACAAGGATCTCGAGCTTTACGGGTTCCATTTCTCCCAACTGCTGAGGGAAAAGGAACACGTTTTGAGCCACCGGGAGGAAGAGCTGCTGGCCCAGACCCACGAGATCGGCAGCGTGGCTCAGAACGCCTTCACGATGCTGACCGACGCGGACATGAAATTTCCCACGATTACGGACGAAAACGGGCAGGACGTGGAGCTGACCGAGGAACGCTATTACAAACTCAGCCGCAGCAAAGACAGAAACGTCCGCAAGGCGGCCTTCGAGGGCATCCATGACACCTACGGCTCTTACAAAAACGCGATAGGGGCGCTCTACGCGGGATCGGTGAAGGGAGACATGTTCTACTCCAGGGCCCGCAGATACGCCAACAGTCTGGAGGCGGCCCTTTTCCCGGACAACGTCCCCCTCGCCGTCTACGACAACGTGATAGCAACCGCGGGAGCCCACGTTGACCTTCAGCATGGGTATATGGCCCTGCGCAAGCGGGCGCTGGGGCTGGATGAACTGCACATGTACGATTTGAACGTTCCCCTGTCGGAGGAGCCCTTGAGCGACATCCCCTACGAAGACGCCCTGAAGTTGGTGGCGGAGGCCCTGGCGCCGCTGGGGCCCGATTACGTGGCCGATCTGGAGCGGGGGTTTTCGGAGCGATGGATCGACGTCTACGAAAACCAGGGCAAGAAAAAGGGCGCGTACTCCTGGGGCAGCTACGGCACCCGCCCCTACGTGCTGCTGAACTACAACGGAACCCTGCGGGACGTCTTCACCATCGCCCACGAAATGGGGCACTCCCTGCATTCCTGGTACTCCCACAAGAACCAGCCCCAGGTCTACGCGGACTATACGATCCTTCTGGCCGAGGTCGCCTCGACGACCAACGAGGTGCTGCTTCTGGAGTATCTGCTGCGCCTGAGCGCGGCAAAACCGGAACCCGCGAGGACGGCCGAGAGGAAATGGCTTCTGGCGTACTACTTCGACATGGTGCGGACGACGTTTTTCCGCCAGGCCATGTTTGCGGAGTACGAGAGAGAAACCCACGCCCGCGCCGAGGACGGTGAGGCGCTGACGCCGGAGTGGCTCCGGGATCTATGGGGAAAACTCTGCGGGAAGTACCACGGACCGGTCATGGTCGTGGACGAGGCGATTCGCATGGAGTGGGCCCGGATCCCGCATTTTTACACGGCCTTCTACGTCTATCAATACGTGACGGGCTTCACCGCGGCGGGGGCGTTTGCGAAAGCGATTCTGGACGGAGGCGCGGCCCGGTACACGGCCTTCCTGAAAAGCGGCTCCAGCGATTTTTCCCTCAATATCTTGAAAAAAGCCGGCGTGGACCTGACGAGCCCCGACCCCTTCCAACAGACGATGGCGACTTTCAGAGACAAACTGAGCGAGGCGAAAAATTTGTTCCCGTAACTTGGCGAAGCAATTTCTGAGCTGCTGAGGACAGGATAACACAACAAATAAATGTGACGTTTCCAGAGAGTGCGGTGTAGTATAATGAGGGCCGGAGATCAGCAGGGAGCCCGTGAAGAACGAACGGCGCGAGTCGCTGAGTTTCTTTACCAGAAGGGGCTCCGGCTCCTAAAACTGAATTTTTCCCATCGCTGGGCTAGATGCAGAACCAAAGAATCAGCGCTACGATCCAGCACGCAACGGAGGCAATGAGGACAACCTCGGTAGGGTAGTCATTGCCTCTGCGGCTTTTCCAGCGACGTTTCAGCTCACGCATATACATCACCAGATCTCCGCGGGCGAATTTTCCCCTTTAGACGCCTCCCGCTTTCATTTTCAGCGTC
>JAISLU010000074.1 GCA_031277095.1 Synergistaceae bacterium
AAAGTTCTTTTTAATTTCTATTATAATTTTACTATTAATATAAGAAGGAACATCAAATATTAATTTGTAAATGATCTTTAATTGCAAGCATTTAGAGAGGTGCGATGAATTTTTAGTAAAAAAGTATGAAAAACTCACATTGCAAGGAGTATTCTTCGTTATCCGAAATGAATCCTCTATCCGCGATATGATGAACATCTGTAAATCGTTATCAATAAAGAGCTGAAAAGAAGCCATCAATAAATTCGTTGCTCCGCCGGAAATTGAGGCGACATGAAGATGACGTCGAGGTGCGCATACCTCGCGCCGAAGGCAAAGCGTGAGGCGGGGGTGGGGTTGTGTTGTATAGGGTGAAGGGGATAGAAACAGACAGGATAACCTTCTATCTATCTATCTATCTATCTATAAATCTATCTGAGAAACAATATCGGATTTTGGATCAATTTCTATTTCTTTTGGCCATGCAGGCAGGGTGTTGTTTTTATATTTGCTTCCAAAACCCCAGACAATCAGTCCCACAATTTTATTAGTTGCAAAGTCGCGCATAATAGTAAAATCAGTGTCCGCTTCATCTCCAAAAGAATTGGAACGGTCCCCAAACCCAATATATAGGATGTCGTATTTTTTGTCATAATCAAGAAAGTTTGGTTTTAACATATTTAACATCCTCCGGATTGATGTTCCCACGAATCCCTTTTTGCATAAAAGCTGTAATTATAAACCCTCTATTTTTCGATGTGCGCACGACAACTTTTGTATGTATATCAGGGCTACAATATGCCTTAAAGTATACCTCTCTACGGGTTACACACCTTGCACGGCCTGTGCCCGTCTTTGATCGCCTCTTCGCGTGTGTTGTAGTACACGGCGTTAGAGGCGCTTATCTTCTCTGCCCACTTGCAGGTCGTGAGGTGGAAGGGCTCTCTGAGGGCACTGGCGACGTACTGGGGCGCGGCGAGGGCGCAGGCGGCGAGGAGAAGGACAGTTAAAAGACATACGGCGATACGTTTCATTGCATCTATGCCCATTTTCAAGATTTTCCCGTTTTCAAGATTTTTTCAGCAGCAGGCTCAGCGCGAATCCTGCCGCGCCGAAAAAGGCCATGACCACGGCGGCGCTGGTGAAAGAGCCGCTCATCGTCTGCAAGTTGCCGGTCAAAAAGGGCCCCAGGAAAGATGAAACGATCACGTGGAAGTTGATGATGGAAACGTTCATGGCGTAGTTTTCGCTTCCGTAAAAGGAGTAACACACCGCGTTGTTGATGGGCACGATGCCGCCAAAAGAAAACCCCACACAGATGTATCCGGCGGTCAGGAGGGGCAGATTTTTCCCCTCCAGGGCCAGGATGATGAACGTGAACGCGGCGACGAGGGCGAGGCTGATGGTACACATGGATTTTTTACGCCCGATTTTATCGTAGAGCAAGCCTATGACTACCCGCCCCCCTCCGTTGAAAATGGACACCAACCCGGTGAGCAGCGAGGCGGTCTCGACGGAACTCCCCATGTCGATGGCCAGCGAGGAGGCGTTGCCGATCAACGCAAGCCCCGCGGCGGCGATCAACACCCCCCAGGAAAAGAGAATCAGAAAAGACGGCCTCTTGATCATCTGCGCCGTCGTCAGGTTCACCTGCTCTTCTCCTTCGGCGGTGAGCGCGGAGGATCGATCCTGTTTCGGCGGGGTCTTGATGAGGAAAGAGCAGCAGACGATGAGAACGGCAAAGGCGATGCCCAACTGAAGGAAGGTGGAGCGCCACCCGAAAGAAATGATCATGGCGGTACTCACGGTGCCCAGGGCCATTCCCCCCAGCCCGAAGCCCATGAGGGTCAGGCCGGAAACAAACCCGGGTTTCTCGGGGAACCACTTGACGATGGTGCTGACGGTGCAGTTATAGCCCAACCCGATACCCAAACCCACCAGCACGCCGTAGGTCATATAGAGCCCCGAAAGAGAAGTAAGCCGCGAAGCCAAAAGAAAACCGGAGGATACGCATATTGCGCAAAGGTACATCACCGGCCGCGTGGTATGGCGGCGCAAAATAAACCCCGAGACAAACCCTCCGAGGCAAAAGAAAGACATGCAAATGGAAAAAGCCAGCGAGGTTTGGGAACGAAGCCAGCCGAACTCCACCTCCAAAGGTTTGACAAAATTGGACCACGCGTAAACGAGTCCCAGAAATAAAAGCAGAACAGTGGAATCCACCAGATACAACCATCTTTTGTTATCGATAGCCTGCGGCCTCATGCTTGTCATATTTATCTAACTTCCTCCCGACGTTACAGTGAATTAAGATAAAAAGCCTACACAGTATATACGCAAATCGCCCCACCCAACAAAATCTCCGACCCAACCTCCGGAAATAAAACCCAATAAAACCTTTTTTGCGGCGCTGTTGTTTTGTGATATTCTATGCTTTATTATATTTCCGTAACTTTATTATATTTTTGTAAGAAATTCTAACCAAATTTCACAAAATTTCATGGAGAAAGGGTTTCGATTTTCATGTTTTCCGATTTCGTGTTTTCTCATTTCATGTTTTCCCATGCGGGTAACGTGCCTGAAGTCAGTAAAATTCATGAAGTCAGTAAAGCTCATGAAGCGGACGAGCCGGTAAAGAAAGATTCTCATGCTCCCCGCAAGGCGTCCTTGATACTGGAAAATGGCCCCGTTTTCCAGGGCTGTTCCTTCGGATACGAAGCGCCCGCCGCAGGAGAGGTCGTGTTCAACACCTCTATGGTGGGCTACCCGGAGAGTCTCACCGACCCCTCCTACGTCGGGCAGATCCTCACCGTCACCTACCCCCTGGTGGGCAACTACGGCGTTCCTCCCGACACGAGGAAAGACGGAGTGTACGATTATTACGAATCGGAAAAAATCCACGTCACCGGGCTGATCATCTCCTCCTACTCCGCCGGCTACAGCCACTGGAACGCCGCGAAAAGTTTGGGAGAGTGGCTGAAGGAACATCAGGTTCCCGGCATCTACGGCATCGACACCCGGATGCTGACGAAATTTCTGCGGGAGCGGGGCGCCATGAACGGCAAAATCGTCTTCGAGGACCCCAACGAAATCCCCTTCGACGACCCGTCCCAGCGGAATCTCGTGGCGGAGGCCAGCTGCGGAGAAATAATACGTTACGGCAACGGCGAAAAACACGTGGTGCTGGTGGATTGCGGCGTCAAACACAACATCATCCGGTGTTTTTTGGCCCGGAACGTTCGGATAACCCGCGTGCCCTGGGACTACGACTTCAACCTTCTGGACTACGACGGGCTTTTCATCTCCAACGGGCCCGGCGACCCCGCCCTTTGCCACGTGGCCGTTGAAAACCTGCGCGTCGCCATGAGGGGCGACAAGCCGATCTTTGGAATATGCATGGGGAATCAATTGATGGCCTTGGCCGCGGGGGCGAAGACCTACAAGCTGAAATACGGGCACCGCAGCCACAACCAGCCCGTGCAGGTCTACGGCACGAACAAGTGCTTCGTCACCTCCCAGAACCACGGGTACGCCGTGGACACCGAAACCCTCCCCGGCGAGTGGGAGCCTCTTTTCGTGAACATGAACGACCAGACCAACGAGGGCATTCGCCACAAGACGAAGCCCTTTTTCTCCGCCCAATTCCACCCCGAAGCCTCCAGCGGCCCCACCGACACCGAATTTTTGTTCGACCGTTTCATGGCCGCAATGAATATGCAGAAATAAAGGGGCACCCAAAGATAAAGATTCCGGGAAATGTGATCTGACAGATATGATCTGGCAAATATGATCTAGAAGATATGATCTGAAAGATATGAAAGGAGACCTATGATGTCTTTCGATGTTCCAAACTTTCCGATTCTCAAAAAAGTTCTTTTGCTGGGCTCCGGGGCCCTCAAGATCGGAGAGGCCGGGGAGTTCGACTACTCCGGCTCTCAGGCTCTGAAAGCCCTTCGAGAGGAGGGGCTCTCCACCGTCTTGATCAATCCCAACATCGCCACCGTCCAGACCTCCGAGGGAACGGCCGACAAGATTTACTTTCTGCCCGTGACCCCCTTCTTCGTGAAAAAGGTCATCGAAAAAGAGCGTCCCGACGGCATCCTTCTTTCCTTCGGCGGACAGACGGCCCTGAACTGCGGCGTGGAACTCTACCGCGAGGGTGTCTTCGAGAAATGGGGAGTGTCGGTGCTGGGAACGACCGTCCAGGCCATCATGGACACGGAAGACCGGGAGCTTTTCGTCGAAAAACTCGGAGAGATCGGGGTCAAGACCATCGAAAGCGTTGCGGCGGAGACGCCCTCGGCCGCTCGGGCGGCGGCGGAGTCCCTGGGCTATCCCGTGATCGTGCGCGCCGCCTACGCCCTGGGCGGCATGGGCAGCGGATTTTGCGACGACGCGGCCGAGCTGAACGAGACGGTGGAAAAGGCGTTCAGCTTCTCGAACCAGCTCCTGATCGAGAAATCTTTGAAAGGCTGGAAGGAGGTGGAGTACGAGATCGTCCGGGACCGCTACGACAACTGCATCGCGGTCTGCAATATGGAAAATTTCGATCCTCTGGGAATCCACACCGGCGAAAGCATCGTGGTGGCGCCCTCTCAGACCTTGACCAACGACGAATATCACATGCTGCGCGAACTGGCGATCCGCATCGTGCGCCACCTGGGGATCGTGGGGGAGTGCAACGTGCAGTACGCCATCGACCCGATGTCCGAGGACTACCGGGTGATCGAGGTCAACGCCCGCCTCAGCCGGTCTTCGGCCCTGGCCTCCAAGGCGACGGGCTACCCTTTGGCCTTCGTCGCGGCCAAGCTGGGGCTGGGAATGGGGCTCCACCAATTGAAGAACTCCGTAACCAAGTCCACCACCGCCTTTTTCGAGCCCGCCCTGGACTACATCGTCTGCAAAATCCCCCGCTGGGATTTGGGCAAGTTCGAGGGGGTCTCCCACGAGATCGGCTCCAGCATGAAAAGCGTCGGCGAGGTGATGGCCATAGGCCGTACCTTCGAGGAAGCGATTCAGAAGGGTCTTCGCATGATTGCCCAGGGTATGCACGGCTTCGCCGCCGGGGCCAACAGTCGCCTGAAACTGGGGGCTGCCACTTTGGAGGAGCTGGAAACCGCCCTGGCGACGCCCACGGAAAACCGCATCTTCGTCATCGCCGAGGCCATGACCCGGGGCTGCTCCATTGACCGGATACACCAGCTGACCCGCATCGACCGGTGGTTTCTCCAGAGACTGTGGGACATCCACACCTGCGCCGAGCGCGTCGCGGATTGCGACGATCTGGAGGACCTGTCCCCGGACCTTCTGCGGGAGGCCAAACAAAAGGGTTTTTCGGACTATCAGATCTCTAAGCTGATCTATAATCCCGACTACAAGCCCGGCAAGACCGTGGACGACCGCTTCAACGTGGCGGAAGAAAGACGGGGGGACGTGAGGAGCCTGCGCAAGCGGCTGGGAATCGTTCCGGTGGTCAAGCAGATCGACACCCTCGCGGCGGAATATCCCGCGCAGACCAACTATCTCTACCTCACCTACAACGGCAGCGAGAGCGATTGGGTGGATAGCGGCGATTCCCGAAATTCCATCGGAAAGTCCATCATCGTGCTGGGGTCGGGGGCATACCGGATCGGCAGCAGCGTGGAGTTCGACTGGTGCGGCGTCAACGCCCTGACGGTTCTGCGGAAAAAGGGATGGCGCGGCGTGATGATCAACTACAACCCCGAGACCGTATCCACGGACTACGACGTCTGCGACCGGCTCTACTTCGAGGAACTGACCTTCGAGCGGGTCATGGACATCGTCGAGCTGGAGAACCCCCGAGGCGTCATCGTGTCCACCGGCGGGCAGATCCCCAACAACCTGGCGCTGCCCCTGCAGCGCGCGGGGGTTCCCATTCTGGGGACCTCGGCCATGAACATCGACAAGGCGGAGGACCGGCACAAATTTTCCTCCATGCTGGACCGGCTGGGGATAGAGCAGCCCCGCTGGAAGGAGCTTCGCACCATGGACGAGATTCACGCCTTCGTGGAGGAGGTGGGGTATCCCGTGCTGGTGCGGCCCTCCTACGTGCTTTCGGGGGCGGCGATGCACGTCTGCTCCAACGCGGCGGAGCTGGAGCGGTATCTGGGCGAGGCGTCCCTGGTTTCCCGGAGCCATCCGGTGGTGGTCAGCGAGTTCATCGAACACGCCAAGGAGCTGGAGGTGGACGCCGTGGCCTCGAAGGGCGAGCTGGTCGCCTGCGCGATTTCCGAACACATCGAGTTCGCGGGGGTACACTCCGGCGACGCGACCATCCAATTTCCCCCTCAGCGCCTTTACGTGGAGACGGTCCGGCAGGTCCGGCGTACGGCGCAGCGCATCGCCTCGGAGCTGGCGATAACGGGCCCCTTCAACATTCAATTTCTGGCCAAGGACAACCGGATCAAGGTCATCGAGTGCAACCTCCGGGCCTCCCGCAGTTTCCCCTTCGTGTCCAAGGTTTTGAAGCTCAACTTGATCGAGCTTGCCACTTGGGCCATGCTGGGGGAAGACGTACAAAAGCCCTCGACGAACGAGTTCGACCTCGATTACGTCGGCATCAAGGCGTCCCAGTTTTCCTTCTCCCGCCTCCAGAACGCCGACCCGGTGCTGGGCGTGGAGATGGCCTCCACGGGGGAGGTGGGCTGCCTGGGAGACGACTTTCACGAGGCGATCCTGAAGGCCGCCCTATCTGTGGGCATGCGGGTGCCGGAAAAAGGAAAGGGGATTTTGATATCCAGCGGGACCCTGCGGTCCAAGGTAGACCTGCTGGACTGCGCGAAACGCCTTTACGAAAAGGGGTACCGCCTTTACGCGACGGAGGGCTCTTACGAGTTCCTGACGAAGAACGGGGTCTCCAGCATCCGCGCCTACCAGCCCAGCGAGGTGGAAGAGGACCCGAACAGGGCGCTCTTGGGCGCGATGGACCTCATTCGGGAAAAGAAGGTGGACCTGGTGGTCAATATTCCGAAAAACCTGACGGAGGACGAGTTGAACAACGGCTACAAGGTCCGCCGCTGCGCCGTGGACCACAACGTCCCTCTGTTCACCAACGCCCGTCTGGCCGGAGCCTTCATAGACGCCTTCTGCGAACTCGGCGGCGACGCCCTGTCCCGCCTCCCGATCAAGAGCTGGGACGAGTACCGGGTGTGACTTCGAGGCGTGTGACTATGGGAGTCCCGCCGGCTCAACATAGCGCGTTTTTGTTTTGCCGCCCTAAACAATTTCGATCGCGTCACCTTTTCCCACGCTTCCCCCCGAGAGTACCTTGGCGAAAATGCCCTCTCTCGGCATGATGCAATCGCCGACTCGATCGAAAATTTGGCAGTGGCGATGACATTCTTTCCCGATCTGCGTCACCTCCAGCAGAGCGTCATTCACGCGCAACCTCGTTCCGACGGGCAGCGTGCGCAAGTCGATGCCGGCCACCACGACATTTTCTCCGAAGTCGCCGTTTCCAGCGCCTCCGCCCCGTTGGTTGAATTCCGTCACCTTCTCCTGGGACAAAAGGCTGACCTGCCGATGCCAGTTTCCTCCGTGGGCGTCACCCTCGATGCCGTAACCCTCGACGAGCCGGGCCCTGCCGCCGACCTCGTCTTTTTTTGTGCCCCGCGCATGGCTGACACAGACGGCCACAACCGTTCCTTTTATGTGCGCCTCTTTTATATTCGCATTCGTATTAGCATTCGTATTCATTGTTATGACAACCTCGCCTTTTCAGCTTTTCAGCCGCCGATTTTGAACATCGTGCGGCCTCTTTTTGGGTCACAAAATCGTGACGTTCCGGTTTCTCCAGAGGTTCGCATTACGTTATATGGTACTCCAATACGTATTGCCTTTGATAGGTCCAAACGGTATACTTTTTGCGTAAGGGTCCTGTCTATTCGTCCCTCCCGAAGACTCAGAAGGTCAACGCGGGAGGGATTTTTGTACAAAAATAAGGGGTTGATGTTTATGCTTTCGGCTTCTAGAGTCGCTGAATGTTTTCTTTATCTATCGGGACAACAAACTGAATGCGACATAACTCCGCTGAAACTCCAAAAGTTGCTCTACTACGCAGAGGGGCTTTCGCTCGCCTTGCGCGAAAAGTCGCTTTTCAGCGAGCCGATATTGGCGTGGAAATACGGCCCCGTAGTTCGCAACGTATACAAGGAATATGAATACGCCGGAAGGCAGTCAATTCCGTGCAATGCCGACATAGACGAGAACGACATCCCGGAAGATGAACTCAACATTATAAAGACGACGATGCAGTTTTATGGAGACTACTCTGCCGAAAGGCTCGTCCGGATGACGCATGGAGAATACCCCTATATGAACACTCCAAGAGACCAAGAAATCAGTCGAAAAGATATGAAAAAATTTTTCGAAGAAAAACTAAATCCGTATGTCGAGCCTGGAGTCGAAGACGCTGCTTTCCAATCTTTGATCGCAGAAAACGCTTCGTCATGGCTGTAGACTTTTCAAGAGGGGATCTGGTACTGGTCAAGTTCCCGTTTGGCATACCAGTTATCTTTTGGCAAACCGTTTTCTTTTTGCTCCTCAAAAAACAATCTCAGCCGTGGGCAGTTTACACAGAGCGATTCAAATTCCTTTCACTATAACATCGTCTTGCGCCAAAACAAAATCGCGCTATTTCATCTATCATTTTCGCCGATTATATCTGAAAAAGGCTAATAATGATCTAACATAGAAAAAAAGAGAGGGACGCTTGCCCTCTCTCTTGAGTGATAGATTATAAAAATCGCTGTCTTCCCAAACTTACCTCTTTCGACGCTTGTTTGTTACAAGCCCAGCCAATAGCAACACAACCAAACCGTAGCCTACGTTGCAACCACCGCTACTACCTTTGCTGTCATCGTTGTTGCCGGGAGACGTGTCTGCGCCAGTGGCTTTCAGAGTAATTGATTCTGTTGTACCAACATATTTTTCATCTGCGTCAGCAAACTTAACAACATACGAACCCGCTGGTATGGAAGCCTTTGTTCCATCGGGATTCTTGAGATTGTCCACATTAATATTAAGAGTGCCCTTCATACTCTCTACCATGAACGGACCAATATGATCCGAAGCGGCTTTTGCGTTGACATTTTGGTTTCGGCTATTCTGGAAAAACAGCCAAACCTTGAACAGCACGTTAGCTGGTATAGGAATTCCGTCTTTTGTCGTTACGGAGACACTGACGACCTTACCATCGGAATTGGAGTCGATATTGACTGTCGTGTTGTCGTCTCCTTCAGGCGGAGTGTTGTCGTTGATGCTGGAAATGGACACAGGTTGACCGCCATTGACAAAAATCCCCTCGTAGTTATCATACGCCGCCAACCATTCTTCATATTTGTCTTCCAGTTCTTTTTCTACTTCTTCGGGTGCTTCATTTTCAGGATCATTCCATATTGATCGAAAGCGAATCAAATAATTGCCATCCTCAAGTGGGGTATTCAAGTTATATTCAGCAATCACCTTATCGGCATAATACTGTTCGGTATTAGATAGAATACCAGGATAAACTTCACGGTGATCGGACGTTTCGATGTCGATTTTTACTCCCGTATATTTTTTGATAATAGGTTCATCCTCATTTGAGATAAGCGGAAAAGCGTCGTTTTTTTGTTCGTTAACGTAGAAAGAAAACTCCAATGTAAGGTGCTGCCGTGTATTATCTAATGTAGGAATGACCTCAATATCATAAGCCCCGTTCAGGTCCTCGTCGTCAAAGACAGCTGACGCAATAACATTACCACTGGCTTTGTGTTCGTAAGTTTCTCCAAGCAATGTAATTGGAGTGCTGTTAATCTGGAATGAGTCGAGTTTATAGCCGGAGTTAGCTTTAACTGTGAACGTCACACTGTCGCCGTTGTAAATCTCGTCCCCTCCGTTTTTCGTTATCGTCCCATTCTCGGTAGCCAAGATTGTTATGGGGTATTGATTCAGAACTGGATTATCGTAAAGAACATTGGTACTATCAGGGTATGGCTCCAACTCCGATACTTTGACGTAAAAGCCTGACAGTTCAGTCAGCGCGCTGTTCTCTGTACACGTGAAATAAGCAAGTTTCGGAGACGGGGGAAGCGTGAGAGAGGTCACGCCCGTCCGAGTAAGCCTGAAAGCTGTGAGATTGGTAAGATTGGAAACGTCCACGTTCGTCACTGAGTTTCCAAAGATTTCCAACGCATACAAATTGTCCAGCTTTGGCAGTGCGATACTCGTGATATTTTGATCGGAATTAAATGTAATATTACTTAAAAAAGGCAAATCGCTCAATCGCGAAGCGTCGAAAGACGTGAGACTTTCACCCGAAACGGTAAGATACATCAAACGCCACTCGCCACCGCTCTGTATCCAGAACAGAACGTCACCGGAATATTCGTCACTCAATGACGCGCCGTAGGGTAGCCATATTTTTGCTGTTGCACCATGTACTTCTGGCGAAAATGGACCATCATCGGCCGTTATCAGGTAATCCTCTATTGTAGGATTGTCCAAGTCCAAATCCGCCAACATTCCAGGATTGTCGCTTTTGAGAGTGCGAAGAACAGCTAAATCCTCCGTACTGTACTCGGCGGCTTGAGCTGGTTTTCCTTCCGTCAATACGGACATCAACGCCATCATTACTAATACAGCCGAAAGAAACATGACTTTGATACGTGCAAATAAGTTCATTTCCATACCTCCCACTAATAAAATAAATTGCCAGTCGTTTAAGTGCATGATCCACAAATTATACGGCAATTTTCTAAAAATATACTGATTTCATCCTGAGTTTAAAGACTCGCTCCTTTTTCGTGGGCAAAAAATATTTCCTCTGTGGGCGTCACGCCCTCGACGAGCCGGGTCCTGCCGCCGACCTCGCCTTTTCAGCCGCCGATTTTGAACATCGTTCCGCGGGCGGCCTCTTTTTGGGTCACAAAATCGTGACGTTCCGGTTTCTCCAGAATCGCCCCGCGGATATCCGCAAACAGTCGGCTGTCGTTCAGGTCCGACAGGGCGGGCAGGAGGCTGACGCCGTCGGATCGGTTGAGGCAAGTGCGGAGAAGCCCCGTCGAGGTCAGCCGGATGCGGTTGCATTTTTCGCAAAAGCAGTCGCTGATGGGGCTGATAAAACCGATTTTCCCCTGAAACCCCGTCAAAGAACCGTATCGGGCCGGACCGTACCCAATGTTCAGGCTCTCCTTTTTCAAACTCTCTTCCAGCGGTGTCCAGTCTCCGTACTCCCGTTCCAGCCATTGCCGCAGCCGCCTGTTGTCTACGCCCACAAAAGCGGTCCCCGGACCGATGGGCATCATTTCGATGAAGCGCACATGAACCGCGCGGTCCCGTGCCAGAGCGGCGACCTGCAAAACGTCCTCCCGGCTGTCTTCGCCCAGCGGAACGCAGTTCACCTTCACCTGGGGAATCCCCGTTTCCACTGCTGCGTCGATACCCGCCAAAACCCGGCGAACGTCGCCTCCCCGGGTCAGACGGAAATAGGCGGACGGGTCCCGGGTATCCAGACTGATATTGACTCCATCCAACCCCGCGTCCCGGAGTTCTCGGGCTTTTTCCGGCAGCAGAAGCCCGTTGGTGGTCAGAGTCACGGAGACTCCCTCCAGCTTCTTCAGGCTGGCGATCAGCCCCACCGCGCCCTTGCGGACAAGAGGTTCGCCGCCGGTGACCCGAAGTTTGCGGATTCCCAGCGCCGCAAAGACCCGGCAGATTCGCAGGATATTCTCGTAAGACAGAATGTCCGCGTGGCGCAAAGATTTTACGCCGGACTCCGGCATGCAATAGACACACCGAAGGTTGCAGCGGTCGGTGATGGAAATGCGGGCGTAGCCGATCTCTCGTCCAAATCGATCTCGCATGACTGTCTCACATGAATATTTCACGTAAATGAATATTTCGCGCGATGGGAATACACTGAATACACTAAACTCTTTCCGGCGCTTTTTCCCGGTGTTCCGCCGTATAGTGGCCGCTTTTGCCGCCGCTTTTTTCCAAAAGACGTATTCCCGTTATCTCCATGCTTCTGTCGATCGCCTTGCACATGTCGTAAATAGTCAGCAGCGCGACGCTCACGCCCATCAAGGCCTCCATTTCCACGCCGGTCCGGCCGTTCACCCCCACGGTGCAGTGGGCGCGGACGGTTCCCGAGTTCGGGTCGGGCTCGAAATCCAGGGCGCAGTTTGTCAACTGCAGGGGATGGCACAAGGGGATCATGCTCCCTGTGTTTTTCGCCGCCATGATACCCGCGACCCGGGCAACGCCCAACACGTCACCCTTGGAAACGGTGCGGCGCAAAATGGCGTCCATCACGGCGCCGCTCACACGGATAAATCCCTCCGCGACGGCGGCGCGGCCGGTGACTTCCTTCTCGGACACATCCACCATGACCGCATTTCCATCCCGGTCGAAATGGTTCGATTCGAAGGGGTGCGATTCCTGCGTCATCGGTCAAACGCTACCGCGCTTCGATGGGAATGCCGTCCGCTGCCTGGGCCAAACGCCGGTAGGCTGGTGTGAAAACAGCGGGATAAACGTACTTCTGTACCAGGGTATTCATTGTGGCATCCCCCTCGATTCGAGAGAATATATTTTGCTGTTTCCAAGGAGAGGGTACTCTCCAAAACTTAATAAAAACTATCCAAAATTCTTATTTTTTTCTTAATATCGGGCAAGGCGCACTATAAATATGCCGTCAACTCTTGTACACTTCCCGCCTGTGGGCGACGCGCACCACAAGCACGACGAGAACATCGTCATAAATCTCGTAGACTACCCGATAGTCGCCGACACGGATACGCCACGAGTCGCTGCCCTTCAACTTCTTGCAGCCGACGGGACGGGGGTTGTCGGCGAGGGCAAGAGCGGATTGGATGATACGACCCGCTTGAACTTGAGGCAGGCTCGCAATCTGTTTTCGGACCGAGAGCTTAAATTCAATCGAGTGGGCCATACTTATCCTCGTAATCTTTAATGACTTCGCTCAACGGGACTGTCGGTTCGTCCTTGTGAGCTTCGATATACGCCATATCCTCTTCATCTTCCAGATCTTCCATCCGCTCTTCGTAGCGTAAGTAATCGACGTAGCTGGCAAGTTTCTCCAGGGCCGAGTCGGAGAGCCCATCGATAGCGATCTGAATATCGCTGCGTATATCCTTTCGTATGTCTTGCCGTTCTGCGGTCGCTGTCGTCATACGTGTTCACTCCTCTCTGTGGCGGATAAGTCGCCCAACGGGGCACGTCCCAGGTTTACGTTCGCGTCATGCGGGCGGGGATGGTGTCGCCGCGCAGCAGGTCGTCGTAGGTTTGGCGGGCGACGATCACGTCCGGGATGCCGTCTTTCACGAGAACCACGGCAGGGCGGGGAAGGCGGTTGTAATTGCTCGCCATGGAAAAATTATAGGCCCCGGTGTTGAATACCGCCACGATGTCCCCCCGCTCCACGGGCGGCAGGGCGATGGATTCGATCAGAATGTCTCCCGTTTCGCAGCACTTGCCGGCGATGGTCACTTTTTCGGCGGGGAGCGCGTCGATTTTGTTTGCCAGGACACCCTCGTACACCGCCTGATAGAGGGCCGGGCGCGGGTTGTCGGGCATACCTCCGTCCACGCCCGCGTAAATGACGCCGGGCAGGCGCTTGACCGTCTCCACGGAGTAAAGGGTGATCCCGGCCTCCGCGACGACCCATCGCCCGGGCTCGATGACAACGGAGGGGCGGGTCAAATGACGCCTCGCGCACTCCTCCGTCAGACTCTCCATCATCGCGTCGGTAAAAAGGCCAAGGGGAACGTGGGGTTCCCGCGGTTCCTCGAACTCTCCGGGGGCGGGAACGTCGGGGAGTTTTCCAACCCCGAAGCCCCCGCCCAGATTCAGTTCCTCCGCCTCGAACCCCAGGCGCGTCTTCAAATTTTCCAGCAGCGCGGCGGCTCGTCTCACCGTCTCCACGTGGAAAGAATTCTCGAAAATCTGCGAGCCGATGTGAAAGTGAAACCCCTTGAGATCGAGATAGGGAGAGGCCAGGGCAAACTTGACGGCGGGCGTCAGAAACTCGTCCTCGATGGGCAGGCCGAACTTGCTGCCCCTGTGGCCCGTGACGATGTGGGCGTGGGTGCGGGGGGTCACGCCGGGGGCGACCCGGATGGAGATAGGGACGCGCCGGCCCTCTTGGGCGGCCAGAGCGGCCAAAATTTCCAGCTCCATGACGCTGTCCGCAACGATGCGCCCCACACCGGCGGAAATCGCCCTACGAAGCTCTTCCTCCGACTTGGCGTTGCCGTGAAGTTCTATGCGGGAGGGGGGGAAGCCGGCCGAGAGCGCCGTGTGCAGCTCGCCGGAGGAGACGACGTCCAGCCCCAGCCCCTCCTGGCAGATTATGCGGGCCATGGTCTTCGTCAAAAACGCCTTGCTGGCGTAACACGCCGCCGTCCGGGGCCATTTCTCCAGAAAAGCGGAGCGTATCTCCCAGCAGCGCGCCCGAATCAAAGACTCGTCCATAACGTAAAGGGGCGTCCCGAACCTGTGCGCCAGCTCCACACAGTCCGCGTTACCCCACAAAAGATGCGACAAACACAATACCCCCTATATTGAGAAAGACATTAAAACCGTTTTCCGGCGTTTTTTCGATCCGGCTTTATCGATCCATGCTGTCGTTCATGGCAAAAAGAGTCGTGAACTCTTCGGGGATGTGAAATTCGCCAAAGCTGTCCGTCACGTTCACCCTCATGGCAAGAAGCGCCTGGAGCGTCACAAGCTCCTGGAGCATGTGGCTGCCGCGGCTGTCTGCGGCCAGGGAGTTCACCACCTTGAAGGGCTCGTCACCCAAAAGATTCATCCACTCTCCGGCTTTCCGCAAAAATTTGCTTATCAAGGCCAGCCAGCGCAAAATCTGGATGGACGGCAAAGAGGAAAGGGCGAAAAGCAGATACACGAAAATGGACTTCGACAAACTTTCGCGCTGAACGATCTCCCGGGGTATCGGTTTTTCGATATAGGACTCCAGCAGCGAGAAGTCGTCGGGTGTCCGGGCCTCTTCCAGCTTTACCATGCAGGCCATGTAGCCCACGGCCAGCGCCGGGACGACTGTTTTGCTCTCTCTTATGCGGAGTTTGACGTGCTGCCATACCGTCAAGTTTTCGCCCAGAGAATAGCGCAGCGCCTTGGAGGAAAAAGGAAGGTAGTGCCCCTGCAGCATGTGGTCGATCAGGGCTTTGTCGATGATGTTCTGGTAAGGCCCGTTCTTGGGGATGACGGGAACCAGGCATAAGGGATACATAGGTTCGTAAGGAACGCTGAAATGACTCAGCACGCAGTCCTTGAAGTTGGCCAAAAGAGACTGAAAGGGGATTTTCTCGGTGTTGTAGAGATAAAAACGGGCCCCGTTCGTCCACCCTTTGAGGAGCTTGTAGGTGAAGTCGGTTTGGCCGAGGGCGTTGGACGCGAGAGGATTCGCCCCGTAGTACAGGAGCTTTTTCATGATCTCCGGGTCACGGGTACACATGAGAGGAGTGGACGCGCCGTACCCTTGATTGTTGTAGTCCGCCTCCGCGCCCAGTTCCAGCAGCCGGGCGACAGACTTGGGAAGCCCGTGGCGGGCCATTTCCATCAGCAAAGTGTCCCGGCGCCCCTCCCCGAAGGCCGGCACGTCCCAGCGCCAGCCGCCCCGAGCCAGCTCCACACCCAGGTCAAAGAAAATATGGTCCTTGAGACCGTGAACTTCGGTGGGGTTCCACTGGGTGATCCCGAAAATGGGCAGAAGGCGAGACGCCGGAAGGCGCAGCAATTCCACCAGAAGGTCCCTTATCTCCGTGAATTCCTTCGCTCGGGCCATCTGACTTTTTATGTTGTCGACGCGGGGGACCCCATTTGCCACTCTCCCGTCTCCTTTCTCGAATCGTTTTTTTCGCTTTTTTTCTTTATTTTCTCTAGCGATTTTGTAAAAACGCAGAAATTATTATAACAACAAAACGTTTGCGATAATTTTATCGCGGTTCTCGAATATCGAGTCGGTAAAATAAGTATACGGTATACTGCTTTCTGAAATCGGAGCGATCTCGATCGAATTTTGGCGAGGTCCGGTGAAAGAGAAAAGCCAAAAAGAAAAGCCAAAAAAAGCCGAGGAGAAAAGCAATGAAGATTGTCCCTTATGCCCGCAAAGCCCAATTTTACGAAACCGATCAGATGGGCGTGATCCATCACGCTCATTACATCCACTGGTTCGAGGAAGCGCGCGTGGATTTCCTGGCGCAGATCGGGTTTCCCTACGAGCGCGTGGAGTCTCTGGGTATCACCTTCGCCGTGCTGGAGCTGTCTTGCCGGTACAAGTCGCCGGTGCGGTTCGGGGATACGGTACACATTCTCGTCGGCCTCGCCGCCTGCAGCCACTCCCAGATGACCCTGGATTACCGCGTGACGGACGCGGTCACCGGCGAGCTTCGGACCACCGGGGAGACCCGTCATTATTTTTTCAGAAAAGAGGACGCGCGCCCTGTCTCTTTGAAAAAGGCCATACCGGATCTGTACGATCTTTTTCGCGGCCTGAGCGGGGAGGCCCGGGGGCAAACGAGGGACGTTCCATGATCAACAGACTGTACGGCGTATTTTACAAGTATATTCTGTCGAGGGAGATTCCCTTTTCCGTCAGAGTGTTCAATCTGCTCATAGGCTGCGTTTTCCTCGCGACGGTACTGGCCAGCGTCATCACCTATTTCCTCACTCCGGACGTTCCCATGCTTCTCGTTTTGTCGGCGATGGAGATCATGATTGTCGGCATGTTCCATTTTTGCAACAAATACGGTATGCAGAGACTGGGCGCGCTGATGACGGCGGCCTGCGGAGGGTTTTTGTTTTTTCCGGCGATCTTTTGGTTTTCGGGCGGCATCGAGAGCGGAATGCCGGCCTATTCCGTGATGGCCATCGTCGTCATGTTCTTCGTGTTCGAAAAAATCGAGTGCATGATCATGGTTTCGGTGGAGATCGTCATCGTCGCCCTCTGTTTGTACCTCAATTACCAATTCCCCGAGGCGATCCCCCTGCCCTTGTCCACTCTGCCCCTGAAGATCATGGACAACGCCCAGGCCATATTCATTTCCAGCCTCGCCCTCGGCATGACGATCAAATTCCAGACCCACGTGTACGAGGAAGAAAAGAAAAAGGCCGAGTCCGCGTCGAGAGCGAAAAGCGAGTTCATGGCCACCATGAGTCACGAGATCCGCACGCCCCTCAACGCCATCATCGGCCTCTCCGAGATACAGCTCCAAAAATCGCTGCCGACGGAAACCCACAACGACCTGGAAAAAATCTACAGCGCGGGTTCGAGCCTGCTGGCCGTCATCAACGACATGCTGGATATTTCCAAAATCGAGGCGGGCAGCCTGGAACTTGTTCGGGTGGAATACGGAACCCCCAGCCTCATCAACGACGCCGTGCAGTTGAACATCGTGCGCATCGGCTCCAAGTCCATCACCTTCGACCTGGACCTGGACGAAACCCTGCCCACCGGGCTGTACGGCGACGAGCTGCGGATGAAGCAGATTTTGAACAACCTTCTGTCCAACGCCTTCAAGTACACGAAGGCCGGAAACGTCTCCCTTCAAGTATCCTGGGAGGAGCGAAACGGCGACGCCTTGCTGACCTTTGTGGTGCGGGACACGGGGGTCGGTATCCAAAAGAAGGACTTTGAAAAGTTGTTCTCCAAGTACAATCAGTTGGACGCAAAGGCGAACCGCGAAATCGAAGGCACGGGGCTCGGGCTGTCCATTACGAAAAAACTTCTGGACATGATGGGCGGTACGATTTCCGTGGACAGCGTGTACGGCAAGGGCAGCGTTTTCACCGTGACCATTCCCCAAAAAATCACCGATGCGCGGCCCATTGGGAAAAACGTGGCCAAAAATCTCCAATCCCGGCGTTTCTCGAAGGTCCGCCACACCCGGAGCCGGAACCTGGTGCGGGCGTATATGCCCTATGGAAGGGTTTTGGTGGTGGACGACGTGGCGACCAATTTGGACGTATCCCGGGGGTTGATGCTGCCTTACGGCTTGACCATAGACTGCACCCTGAGCGGGCGGGAGGCCATAGAGAAAGTCCGCTCGGAGGTGGTGAAATACGACGTTATTTTTATGGACCACATGATGCCGGAGATGGACGGCATAGAGGCCACCCGCATCATTCGCAGCGAAATCGGAACGGAGTACGCGAAAACCGTGCCGATTGTGGCCTTGACGGCAAACGCCCTGGCGGGGAACGAAGAAATGTTTCTAGCCAACGGCTTCAACGGCTATATCTCCAAGCCCATCGACATCATGCGGCTGGACACGATTCTGAATCGCTGGGTGCGGGGCAAGCAGCGGGAAGAAACCTTGAGGAGCGTGGAACAGGAAAAAAGAAATTATATCGTCCCCAAAAACGGGCCTGTTCTGGAGAAACTGCGGGGAATGGAGGTAGAGGGGATCGACCTGGAGGCCGGGGCGGAGCATTACGGCAGGGAGGAGTCTTACCTGCAGATTCTCCGTTCTTACCTGAAGCACACGCCGGATCTGCTGGAAAACCTGCGCAACGTTTCGGCGGCAACTCTGGCCCAATACGCCATACAGGTCCACGGCTTGAAAGGCAGCAGCTACGGCATCCACGCCAACGAGCTGGCCAAGCGGGCGGAGGCGCTGGAGTTCGCGGCGAAAGGGGGAGACTTCGAGACGGTGAACGCCAGCAACGACGAACTTATCGAGGACGCCTACCGGCTTTTGTCGGACCTCGGCGCGCTGCTGAAGGACAACATGCAGGAAAAGCCCCTGGAGAAATCTTTCGTGGCCTCTCCGGACAGCGGGTTATTGGAGAAAATGCTGAGGGCCAGCAAGCAGTACAACCTCACGGCAATGGAGTCCATTCTGTCGGAACTGGAACAGTACGAGTACTCGGACGAAGCCGATCTCGTCCCCTGGCTGCGGGAGCAGCTGGACAACCTGGAATACGACGCCATCCGCGCGAAATTGGAGAGCTTCTTTTAAAACATTCAAGCTCATAAAGCATTCAAGCTCAAATGACTTTTTTAAATTGATCGAGGGTAATCGTAAATCCTCCGTTCCGGGTTACAATTCAAAAATTGGCTGACTATTGCCGTTCCATGAAGGCCACCGTTTCCACGTGGACGGTTTGGGGAAACATGTCGAAGGCCCGGAGCGATTGCAGGCGATACCCGCCCTCCCTCAAGATTTTCGCGTCCCGGGCCAGGGTCGCGGGGTTGCAGGAAACGTAAAGGACACCCTTGGGGGCGAACTCCAGAATTTTGTTCAGCACGGTACGCTGGCAGCCGCTTCGGGGCGGGTCTACCACGACCAGGTCGTACCCGCCGGGCAGGGCCGCCATGACGTCCTCCGCTCTGCCCCTCAGCCCTCGAACGTTGGCAATGCCGTTGTCCCTCATGTTCCGCTCCATCAAGTCCACGGCCCCGCTCCACTCCTCCACCGCGGTCACAAAACCCGCCCGCGCCAGGTAACAGGTCAGGGACCCCACGCCGCTGTAAAGCTCCAGGACGTTTTCGCCCTGGGCCAGACCGCCGGCGTAGCGGTAAAGCTGGGCTGCCTGGTCGGTGTTGATCTGAAAAAACGACGACGTGTCGCAGTGGATTGTCCAGTCGTCGAGACCCTCGGCGATGAGGCCGTCCCCCCTGAGAGGCTCGGTCCGGTCTCCGAGAATGACGTTGCCGGGCCGCGAGTTGTGGTTCAGGGTCAGAGTGGTGGCCCCCACCGCGTCTCTCAAGAGCCGGTACAACCCGAGGATGCTCTTCACCTTCCGGGCGTTCAATCGCCCGTTGACCACCAAGGACGCCAGGGTCTCCCCGGTGTGAAGCCCCGCCCTCAAAATCACGTGGCGCAGGGCTCCTTTGTGTTCCCGTTCGTCGTAGACGTCCAGCTCCAGCCCCGGCAGCTCCCTCTGGATCACGGCGAAAAGCCGATTCAGGGGCGCGGCGTTCACAGGGCACGTCTCAAAACACACCAGACGGTGGCTGTTCGCCTCGTAAAAGCCCGCCCTGGGCTTGCCCTTGATCTTGCGGACGGGGAAGGAAGCCTTGTTGCGGTATCCCCATTCTCGCGGGCTGGGCACGCACTCCAGGTCGGGAAGGTGGTCGAACCCTCCGATGCGCCCCAAGGCGTCCTTCACCATCTGGGCCTTGATTTCGAGCTGGAGCCCATAGGACGCGTGCTGAAGCTGGCAGCCTCCGCAGGCCTCGAAGACAGGGCAAGGGGGCGGGACTCTGCGGTCGTCGGTTTTTATCAGCTGAACCAGACGCGCCAGAGCGAAGTCCTTCTTCCGCTTGACGATCTCCGCCTCCACCACCTCCCCCGGCAAAGCTCCCTCGACGAACACGACCCCCTCCCGGGTGCGGGCAATGCCGCTGCCGTCGCTGGCTATTTTTTCCACGGTCAGCGTCCTGCGGTCTTCAAGATTGGACGACACGGCGATTCCCTCCATAAGACAAGATGTCCCTTTCCTGCTTTAAGCATGATCTTACTCTGCAGATATCGGCGCTTGACATTATCGCATATATAGTGAATCAAGATAAAAAGCCTAAAGTTAGCATAGCTAAAAAACAAGTCAATTGCTCTATTTAGCGAGTGTAAATTTAACATTTTTTAAGTTAAACGACTATACCCTTTAAATTCCATTTAAATTCTATGGTGCAGTTGACAGCTGCGCCTGTGGCAGCCTCCTATGGTAGAATGAAAAGGTTGGTATTGAGAAGGGGGAATGGCATCATGCCTATGCAAATAGGTCTCGACGAACTGCTCTCCATGCTTTTGTCTCGGGTAGAGGGCATGGCGTTGGAGAGTGAAAACCAAAAAAGCCGCTTCAATATTATGTTCCGTATTCTTTACAAAAAAGGCCTTTTTTCCGATCAAGATATTGTCGACTCCGTCAGAGAAGAACATCGGCTTTTGAAAGAACTGGGGATGATCGAGGAGCTTCCCCCCGACGAGGCGTTGGAAAGCGTCGCCAAGGGACTTTTGCTCTGGATCAAGGGCGACGTGGCGACCCTCAAAAAGACCATGCAGGAGTACGAAAAACGCGTGTCCGACGCCATGACGAAGCAGCAAAAACCCAAGATCGACGTGGCGCCCGCGGCGGTCCTGGGGCAGCTGGAACGACTGGGCGGCCAGCAGCAAGGCGGAAAAAAACTCATTCTCTAAAAGACGAACCCGCGAGAACTGCGTTTCAGGTATCCGTTTCTCATGCGCAACACGCTGGACAGCGTACTCGATGTTTGGAAAAAAGTGGCACACCACGGATTTTGCGTGGCGCTGCTGGATTTTGCTTTTCTGGTGTTTGCCGCCTATTTGGGCTACGCGATCCGGCTCACCCTCTTCATTCCTCGTGTCAATCTGGTGGATCTGATCAGTGTGGCCCTCGTTTTTTCGCTGTCGACGGTTTTCATCTTCTTTCTGGAGGGGCAATACGGCACCCTCTGGACCCAGGCCGGCATGGAGGACTACGTCCGTTTTGCCCATCTTTACATTCTGAGTTCCCTTTTATTCTCGGTTTTGAGTTCCGTGTGGCATTTCGCCCTCCTGCCCCGTACCTCCCTGGCGATCATGCTCTTCTCCGGCATGATCTTTTGCGGCGGGCTGAGGATCTCCTGGAGGTTGGCCTATCATCTGCCCCTCGCCACCCTCGAAACCCGGCTCGAAACGTTGATCGTCGGAGCGGGGGAGACGGGCGTCCTTCTGGCGCGGGATCTGCGCCGCAACGGAGGGGAGCTGTCCTTGCGCGGTTTTGTCGACGACGACCCCCAAAAGGAGGGCAAACACATCGCCGGCCTGGCCGTCCTCGGGGACAGCAAGGCCCTGCCCTATCTGATACGCCAGCATCGCATCAAAGTCGTTCTGGTGGCCATTCCGTCGGCGAACAGCCGCAAAATACGCTCCCTTTACGACACTCTGGCTCCCTTGGGAGTGAGCGTGCGCGTACTTCCCAGCCTTCGGGAGCTGGCGGGGGGAAACATCTCCCTCAATCGCCTGCGGCACATCCGTCTGGAGGACCTGTTGGGACGAGAGCCCGTGCAAATCGACGTTCACAAGATCGCCGCCTACCTGAATGGGCGCAGTATCCTGGTCACCGGAGCGGGCGGCTCCATCGGCAGCGAGATCGTCCATCAAGTGCTGCAAAACGCCCCCAAAGAAATCGTCCTGCTGGGCCACGGAGAGCAGTCCATTTACCTCCTGCTGGAGTCCCTGAGAAAATCTCTTCCCTTGGAGCGGCACTCTCTTTTGCACCCCGTCATCGCCGACGTGGCGGACGAAGAGGCCATGAGAGAGGTCTTCCGGCGTTGGCGGCCCCAGGTAATATTCCACGCCGCCGCCCACAAACACGTCCCCCTGATGGAGGGCAGCCCTCGGGAGGCCCTGCGCGTCAACAGCCTGGGAACGCTGATCATGGCGGAGCTGGCCGGGGAGCTGGGCGCCGAAAGAATGGTCCTGATCTCCACGGACAAGGCCGTCAATCCCTCCAGCGTCATGGGGGCGACCAAGCGCGTGGCGGAGCTGCTTCTGGGAAAGACCCAGAAGCGGTATCCGGGAACGGTCTACATGGCGGTGCGCTTCGGCAATGTGCTGGGAAGCCGGGGCAGCGTCATTCCCAAGTTCGAGGAGCAGATCGCAAGCGGGGGCCCCGTGACCATCACGGACCCCGCCATGAAACGGTACTTCATGTTGATCCCCGAGGCCGTCAGCCTGGTCATTCAGGCCGGAGCCATAGGGCAGGGCGGAGAACTTTTCGTGCTGGACATGGGGGAGCCCATCTCCATCCCTGAAATGGCGGAAATTCTCATTCGCCTCCACGGCTACGAGCCGGGAAAGGACATCACCATCACCTACACGGGTATACGTCCGGGCGAAAAGTTGTTCGAAGAGCTTTTCTACAACCCCGATACCGTCCAACCCACCTCGCACCCCAAGGTCTTCGCCTCGACCTTGACCACCCTGACCGCCGACACGCCGGATATCGTGTTGCTGCTGAAACGAAGCCTTGGCGACCCGGCCCAGGTCGTCCCTCTGCTGCAGGTCATGGTCCCCGAGTACGTCCCCCAAAATTTAAACGACTATAATCTACATCCGAGTCAGCTCCAATAACTCCAATGTGGATAAACTACGTCGAATATCCTGGACAAGCCCGGCGGCAACAAGGTAAAATAGAAATGACGAGAAGATACGAAATCTTGCCTTAAACTAAATCTAAGTTTTTGGTTTTCTTTCAGGTTCGAATTTCGAACAATCTTCAGTGGATTTTCAAGTAATTTTTTAAATATTTTTTAAGGAGGCATTTTCATGGATTGGGCTAGAGCGTCGGCAGCGACGGTGGTTTGTGAAGAAAAAGGCACGACCTTGCGGGACATCGTTCAGGGCATCATGGACGGGGCAGAGACCCCGGATACGGTCATGGAGCTTCTGGGCATCCAAAACGAAGACAAGGGCGCGGAGAGCATACCCGATATTATGGAGGTCTTCGTCCCCGTGGTCAACGCCTGGAAAAACGGAGCTTGCGGAGGAGGATGCGCGGGCTGCGGCGGAAGCTGCAGTTATTGACCGTATCGGTCGATGTGCGAGCAAGAAAAGGGAAAAACGAGATTGCGGCTGGGAGTGCTTGTCTCTGGACGGGGCAGCAATCTTCAGGCGATTTTGGATGCCATCGCGGCGGGGGCGCTGGAGGCGGAGGTTTCGGCCGTCGTCTCGGACAAGCCCGATGCCCCCGCGTTGCAGCGCGTGGAGAAGGACGTGGCGGTCGTCGTGCCCAGGAAAGACCCGCGCTTCGAGGAAACCATCGCTTCGGTTTTGGAGGAGCGCGGCGTGGAACTCGTGGTTCTGGCGGGGTTCATGAAAATACTGAGCCCCTGGTTCCTGGAGCGTTTTGCGGGGAGAATCATCAACATCCACCCCTCTTTGCTGCCCTCTTTTCGGGGGCTGCACGCTCAAAGGCAAGCCCTGGAGCGCGGGGTGAAAATTTCGGGCTGCACCGTCCACTGGGTGGACGAGAACCTGGATGGAGGGCCCATCCTCGCTCAGACCGCCGTTCCCGTTCTCGGGGGCGATACCGAAGAAAGTCTGAGCGAGCGTATTCTGGCGGAAGAACACCGTATACTGGTGGAAACCATCGCAAACATTACCCATACGAAAAAAAATTCATGAGGGAAAAGTGGAAAAAGTTCATGACAGCAGCCGATAAAGGGCCTGCAAAATCAAGTTGGTCATGATGCCCCCCACCACGTCGTCGGCCATGATGCCCCACCCTCCCGGCAATTTTTCCATCGTGGACACGGGGACGGGCTTTGTGATGTCGATGATGCGGAAGAGCAGAAACGCCGGCAGGATAAACGTCCTGGGCAGGCCGGCAAGGGACAGCCACATGCCCACCACCTCGTCGATGACGACCTCGCTGGGATCGGGGATATTTTTCATCTTGGAGTAGACGTCGGCGCACCCCGTTCCCAAAAGAGCCGTCGTCAGAATGGCCCACCAGGGAACGGGAGAAAAAGCGCAGACCAGGCACGCCAAGGCGGAACCCACGGTGCCGGGCATTTTTGTGAAATACCCCGCTCCCCCGACGGTCGCGATCCAGGCGGCAAATTTCAAGAAAACCCTTTTTCCCATCCTCTCTTTTCCTATCCTCTCTTTTCCTATTCTCTCTTTTTCCATCCTCTCCTGCTTTCCGGCCAAACCCACCCATTAGACCCGAGGCTTGGCGAAGAGGTCGTGTTCCGCGGCGTCGGCGATTGTCGCGTGTACCATCGCACCGGGGACGAGGGAACCTCCGGCCTCCAGGCAGACCATCCCGTCGACCTCGGGCGCGTCTCGATAAGAACGCCCCCAGGCCAAGTCGTTTTCTCCGTCGATTTCCTCCACCAGAACCGGCAAAGTCCGCCCCAGAAAAAGCTCGTTGCGCCGGCGGGAAATGCGAGACTGCAACGTCATCAGTCGGTCGTAGCGATCTTCTTTGACTCGGTCCGGGACCTGGTCGGGCAGCAAAGCGGCCTTCGTTCCCTCTTCGGGAGAATAGAGAAAGGCGCCCACTCGATCCAGCTCCGATTCCTCCAAAAAATCGAGAACACGCTGGAATTGCTGCTCCGTCTCGCCGGGGAATCCCACCATGATCGTCGTCCGCAGGGTGAAAAAAGGGTTTTTTGCCCGGGCGTAGGCGAAGATGTCGTTGATATGTTCGGAGGCGGGAGCGCGGTTCATGGCCGAAAGAATCTCGTCGTCGACGTGCTGTATCGGCACGTCCAAATAGGGAAGGACCGTTTTCGTCTCCGCGAGGAAATCCAAAAAACCGCGGGTGATGCGGTCGGGGTGCAGGTAGAGGAGGCGCACCCACGTCTCGGGCGGCAGAGCCCCGTCCAGGGCCGTCAGCAGGTCGCCGATAGCGGGTTTCCCGTAGAGGTCCCTGCCGTAGGCCGTCAGATCCTGCCCCACGAGACAGAGTTCCCTCGCTCCCGTTGCGCATAGCTCCCGGGCTTCCTCCACCAGGCGGGGGACAGGGGCGCTGCGCAGCCGGCCGCGAATCAGGGGGATCGTGCAATACGAACAAAAAGTGTCGCATCCCTCGCCCACTTTCAGGTAACGGGACCAGGGGCGATTTTCCGGCAGCAACCCACGATGGGCGGTGTCCGAAAAGCAGTTGGCGGCCCCGTCTCCGAGGAAATTCACGATTTTGTCCCACTCCTCGGCCCTCGCCCAGAGGTCCACCGAGGGCAGCTCCTTGCGCAGTTCGGCCTCGTAGCGGTTGACGATGCAACCCGCCACGACAATTTTCTCGAGCTTTCCTCTTTCCTTCAAGAGCTCCAGATCGAGAATCGCGTCCACGTTTTCCTTGACGGCGTCCTGGATAAAGGCACAGGTGTTGATCACGCCCACTTGTGCGCCCTCCGCGCCGGGTACGAGGGTATGCCCCGCGGCGGTCAGCAAGCCGATGAGACGTTCGCTGTCCACGCTGTTTTTTGCGCAGCCCATACTGACAAAATAAATATTCACTGGATATTCACTGGATGTCCGACGCGCCTCGTCCGCGCTACTGGACGCGCCGAGACGTTCCGTCCGTTTCGTAAAAATAAGTCTCCGCCGTTTTCGAGCCCTTGGGATTGGGTACGCCCAGCGCCTTTCCGTTCAGAACGACCTCCACCGCGTTCGGGCGGCCATAGGTGACCTTTGCCCTGGAGGGAAGATCCCAAGACACCTCGGAGCCGGAGGGCAGCGTTTTGCTCAACACGACTTTGTCGTCGATGGTCACCTTCGTCCACACGTCCATCCTGGCTTTGAGATGGAGGTAGGGTTTTTGAGGTTTCGACTCGATTTTGGGCGTGACGGCGGCGGACACCGGGAGTATCGAAATGAAATTCGGGTCCCGCGATGTCGTAGACGATGCCGTGGGTATCGAAGAGAGATCTTTGGACGCGATTGCATCGGAGGACGTGTTCAAAGGGGGGACGCGGCCAATCATGGGGGACAAAATGGGCGGGCTGTTTGCCCAGGAGTACCATACATAACTTCCAGAGCCCGCCAGCACCAAGATCAGGACCACAAACAACCAGAAGTGGGAAACCGGCTTGAAACCCTTCGTCGGAGGCGTGCTTTTTCCCAAAACGTTGGTGGGCGGAATATTTTGCACCTTTATCACGGCGTTCTTGTTCAGCCACGACACGAACTCGTCTTTCAGGTCCTCGGCTCCGACCACGCCCAAATACGTGCGGACAAACCCCTTGACGTAGACGATGTCGGGAAATCCCTGATAGTTCCCCTCCTCTATGCCCCGAAGAAACTCTACTCGCACCCTCGTTCTTTCGAAGATATCTTCGAGAGAAATGCGCGCCTCCTCGCGTCTCTCTCTGGCCATACGTCCGAGTTCCTTCAGGGCCTCGTCTCTATCGGAAGCGGACATCGACAAAAGCCTCCTTTTTAGCTGCTTCAACTGCAAACATTTGCATTATCAATATCCCATAGCACCCAATCCCATACCACCGATACCCATACCGAATCACTGCCGACACTCCTATCAGCATCGAGAACTCAGACACTTCTGCACCCGGCTTCTCACCTTCGCCAAATACTCCGCAGGGTTGGGGTCGCCGAAAACGGCGCTTCCCATGACCAGGACATCGCAGCCGGCGGCCGCAATCCTCTCCGCGTTTTTCAAGTTGATGCCGCCGTCCATCTGTATTCGATAGTTATAGCCCTCCACTTCCCGCAAACGGACCAAGTCTCTCGTTTTTTCCAGGGTTTCTTCGATGAAGCTCTGCCCTCCGAAACCGGGCGTTACGGACATCACCACCACGGTGTCCACCATGGGGAGGACGAACCGGAGTTGTTCCACAAGGGTCACCGGCGCGATAGCCACGCCCGCTCCGATCCCCGCGCCGCGAATTCGGGAAAGACGGCTATGAAGCAGTTGAGGCTCCGTTTCCGCGTGGATCGAAATCTGGGAGGCGCCGGCCGCAACAAAAGAGGGCAGCAAGGCGTCCACCGGGTCTATCATCAAATGCACGTCGAGAAAGGACTCGGGATATCTTTTGCGCAGCGCCCCCGCCATCGCGGCCCCGAAGGATATGTTGGGAACGAATCGCCCGTCCATGACGTCCACGTGAAGCCAGTCGAAGTTTCCTCCCAGGGAGTTCACCGCCGCGCCGACGTTCAAGGGGTCGGCCCCCAGAACGGATGGGGCGAAAAGCACCGTCCGGGTCATTACATGTACCTGTCCTGCCAGACAAATTCGCCGCCCAGGTAAATGGTGACGATGCACTCTTTGGAGTAAGGCGCGTCCAGGGAGATGTACTCGCCGCTTTTGGCCGCTCGCTCGACAAGGACCTTGGTCCCCGCCGGATCCACCAGTTCTATTTTGAGCTGCAGCGGGCGCGCCAAAGGCGGGACTTGATAACGGATGCGGGCCACCTTCCCCCCTACAGGCTGCAAGTTGAGGGGCTGAGATGTTCCCGTCCTTCCTTGAGTCCCGGGTGGCGAAACTTGGGCGTTGGTCTGCGGGTTTGCGGGCTGAACGGCAGCGGACGCCGAAGTCCCCGGTGGAGGTGAGGGAGTCGCGGGGCCGGAAGAAGGAGCGGCATTGGGATTGTTGGCGGCATCAGGATTATGGGTGCCATTGGGGTTATTGGTGGAATTGGGAATGGAAATGACTCGCGGCCGCTGATCGAAGACGCTGATGTTCGTATCCACCGGACGAGAGGGTACAGGCGGCGAGTTGGGGTCGATCCCCTCTCCGACGAAAATGTCCCCGTGTCCGGGAACCGTAACGACGATGGCGGACCTTCCCGGCCCGGCGTCAGGGGTGGGCGGCACAGGCGCCGGCGGTTCGGGGACTCCCGCGGGCCGTTTTGCGGTGGCGACCCGGAGACGTACACCGTCCCCTACGCGCGCCGTGGTCCCTGCGGCGGGGCGCGTGCCGATGACGTAACCGTCCGCCGCGTTGGGGCTGTAGACGGGATCCACCGTCGCAACCCTCAAACCGCTGGCGATGAGCAGTTCGCGTGCTTGACGTTCCGACATCTGCGCCACGTCGGGCACCAGGATTTTACCGTCCGCCCCCGCCCCCGACTGGTTGACCAGAAGGTCGATTTTTTTGTCGCTGGGAATGTTGGCGGGAGCGGCCGGGCTTTGGGCAATGACGGCCCCCACCGGCCGGGAGTCGTCCTTGATGTAGATCACGTCTCCGATGCCGAATCCCTGCTCCTGAATGACGTTTTGAGCCTGGGCCACAATCAGCCCCCGCACGTCGGGGACAGGCCGGCGCGTTCCTCCTTTGCTGACCTGCAGCAGCACGGTTCTTTCTTTACGCACTTTAAGCCCAGCCTCGGGGGACTGAGCCAAAACGCGGCCGGGAGGCAGAGAGGAAACGACTTGTTCTACCTTCACGGTGAAACCCAGACGCTCGGCTTCCGCCACAGCCTCTATGACGGACATCTCGCGCAGCGGAGGCATGGTGACATCGTCGGACGCGCTGAAAAACACCGTATAAACCGCCACGCAGCCCGAGGCGAAAATCACCAAAATCACGATCAACAAAGCCCAGCGCACTACCCTCATGTCAACTCATCGACCCTCCGCTCTTTTCATGATGACGGCCACATAAAAACCGTCCAGCCACGGGAGAATTGGCCAAATATACGTTCCCCAGGGACGCCCGGGGCGTATGTGAGGCCCCTTCCAGGGCACGTCCAAAACGACGCTTTCCGGATGTTCGGACAAGGCGTCCGCAACTATATTTTCATTTTCCTGACGAAGAAGACTGCACGTCACGTAAATTATAATACCACCAGTCTCGGCGAGAGTTAACGCCCTTTTCAACAAACTCCTCTGCAGCGCGCGCGTTTTATCCAATTTCGCCCAGGAGAGCTTCCATTTCGATTCGGGTTTCCGATTCCACGTACCGCTGCCGGTGCAGGGAGCGTCCAGCAACACCACGGAGGGCTTTTCCGGCGGTACCAGAGACAGGGCGTCGCCCACGCGCAGGCCGACGCGTCCCCCCGTCTTCAATTTCAATCGCGCCATTTCCCCCAGGGCGGCGCCGTGGCGGCCTGGAGAAAGCTCCCAGCACTCTATGGGGGCGGAGTTCAAAGCCTGGGCGACTTGCCCTCCTTTGACGCCCCGTCCAGAACACATGTCCAGAACCAGTCCCTGCCGCCAAAAATCCGAGACTAAAGAGGCGGCCAGCATGGAACTTTCCGTCTGCACCGTCGCCAGCCCTTCCTGAAAACCCGGTACGAGGGTCGGCAGCACCGTGGAGGAGAGGCGGATCGATTGTGAGAAGAGATCGGAGGGAACGCCCTCCATGCCCTTGCCCCTCAGCAGGTCCATCACTTCGTCCCTTTTGCCGGGCGAAGCGCGAAGGGAGGCGCAGGGAGGGATCTGCATCCATTCGAACAGATCGAACAACTCCTCGCTGGTCCAGGATTTTTTCCATGCTGCCAGCGTCCACACGGGGAACCCCGCCCAAAGAGCGCGGTCTTCCAGATTGGGGCTGCGGCGGAATTTTTCGAGGAGCGCCTCGCCGTCTCGGGCAATATTGCGGAGGACGGCGTTTGCCATCGGCACGGCTTTCTCCTGCCCCCTGGCCTTTAGAATTTCCAGCAGCCCGTTGACCAGCGCGCCCTTGGCGAAGTGTCTAAGCTCCAGAATGCCCGCCGTTCCCAACAAAAGACAATCCCAAAGCACGGGGGCAAGTTTCTTCTGTTTTTCGGAGCGGTTTTTTTCGATGTAAGAACCGAAGATCTTTTCCCAAAGAGCCTCGCGGCGCAGCACCCCATAGGCGAGAGACGAGGCCAAAGACAGCTCCGGCATCGTCATTTCCTCTCCCGATCCTTCTTTTCCGGATCCTGCTTTTTTTGATCCTGCTCTTTCAGGTCCATCTTTCAGCGCACGCAGCGCCGAGCCTACAAACTTTCCCTCTCGAACGCTCTGCAGCGCCAAGAGCGCCCCCTCGATTCCACGCAAGGCATCTCCCTCGATTCCACACATGTTCTCCCGCGAAAACGGAGTGTTCACTATAGCAGGCCGCCCGTTTTTTGTAATCTATATCTGCAATGAAGATATCCGATGTGGGGCGAAGACTGTGAGGTATAATCTTTATAACCGTTTGCAGATCGATTGTCCAGTCGTTGGGAGAAAGGATCACAAAAGATGGATAAAGTTCCGGTGGATGAAATTCTATTAGTGGATGAAATTTTAATGAATGGAACCTTAATGGGTAAAACTTTAATGGGCAGAACTTTGATAGTTAAATTTTTAATGATTAAATTTTTGATGTTTAAATTGCTATGGGGAACTTCGGCAAAAAGGACTTCAGCGAAGATTTTTTTGCTTCTCGCCGGTGGGCTGATGTGCTGGCCGGGACCCGCGTATGCCGCCCCCGTCATCTCGGCCTATCAGGAGCCCTACGCCATGAATTTCGAGATCTGCTGGATGGCGGAACTTCCGGCGGGTTGGTACGTTACTTTCGACGGATATCCCGTGGCGCAGATCGCCCCCAACCGTTGGGTGTACGGGCGCGTCAGGCGACAGAAGAATATCGTCCCCACAGAGGTTCTCGTGGGCGCCGTGGTGCCCATGGACGTGCCCGAGTTGGCGCGGGTCGCCATCCCTTCGCCCCGCAGCTGCGTGTACCAGACGAAGGCCTTTCAATCCATAGCTCTTTCCGGCCTCGACAACATGGGGGTGCTGGACGACCCTCTGGCCTACACCCCCGTGGCCTGGAAGACCGGTGTGGCGGGCCTTCGCATATGGCTGGGCAACCGATGGCACAGTATCGTCCCCGCTTCGGGACAGACCACTTCTCAGGCACTTTTGGCTAAACATCCCTACATCGTGAAAACCCTGCGCAGCAAAAACCTCTGTTGGAAGCAATCTGACACCCAGGACCTGGCGGACTTGGCCAGAGAGTGGGGCTATATTTGGCGCGGAGCCATTCCCTTCGCCTCCTTCACCGGACGACGGGACGACAATGGGGCGGGGGGCGAAAGAGAAAGTTTTGCGGGTTCCAGCGGCGCGGCCGGCGTGGCCGGTACCGTAGGCGGGGGAGACTGGGACGTGGGTGGCGGCGCTTCTCCTGCTGCCGGAGGCGGTGGCGGTGGCGGCTGGGACACGGGAGGCGGCTCCAGCCCCGGCGGGGGAAACGGGGGCGGAGGCTGGGACTCCGGAGGGGGCGGTGTTTCCCCCGGGGGCGGAAACGGCGGAGGCTGGGACAAATGAGTACGGAAGATATTTACGAACTGCTGGACAGGGCTTACGAATCGGACGATATGGACGAGGTGGGGAAACTCGTTCAGCAGGCGCTCGATCTGGATCCGGACAATCCTGAGGCGCTTTTGCTCAAATCCGACTTTGTCGAGGACGACGAAGAGAGGCTCCTCTTGCTGGAAAAGGCGCTGGAGGAGGCAAAATTTTATTTTCAGGAAGAGAACCTCTCCGGAGAGGACATCCTGGAGGACGACATGGGTCTTGTGTACCTGGGGTTGCTGCAGCGCGCCGCCTACACCCTTTTTTTCATGGAGCGGGATGACCGCGCCATGGAGATGGTGGAGGAGCTTCTGCGCTACGACCACGAGGATCTGGCCCTGGCGAAGACCTTGTACTATCGTATTTTGCTGGACCGGGAAGAGTGGACCCGCGTTCTCGAGGAGACCATGCAGGAAACGATACGGGGGCTGGGCTGGGCTTACGCCAGGGTGATCGCGACCTTCATGCTCTCCATCGATCGGGAAAAAAACAGAAAACGACCCTCCGACGGATATTCCGACGGTCTGAACAAAATGCTTTGGGATGCGGTGCGTATGGCTCCCAACGTGCCTTTTTACATGCTGGGCTACATTCCCGACCCCGTGGACGAATCCGAGGACGAGGACTACCACTTCGCCGTCCTGTTCGAAAACGCCTGGTCGTCCTCTCACGACCTGTTGATGTGGTTTTCCAAGGCGACGATCCTTTTTGGATTGCTGACGGATCGTTTCGGAGCGGAAAAAGACGATATGCGGGAGATTCTGGCCTCGTTGGGCGGCGTCCCGGACCTGGAAGAACTGGAGTTCCGGGTGACGGACTCCTCCGACGATATGATACTGGAGGCCCTTACGTCGGGGAACTACCCGAAACCCTAAATTTGGGGGGAAATTTGAGAAAACGATTGTTTGATTGTGTGTTTCGATTGTTTATTTCGATTGTGTATTTCGAGGCGCCGCCCTCACGAACTCATCGATGGAAATCGATAAAGATAGTTCTAAAAGCCTATATGTTGCGATTAAAAAGTATTAATAATATTAGGGAGATGAGAATTTCTTACAGAATTTTATCCTACGATAGAAAAGGGGAAGGCTGTAATGGCTGTAACAGAGGAACGCCAAAAGAAACGGCGCGGATTCACGTTGGTGGAGGTCCTGATCGTCATGGTGATCATGGGGCTTATAGCGGGGTCCATGCTTCTGGCTCAACAGGGCGGCGAGTCTCTCGCGGAAGCGACAGGTATCATCAACGACCTTCGCATCATGAAAGCCGGAGCCATGGTGTTCATGCTCGAGAGCGGCGATCTCATTCCCGTGGAGGGCGAAAACTACGCGGAGCGCTTAGGCAAGTACATGGATCATGGACGCATCATCAACGATCCGGTTCGTTACTCCTTTTTTATAAAGGACGGCATGTGGTGGGTCGGCGTGCGCCTCAAAGGGAAGTCCCGCGTAAACGAGATTATCGAGGGCAAAGCCGCTTCCCATTACACGATGCCTCTTTACGGTACCGACAATGTCCTGACCCCACCTGCGAGCCCCACCGCCGACCACCTTTTCAAGAAAGACAATACCGTGGTCTGGACGCGGGCGAGATAGTCGAGATAGTATAGTTGAACGGGACAACCGACAGCGGCGTCGGCGTCGGCTTTGATAAGGCTTTGACGCAAAGGCTGATGTATAGGCTTTGACGTAAATATGACGGTTGTCACAGGGATGGAGTGATCTGGAATGGCAATACCGAGCGACATAGTTATCGCCCAAGCCGCCCACATGGAGCCGGTTATCGACATCGCCGCGAAACTTGGGATCGATGAGGACGACTTGGAGCTGTACGGGAAGTACAAAGCCAAAGTACAACCGAGAGTTTTGAAACGACTCGCAAACAAACCCGATGGGAAACTCATTTTGGTGACGGCTATCACTCCTACTCCGGCGGGAGAGGGCAAGACGACCACCAGCGTCGGGCTTGTCCAGGGTTTGGCCCATATCGGGAAAAACGCCTGCGTGGCTCTTCGAGAGCCTTCGCTGGGCCCCAGCTTTGGGGTCAAGGGCGGAGCGGCGGGAGGAGGGTACGCCCAGGTCCTTCCTATGGAGGACATCAATCTGCACTTCACGGGGGATCTCCACGCCATCACCACGGCCCACAACCTCTGCGCGGCCATGATCGACAACCACATCCAGCAGGGAAACGACTTGAATATCGATCCGCGGCGGATCGTTTTTCGCAGAGTGATGGACCTGAACGAGCGCGCGCTGCGCAAAATCGTCATCGGGCTGGGAGGGAAAACGGAGGGCGTCCCCCGCGAAAGCGGCTTCGACATCACCGTCGCGTCCGAAGTGATGGCCATCCTCTGTCTGGCGATGGATTTGGCGGATCTCAAGGCCCGCCTTGCCAAGAACGTTCAGGCTTACTCTTACGACGGAAAACCCGTCACAGCCGCGGATATCGGCGCATCGGGGGCTATGGCCGCACTTTTGAAGGATGCCGTCAAGCCCAACTTGGTTCAGACGCTGGGGGGCGTTCCCGCTTTCATTCACGGCGGGCCCTTCGCCAATATCGCCCACGGCTGCAACAGTGTCCAGGCCACCCGGCTGGGCCTTAAACTGGCGGATTACCTGGTAACGGAGGCAGGGTTCGGCGCGGACTTGGGGGCGGAGAAGTTCCTGGACATCAAGTGCCGTTCGGCCGGGTTGAAGCCCGACGCAGTGGTGGTGGTGGCCACGGTGCGCGCTCTCAAAATGCACGGCGGCAGAAAAAAGACGGAACTGACCGGCGAAGATCCGGAAGCCCTTTTGGCGGGCATGCCCAACCTGGAAAAACACATCGAGAATATCAAAAAATTCGGCCTTCCCGTGGTGGTTGCCATCAACAGATTTCCCCTCGACACCGAGGGCGAGCTGGCCCTCGTCGAAAAAAGATGTTCGGAGCTGGGGGCGAGTTTCGCCTTGTCCGAGGTTTGGGAGAAAGGCGGCGAAGGAGGCGCGGCTTTGGCGCAAAAAGTTGTCGAAGCCTGCGAAAAACCCTCTCAACTGAAGTTCGTTTACAGGCCGGAGATGAGTCCCAAAGAGAAAATCGACGCCATCGCCCGGGAAATTTACGGCGCGGAGGGCGTGGATTACACCCCTCAGGCCGAAAAAGATCTGGAATTGATCCATTCGATGGGCAAGGACGACCTCTTGATCTGCATGGCGAAGACCCAGTACTCCCTTTCCGACGACCCGTTGCGGCTGGGGCGTCCCAGTGGTTTCCGCATCACGGTGCGCGAGGTGCGTCTGTCCGCCGGAGCAGGGTTCTTGGTGGCGGTGACGGGCGCTATCATGACCATGCCCGGACTTCCCAAGAAACCTGCGGCCCTTTCCATCGACGTGGACGAAAACGGAAAAATCACGGGGTTATTTTAAAAAAACTGTTTTTTTCAAGGAGGTTTTTGTGATGAAAGCAAGTAATGTCGATTTTGTGGTCCAGTCGAGGGGAGAAGATTTTTTCGGCTACAATTTCGGTTACAATGAAACGGACAGGCTGCGCAAAGCGGTCGGCTCGGAAATACACGCGGTAATACAAGTGAAAGAAGCGGAAAAAGAGGAAGCGGCCCTTCGAAAAGTCGAGGAAGCCCAAAGCGGCAACACCGACGCGACGCTGAAGATGATGGACCGCCACAACGAAATGGTCAAGAAATCTCAAGAACTCTACAAAGCGAAGGCCAAGCAGCGCGCGATCGAGCGCCAGAACACCCAGCGCCGGGAAGAGCACAGCGAAATTCTGGCCGAGATGGCGATCCGCAACGCAGAGCGCCGCGATTTGCTGGAGGCCGATCGTCTGGCACGATAAAAACAAGGGAAGGTGAACATATTGTCTTTGCTGGAAAAACAGTTCAAGCTGGCTGAAAACCACACGACGGTGAAGACGGAGGTCCTGGCGGGCGTCACGACATTTATGACGATGGCCTACATCATTTTCGTCAACCCCAACATTCTCTCTCAAACGGGGATGCCTGTGGGGCCTTTGATGGTGGCCACCTGCGTGTCCGCCGCTTTTGCCACACTTTTGATGGCATTTTGGGCCAATTATCCTATCGCATTGGCCTCCGGTATGGGCCTCAACGCGTTTTTCGCTTTCAGCGTCGTTTTGAACCCCGAAATGGGCATGACGTGGCAGTTGGCCTTGGCCGCGATTTTCATCGAGGGCATTGCCTTCGTGCTGCTGACGCTCACCAAACTGCGGGAAACCATCGTCAACACCATCCCCAAGTCCTTGAAAATAGGGATCGCCAGCGGCATAGGCCTGTTCATAGCCTTCATCGGCCTGCAGGGAGCGGGGATCGTCGTTGACAACCCGGCTACCCTGGTGGGACTGGGCAGCATAAAGAACAACTTTGCCATCGTTTTGGCCCTGGGCGGCCTGATCCTGATAGGGGCGCTGGAGTACTTCAAAGTCAGCGGATCTCTTTTGATCGGTATCATAGCCGTCACCGGCGCGGGAATCCTTTTGGGCAAGGTGCCGATGCCGGAGAGCGTGATTTCCGCGCCGCCGTCCCTCGCGCCCATTTTCCTGCAGCTGGATTTTTCCGGGTTGGGCAACCCCAACTTCTGGATCGCGACGTTCACCTTCTTTTTCGTGGATTTTTTCGACACGGTGGGGACGCTGGTGGGCGTCTGTAACCGCAGCGGGCTCCTGGACGAGCAGGGGCGGCTGCCCCGGGCGAGAGAGGCGCTCATGACCGACGCCGTCGGAACCGTGGCGGGGGCCTTGCTGGGAACGTCCACGGTCACCTCTTACGTGGAAAGCGCCAGCGGCATCGCCCAAGGAGGCCGTACAGGACTCACCTCGGTGGTGGTGGGAATTTTGTTTCTGGTCTCGATTTTCTTCAGCCCTCTGGTGGGTATCGTCCCCGTCTACGCGACGGCCCCGGCTCTTGTCATGGTGGGCGTTTATATGATGATGGGGCTCCGCGACCTGAATTTCGACGACTGGACGGAGTTGCTGCCCGCCATGCTGGCCTTCTTCATGATGCCTATGGCCTACAGCATCGCCATAGGGATCGAGTTCGGCATCGCCTCCTACGTTATCCTCAAAGTCGTGACCGGTAAGGCGAAAGACGTGAGCTGGGTGATGACCGGGCTCGCGGTTCTGTTCGTTTTGAAGGAATGCTTTGCCTGATGGTCCTTTTCTCATAATACTGTCAAAAACCGTCATGAAACGTTTTTATCGCTGTTCTTTGCGGCTCCTGTGGGCAGCTCTGGCGTTCTTCCTATGGGGGTCCGAAGTGTTGGCCGCGCCCTCCGGCTCCGATAAGTTCAACATTTTTGACTTTAAAGGGCCGAAGATGAAGGACCTGTATTACGTCATCGTGAGGGACATGGACGCACAGCTCTTGGCGATGTCCACGGGAAAGCTGGACGTGCTGTCGGACCTCTACCGCCCGGCGGACGTGGAGCGTCTGGCTGTTTCGGGGGTGGCGGATCTGTCTTTGGCCTCGACCTTTCACGGTTTTTTCATTACCTTCAACGTCCGCAAGTTCCCGTGGGATCAAAAGACGCTTCGTCAGGCCGCCTCTCAGGTCGTGGAGAGGAGAAAATGGGTCCGCGACCTGTTCTCTGGATACTGCGAACCCCTGACGAGTTTTTTGCCTCCCGTTTCGCCTTACCACTATCGAGTGGAAACATCCCCGGTAGAAACTCTTGCATCTGAAACACCCTCATCTGAAACACCTTCATCTAAAACACTTCTATCGGGGGTTGCGGGGGCACGGAAGCGCCTGGCCGACGAGGGATGGACCTGGAACTTGGCGGGGTGGCTGGTGGCGCCGGACGGGCGGGCGGTGCCCCCGGTGAGGATTTTGTGCCCGCCTTCCTCCGTGGCGGCGACCACCACCGAGATCGCTCAATTGATGGCCGAGGCCCTGCTCTCCATCGGAGTCCCGGCGGAGGCGGAGCCCATGGACTTTCAGACCATGCTGGCCCGAGTGGACGCCCGTGACTTCGACGCCTGCACCAACGCCTGGACCATGTCCCGAGACCCCGACGTCCTCCATTCCTTCTATCACTCGTCCATGGACGTGGAAGGCGGGTACAACCTGAGCGGCATCGCCGACCCCGAGCTGGATCGGGTGCTGCACAACCTGCGCTACGCCCCCGACGAGGCCACAGCGCGGATTATGGCCTCGGAAGCCCAAAAGCTCCTTGCGGACCTCGTGCCTGTGATTCCTCTTTACAGCCGCTACTCGATTTCCGCCGTACGCAACGATTGGGAGGGCGTCTTCACCACCGACCGATCCACGGCGGACAATCTGCTGACCCTCATTTCCATGACACCAAAAACAAAAGAAGAAAAAAGTGAAAAAAGTGAACGGCCCATCTACTGGAACATTCCCGAGGAGATTCGAACCCTGAACCCCCTCGTCTCCTCCACGGCCTACGACTGGACGGTGTTGGGCACGGTTTACGACACGCTGCTCTCCACCGACCCCTACACCTTCGAGGACATTCCCTGGTTGGCCGAGAGCTGGAGCATCGCCCAGGGAGAAATGGGCTCGGTTCTGACCTTCACCCTGCGCCCCGGCCTGAAATGGCAGGACGGCCGTCCCCTGACTGTGGAGGACGTGGCTTTTTCCCTCCAGTACATCAAGGACAACAACGTCCCGCGTTTTTACGACAGCGTAAAGGACATCGCTTCCATAGATGTGAAGGCGGTAGACGTGAACGCGGCGGAGCGGACTCTGCGCATATTCATGGCGAACACCAGCTACTGGCACCTGCACAACATCGGAGGAATGCTGGTCTTGCCCAAACACATTCTGGAGAACGTACCGGATTGGCGGGGGTGGCAGCCCACGAACCGGCCGCACCTGGCCTTGGACGGGACGGTCATGACGGAGCTGGTGGGCACAGGCCCCTTCACCTTCCGGGAATCCCGGACGGGGGAGTACGTACACATGACCCGCAACCCGCACTACATGCTGCTGCACTCCGAAAGCGAGAAAAATCTTGGAGAAAATATCACGGATAATATGACGGATAATATCATGGAAAACAGGATGGAAAATTAGGATGGAAAACAGGAGGAAAGACAGTCGATGAACGCCCTGGCCAAAAGGGTTGCGGGCTCCCTGGTGGTGCTGGTGGTGGTGCTGGTACTCAACTTTTTCCTTTTCCGCATCATGCCCGGAGACCCCATGACCGGCATCATGGACCCCCGGTTTTCTCCCGAGGCCAAAGAGCGGCTTGCCGCCCAGTGGGGCCTGGACAGGCCGCTGGGGGAGCAGTTTGTGGTCTATCTTCGGGAGATGCTTTCGTTCCGGTTCGGTCTGTCGATGATGACGGGCGTGCCCGTGTGGGACGAGCTGAAAAACCGGGTGCCCAACACCGTGGCGCTTCTGCTTCCGGCGCTGCTTTTATCGGCGGCCCTGGGGCTGTGGCTGGGGGTGAAGGCCGCCCTGAGGCGGGGCTCGAAGGTGGAGCGGCTGGTCCTCCTGAGCGGCGCCGTTTCCTTCTCGTTCCCCTCGTTTTTCATCCAGCTTCTCCTTCTTCTGTGTTTCGCCTACGCCTGGCCCATTTTCCCCCTGCGGGGAACGACGTCCATTCCCCCTCCGGAGGGGGCGGCGGCCCTGCTGGACTACCTGTGGCACCTGGCCTTGCCGCTTTTTTCCCTGGTGATCCTGAGTTTTGGCGGGTGGGCCCTCTACATTCGCAATATGATGGTGAAGGCCCTGGGCGAGGACTACGTTTTGATGGCTCGAGCCCGCGGCCTGCCCCGCAGTCGTGTGGTGTGGAACCACGGATTCCGCTCCATCCTGCCCCCGGTACTCACCCTCTTTCTGCTCTCTCTGCCTGGGGTGGTCAGCGGAGCCGTCATCACGGAGACCGTTTTTTCCCTGAACGGGGCGGGACGGTTTTTACTGGAGGCCACCCATTCCCACGACTATCCCTCGGCCGGGGCGGCGTTTTTTCTGCTGGCGCTCCTGACAGTCTCCTGCAATCTGTTGGCGGACCTGATCTACGTCATGGTGGATCCCCGCGTGAGAAGGGAAGGCGCCCGATGACCCGGAGCGCGGTCTGCTTGGCCCTTCTGGCGCTTTTGGCTCTGGTCGGCCCCGCGCCCTTCGGACTGAAAGACGGCCCTCAAGCGCCCCCCTACTCCAAGCCCGCCTGGCTGGACCGGTCTATCGCGCCGACGGTGGTTCTGCGGGTAAGCGCCGCTTCTCATATCGCTTCTTACGATTGGAACTACGCGGCGCCTTTGCGCGTCGCTCTGACGGGACGCCTTGAAGGAGGCTCTATTCACTGGACCACACCCAAGGGCGAATTTGTGCTGGCGAACGGGCCTGAGACCGGGTCGGAACCCGTTGTTCTGGACTTGGACGCCCGGGACATTCCCTTCAAAAGATCAGTGGGGATGAAGCCCTTCGACAACATGCCCGCCCTGCTTTTCCCGTCGAAGGGAGAGTACCGTCTTTCCCTTCTGGGGAGCGGGGACGTGGTCATGAGGATCGAGGGCGGACGCTGGGGCTGGCTTGGAGCGGATCAGCGCGGGCGGGACGTGGCGGCGCTTTTCCTCCGGGGCATACGCATCTCCTTGATCGTAGGGATCGCCTCCACCTTGATCGCCATGCTTCTGGGGCTTTCTCTGGGGTTGCTTTCAGGGTACGCGGGAGGGATGACCGACGCCGTGATCATGCGCGGGGTGGACGTGCTTCTTTCCATTCCGACCCTGCCGATTTTGATGGTGATCGCCGGGATGTGGGGCAAGGGGCTTTGGAACCTGGTCCTGATCCTCTCGGTTTTTTCATGGATGGGGACGGCCAGAACGGTGCGCGCCATGACCCTCTCCCTGAGGGACGCCCCTTGGGTGGACGGCCTGCGCGCTCTGGGGGCGAAGCGAAACTACATTCTCTTCCGGCATTTGGTTCCCGAGGCTCTGCCCCTCTTGCTGGCGAACGTGGCTTTGGGGGTTCCTGGGGCGATTTTGGCCGAGGCCGGGCTGGCCTTTTTGGGGTTGTCGGACCCCCGCCTGCCCTCCTGGGGGCGTATGCTTCACGAGGCCCACGTTTTCGGGGCCTTTACCAACGGGGCCTGGTGGACGATTCTGCCGCCGGGGCTGGGCATTTCCCTGATATGCCTGGTTTTCATGGACATCGGCCGCAAACTCGAGGAGCGCGCCGACCCGCGCCTCAAACAAGCGGGAGCCTTACTAACTGAAGTTCCACGAACTGACGTTTCTCAAATTGAAGTTTCAAAAATTGAAGTTTTAAAAACCGAAGTTTCGCAATCGGGGGCTTCGTCGAGGGAGGATTCCCGATGACAGGGGGCGCAAAATCGGCGATAGAGCTTCGCGGCCTCTCCGTTACGTATGGAAGCAGGGGAAAAAACGATAAAGAAGTACGCGCCGTGAGAGATTGCTCCTTTTCTATCGCCCGGGGAGACATCGTCGGGCTGGTGGGCGAATCGGGCAGCGGCAAATCCAGCGCCCTCATGGCGATCCCCCGGCTGCTGCCGGCGGGGACGAAGGTGTCCGGGCAAATTTTCTGCGACGGAGAGGACATCTCGGCCCTGGGAGAGGAGGCCATGAACCGCTGGCGTTGGCGCCGCATCGCTCTGGTCCCCCAGGGGGCGATGAACTCCTTCACCCCCCATCTTTCCGTGGAACGGCATATCACCGAAGTTCTGACCCACCACATGAAAATGACCCGGCGGGAGGGCCGCGAATGCGCCGCCGAACTCCTGAAAACCGTGGGTTTGGAGGCTCAGGGGGCATCCTCGGTTCTCGACCGGTATCCTCACGAGCTGTCGGGCGGACAGAAACAGCGGGCGGCTCTGGCGACGGCTCTGGCCTGCGGGCCGGACTTCCTTCTGGCGGACGAGCCAACGACGGCCTTGGACGTCATCACGCAAAAAGAGGTGCTGGATATGACCGCCGCCCTGGTGCGGGAGCGGGGCATGGGGCTTTTGCTGGTAACCCACGACCTGCCCCTGGCGGCCGGGCTCTGCGACGTGCTGATCGTGATGAAAGAGGGCTCGGTGGTGGAAATCGGCCCCTCCCGGACGGTGGTGGACGCGCCGCGGCACCCCTACACCCGGAAGCTGATCCAGGCGATCCGCAGTTTGGAAGAGCGGACAGAAACGGAGGGCGAATGACTCTGCCGAACGCGCTTTTAAACGTAAAAGAACTGAGCGTACACTTTAAGTTGAAAGGCTTTGACTTGAGCGGACACCTGGGCCTCTCTAAAAGACGGGAAGAGGGAGTCTGGGCCTTGAAGTCCGTTTCTTTTTCCCTGGGGAAAATAGCCGCGCCTGAAGGAGCCATGCTCAAGGGAGCTACGCTCTCGATCGTGGGGGAGTCCGGAAGCGGGAAAACGACCCTTTTGCGCTCGCTGCTGGGGCTCGTTCCCCCTACGGGCGGGGACGTGGAGCTTTGGGGACGGTCTCTGAGGGCCATGACCGACGAGGAGCGACTGGCGGTACGGCGTCGGTGCGGTTACGTGCCCCAGGATCCCTACAGCTCCCTGCCGCCCACCTTGACCGTTCTGGGCGCCGTGACGGAGCCCTGGAACGTGGTGCGCGGCGGAGAGCGGGAGAAGGGCCTCGCCAAGGCCAAGGAACTCCTGGCCGAACTCAAATTGCCCGAGGAACTCTGGGGCGCCCGGGTGCGTTATTCTCTGTCCGGCGGCCAGCGGCAGAGGGTGGCCGTGGCCCGGGCGCTGGTTCTCGACCCGGAGCTTCTGCTCTGCGACGAGCCCACGGCCATGCAGGACGTCTCCACCCGGGGCGAGGTGCTGGAGGTTTTGAACCGCCGAGTGGCCGCGGGAATGTCCATGATCCTGGTGACCCACGACCTCCTTCTGGCCCGGTACGCCTCGACCCGAGGGGCTGTGCTCTACAAAGGGGAGATCGTGGAGTCCGGGGACACGAGAGAGCTTCTGGAGCGCCCGACCCACACCTATACCCGGGCACTGCTGGCGGCGCTGCCGAAACTTCCGCCCCGGGGCGAGTAGAGAAAACCTTTTTTTCGCGCCTTTACTGAACAGGGGGGAGGCTCCCCCCTGAAATTCTCAGCAAAAACACTCCCCGCTTCAGTAGCGGTAATAATATCGAGGATGACCACGCCTGTGATGACGCGGGCCCCCCCACCTTCCTCTTTCGTAGCCTCGATCCCAGTGCCTTCTGCCGCCTCTCGGAAAAGGCAGCGTGAGCCACGTTCCGAACCCATAGCCCCGCCCTCTGTATTCTACGTATACCTTCCTGTCGTGAGGCGGGCAATGCCTATAGGCCATCGCTTCATTCGCGACACCCAATGTCCCCAGAAGAACCATCGCCGCAACTAACTTTTGCATCGCAACTAACTTCCCCATTACATCCCTCTCCTTTCATCCTCAAAGTGCGTTCTCGAATTGCGTTCCGCCTCTCGCCGAACGGGAAAAATTATATTCTTCATAATTTAACTATTCAGGTGAGACTATTAATAAATTTAGGCGATAACTATTAATAAATTTTAAATTGCAATTCTCACAGATCGGAAGCAGGCGGAGACAGATCGGAAACAGAACGGAGGCAAATCGAGCAGCGGTTATTTTTTACCCATTCAGCCCGGCTACGGCGTCGAAACGCTGTTTCAGGTCGATGTAGAGCGCCTTGAATTGACCGTAGACGGCGTCGTATTTGGGGTAGTCCGCCGCGTCTGGGTCAGTCGCCGAGGCTTCTTTCACCCAGGCCTTCACCGCCGCGACCTCCCCGCCGCCCCCCAGGGCCGCCAGCATGGCCGCGCCGTAAGCTCCGCCCTCGTCCACGGCCGGAACGGTGACGGGGACTTTCAGGTTGGTGGCCAACATTTTACGCCAGATCCTGTTCTTGGCGCCGCCCCCCACCAGGAAAACTCGCTTTATCGGCATCCGCTCCCTCAGGAGTTCAAAAGAATCCCGCAATCCGTAGGTGATACCCTCCATGATCGCGCGGAAAATCCGCATCTCGTCGCTCATGGTGGAAAGTCCGAAAAGAACTCCTCGGGCGTTGGGGTTGCGGTGCGGTGTTCTCTCCCCCTGAAGGTACGGCAGCCACAGCAGCCCGTCGCTTCCGATGGGAGTTTCCCCGATCCCCTTCTCGATTTCATCCCAGGTAAGGTGGCGTCCCATTTTTTCTTTGAACCAATTCAACGATGACGCCGCCGACAACATGACCCCCATGTAATACGAAAGACCCGGCAGCACGTGATTGAAAAAGTGCAGTTTGCCGGTTTTGTCGGAAGCCGTCTGTGCCGTCGCCCCCACCACCGTTCCCGAGGTGCCGATGGACACCATGCAGTCGCCCTCTTCGCAGACCCCGACTCCCAGGGCCGAGACCGCGTTGTCCGCTCCCCCGGCGACGACCTCCACACCGTCCCAGGAAAACTTTCGGGTCAGATCTTCCCGCAGCCGCCCCCGCACCTCGAAGGAACCCTGTATGGGCGGCAGCAGTTTTTTGTCGATATTCAAAACTTCCAGCAAAGGCTCGCTCCATCGTCTGCGGACGACGTCGTACATGGCGCTTCCCGAGGCGTCGGAGGGGTCGCAGCCCAGGGCGCCGGTCAGTTTGTAAGCGATGTAGTCCTTCGCGATGAGGCAAACCGCGATTTTCTCGTATATTTGGGGCTCCTGGCTGCGCAGCCACAAAATTTTAGGCAAGGTGAACCCCGGATAGACCGGGTTTCCGGTCAACGCGATGACCCGCTCTTCCCCGCCCAGCTCCCGGGTCGCGGCCTCGCACTGGGAAGCCGTCCGCTGGTCGCACCAGAGAATGGCGTTGCGGAGAACGTTGCCGTCTTTGTCCAGGGGCACGAGGGTGTGCATCTGGCCGGACAGCCCGATACGCTTCACCTTCATGTTCCTGGGAACGGCTTGGAGCAGAGACAGCACTCCCTCCCACCAACTCTCCGGGTCTTGTTCCGCCCAGGCGGGATGAGGGGTCAGAAGAGAAAGAGGATGAGAAAAATTCCCCACCACATTGCCCGACCCGTCCACAGCAAGGACTTTGATCCCCGTCGTGCCCACGTCGATGCCCAAATTTACGTCCATTTCACCGCACCCCCTTTTGATAGAGGCTGAACGCCTGAACGCGAAGCCGGGACCACCCGCCGTTCATTAGCCGATCATTGCCCGAATGATCTTTACCGCCCCGTCGATACCGGTAAAACTGGTGTTGATGGCGAGATCGTAGGATTTGACAGATCCCCATTTTTCGTTTGTGTAGTGTTCATAATAGTTGGCCCGCCCTTTGTCGATCTTTGTCATCGTCGCCCTGGCCTCTTCCTGGGGGACGCCGTACTGCTCCACGATGCGCCGCAGTTTGTCCTCCGCCTCGCCGTAGACGAACACCCTCGCAAGCCGGGGAAGATTGCGCAGAATATAGTTGGCGCACCGTCCGATGATGACGCAGCTGCCTTGGCTGGCGATCTCCTCCACGGCTTTCGACTGGGCGAAAAAGATCTGGTCGCTGATAGGCACGTTGACTTGGGAAAAAACCCCCGTCGCGGCATAACCTCCTATGGCGAGGTTGAACAAGAATTTGCTGGTGGCCTCTTCTTCCGCTTTTTCGATCGTCGCGGGGTCGAAGCCGCTTTTGGCTACGGCCAGATGAATCAGGGATTTGTCGTAAAAAGAAATCCCCAGTTCCCTTGCAAGCTGCTCGCCCACCTGCCTGCCGCCGCTGCCGAATTCTCTGCCGATGGTGATCACCAAGCCGCTCATGTCCAATCCTCCTTGATAACAATCTGATAGCAACGTGATAACACTGTGATCGCAATGTTTTCGTCGAATGGCCTTTATTGGATTGCTTTTATATTAATTCATTTTAATTTACGTCGAAAATGGCGACCTCGCACTCTTCGTCGACGGCACGGGTGATTTCCACCCCGTCGAAGCTCTGGATGACGATCTCCATGGTGCAGCAGACCGGGTTCCCTTCCTCCTGAATATGCCCGGACAAGGTCACGCCTTTGTCGTCGGTGACGGCGATGTGCATGTGGACGCAGAGTTCTTCTCTGTTGTCCTTGAGGGTTCCGATGGTCCCCTGAGCCGCGATGAACTCCAGCGGACCGGCGATGACCGCCGGCTCTCCATATTTGAATCCCAGCTTGGCAAAGGGGTTCGGCGTGGCCCATACGAAGCGGGCGAAGTTGAGACTGCCGATACAGGACACGATAACCCCGTTTTTGACGTTATGCTCCCGGCATATGGCCTTGATGCCGGCGATCAGCTCCGTTTTGGGGAAAAGCCTGCCCACGATGGTGCGCACGCCCCCCACCTCTTTGGATTTTTGACGTACCTGATTCATAGACTGCCTCCTTCACTTAAAGCACTTAAAACACCGGGCGCCGCTCTCGCGAACCGCGTTCAGTCCCCCGGAACCAGAAGAATTTTGCTGGCGTCCTCGCCTTTTTCCAGCATCTCGAAGGCCCTCTCCGCCTCGGAAAGGGGCATCCGATGGGAGATCATCGGGTCGAGGTCTATTTTTTTCGACTCCAGCAGCGCAATCATTCTTGTCCAGGTTTGAAACATTTTGCGCCCGTGATAGCCGTGGATGGTGGCCTCCTTGAATATCACGTCCGGCGCCAAGTCGATGGACGTGGGCGCGGAAGGAAGGCCCAAAAGGTGTACGCTTCCGCCCTTGCGCAGATATTTGAAGGCGCCCGCTATGGCGGCGGGGTTTCCGGAGGCGTCGAAAATCACGTCGGCCCCCACTTTTCTTGTTTTTTCGCCAATGAAGGCGGCAGGGTCGGTTTTGGACGGGTTTATGGTGTAGCAGGCGCCGCATTTCGAGGCGAGGCCCAGCCGATATTCGGAAATATCCAGGGCCGTAATGGTCCCCGCCCCCATAGCCTGGGCCGTGGAGATAATTCCCAGGCCGATGGGGCCGCTGCCGATGACCACCACGTTCCCCCCTGACACCTGGGCGTTCTCCACCGCGCTGACGCCAACGCCCAGAGGTTCCATCAGAGCGCCGTACTCCACGGGGATGGACGGGGGAAGTTTGACGAGGCAGGCTTCCGGGTACGTCATGTATTCGGCGAAGGACCCGTTTCGGTGAACCCCCGGGAGTTCCAGGTTGAAACAGATGTGGGGCGTCCCGTTGCGGCACTGATAACACTGCCCGCAGGGAATGTGGGTCTCGCCGGAAACGACGTCGTTCACCTTCAGCAGGCGGCAGCCGGGCCCCGTCTCCACGACCTCGCCCACAAATTCGTGCCCCATGATGAGGGGAACCTTTTTGATGTTCGCCTGCGCCCAGGCGTTCCATGCGTAAATGTGAATGTCCGTCCCGCAGATGGCCGTACTCTTGATTTTGATCAAAACTTCTCCGTCCGAGGGCTCGGGAATCGGGATTTTTTCATAAGACCCCCCATATTTGCGATCTTTTTTCACAAACGCGTTCATCATCGCAAGTCCACCTCCTAAATCCAATACCGACAACTCGAGTAAAAGCTGTGGGGCTCTGCCCCATACCCCGCAGGGGACTCGTCCCCTGACCCCATCAGCGCAGATATTGAGGCAGGAAGAGGGTGAGCCACGGGACGAAAGTGATGAGCAGCAGGGCGGCGATTCCCGCGATCACGAAGGGGCCGATTTTCTTGCAGACGTCCATGACCGAGACCTGCCCGATGTTGCACCCCACGTAAAGATTGATCCCCACAGGCGGAGTGATCAGCCCTATGGCCATGTTGACCGTGACGAACACGCCGAAATGCACAGGATCGATATGAAACGCCGACACCACCGGCATCATGATGGGGATCAGGATATAGAACGCGGAGTTCGCGTCGAGGAAGCATCCGGCGATCAAAAAGATGAGGTTGATGATCAGGAGCATCAGCGTTTTGTTGACTCCGAATCCCAGCAGGAGGCTCGAAATATCCCCCGCGATGTGTGTGGTACTCAACAGCCATGCGAACACGCTGGCGCCCGCGATAATGAACATCACGACGCCGGACGAAATCGCCGCCTCCACCAGGAGCCTCCAAAGATTTTTGATCTTGATCTCCCTGTAGATAAAGACTCCCACGAACAGCCCGTACACCACCGCCACACCCGCCGCCTCAGTGGGGGTGAATACCCCTCCGTAAATGCCGCCGAGGATGATGACGGGCGTCATCAGCCCCCAAGAGGCGTCCTTGAAGGCCTGCCATTTTTCGGCGGCGCTGGCTTTCGGCTGCTGGACGATGTTCGTGTCGTTTCGGGCGGAGTACATGGCCGCCGCGATGTAGGCCAAACCCAAGAGAATGCCGGGAATGATGCCGCCGCTGAAAAGAGCCCCCACCGACACGTCGGATATGGAGGCGTAGACGACGAAAGCGATGCTCGGCGGAATGACGATGCCGATGGCCCCCGAGGCGCTCATTAGAGCCGTGCCCATAGCTTTGTCATACCCGGCGTCGCTCATGGCGGGAATCAAGATGCTCCCCAAGGCGGCCACCGTGGCCGGCCCCGAGCCCGAAATAGCGGCGAAGAAGCACGACACGATCACCACCACGGAGATAAGCCCGCCCTGCATGTGCCCCACACAGACGGAGGCAAACCGGATGAGCCGCTGAGAGATGCCGGCGTACTCCATGATAATGCCCGCCAAAATGAAAAAGGGGATCGCCAGAAGGGCAAATTTACCAATGGCCGTGTAAATGATGCTGGGAAACATCAAGAAAGAAAAATCGGCCATATACAGACCCATCAGAGAGGAAAGCCCCAAGGAAACGGCGATGGGAACGTTCAGGAAGACCAACGCGAAAAAAAACGTGAACAGGAGTATCCCTAGCATCCGGAAGCGCCTCCTTTTTCGGAGGTTTTTTGAATTTGAGCGAGCCTTTTGAACTCCGTCCACCCCGCGACAAGAATTCTTATGCCGATAAACAGGCCCCCCACCGGTATGGCGAGACCTTGCACCGCCAGAGGCAGCTGCAGCGCCGGGGTTTTGGCTTCGAGCATGATTTGACCGTCCACCATCTCTATGCCCTCGTAAATCATGACGGAAATCATCGTCAGGGAACAGAACATGGAGAACAGCATCATGGGGATATGCATTTTCGAGGGCATCAGCTCGACAAAGTAACTCATGCCCAAGTGAGCCATGCGCTTGAATCCGGCCGCAATGCCGAACATACTCACCCATACGAAGGCCATAATCGTAAGTTCTTCGGTGAAAGAAAAGGAATTGGTGAAACAATAACGGCTAACCACGTTGACGAAATTCATGACCGTCATGAAAACAAGGCCGATGACGATCAGCGTTTCTTCCAAATAATCAAAGGCTTTCCCCAGCATTTTCTCCGCCACCTCGGCTTGGACCCGTTGGAATCACGGTTCTCGGGATTCTCGGGATTCTCGACATTTTCTACATTTTTTTCTACATTTCCTACATTTTCTACATTTCTTACATTTTATATCACTCTGCAAAAAAAGAGAGGAGCGAAGTTCGCGCCGAAAGCCTCGCTTTCATTGAAAGCCTCGCTCCGGAAACCTCGCTTCTCTCCGTTTTTGCTGCCTTTATTTGAAGGTGTATCCGAACGCGTTGAAAAGGTCCTCTCCGATGGTGTCTTTATACTTTTCGTAGATGGGGGAGGCTGCTTTCTGAAACTCCGCGATTTTCTCGGGCAGCACCTCCGTAACCTCCATGGCACTCTTGAAGGAATCGAGAATCTCTTTGTCCAGGGCCCGGGAAGCGTCTACTTGGGCCTTCATGGCAATCTTGCCCGCATCGTCGAAAATCTTTTTATCCTCGTCGCTGAGGCTGGCCCACACTTTTTTGCTGACCGAAAGAGCGATGGGATCGTAAGAGTAGTTCCAAATGGAGAGGTATTTCTGAACCTCCTGGATTTTTGCGCTGCGGATGGTGTCGAGAGGATTTTCCTGGCCGTCTATGGTCCCCTGCTGAAGGGCGGTGAATACTTCCGAATAACTCATTACCGTCGGGTCCGCGCCGAAAAGTTTAAAAAGGTCCAGGTACATGGTTATGGGCGGGGTCCGTATTTTGAGCTGTTTCATGTCTTCGAGTCCGGTTATCGGGCGGACGTTGTTGGTGATCTGACGAAATCCGTTTTCCCCGAAGGCGATGACGTGGGCCCCTTTATTCTCGATCAGTTCCCGAATACGGTTTCCCCCTTCTCCGTTGAAGAGAATCTCATCCACGCTCTGGTATCCGTTGGGGAAAAGCCAAGGCATCGTGACGACCGTCAACTTCGGCTCGAAACCCGTCATGTTGATCGCCGAGTGGATGTCCACGTCGGTCACGCTGGTAAACAACATCTCCACGCCCTTGACCAAGTCTCCGCCCGAAAGCTGCTCGTTGGGGAAAATAGCGATCTTGTACCTTCCCTCGGTTTTTTCTTCGACCAAACGTTTGAATTCTTTGGCCCCCACCATCCACACGCTGGATTCCGAGGTGGTCACGTTCATTTTAAGCTCTTTTGGCGCCGAATACCCGGCGTCACTGCAGACAAGAAGCATTGCAAACAGCAGAGCCGCCACTACAAACGCTTTTTTCGCAAACGATTTCTTCACAAACAATTTCCTCACAACCAATTTCTTCATTGCTTGCACCTCCCTCAGTTATTTGGTACTGGTATTGGGTACTGGCAAACCCGAAATTCCGAAACCTCAAAAACTCGCCGAACTCGATCCTCCCTCCAATACGGCTCCAACGCGACTCCAATCCGCCCTCTCGCGTCATATCCCCTCGCATTAAAAGCAATTCGCCTCGTCGAAGTGTTAAATGATTTTATCACATTATCGTGAATACTCGCATTACCAGTGCAAGAGGGTGCCTCCCCAGGAGAGCCCTACGCCGAAGCCCATGATCATCACCTTGTCGCCCCGTCTCAGGCGGCCTTCCCGCTCCATATCCCGGAGGGCAAGGGGAATGGTGCTGCTGGTGGTGTTTCCGTAGTTCTCGATGTCGATGACAAATTTTTCTTCGGGAATGTGAAGGACGTCCCGCACCCTTTCGAGCAGCATACGGCTGGCTTGGTGCAAAACCACCAGCTTGACCTGGGAGAGGCTCACCCCGTTGATATTCAATACCTGGTGAAAACAGGCAGGAGCCACATCCAGGGTGAACTTCAGGACCTCCGGCCCGTCCATGTAGAGATTTTCCGGCGTGCGCACGTTGCCCCAGCGGTTGGTGGTTTCGACGCGGGTCTCGGGGGACGAGGGGTGCGCCCAGGCCCCGGCGGGGATCATCAGCTTGGCGGCGCCGCTTCCGTCGGTGCCCAGCGAGAAATTTCCCACCCCTTCCCTGTCGGAGGCCTCCAGCAACGTGCCCGCCGCGGCGTCCCCAAAGATGGCCCGGGTACTTTTGTCCCCGGGATGAATGGTTCGCGTGATGGTATCCGCGGTAATCAGGAGGACCTTGCGCGCCACGCCCCCGGCGATCAACCCCTTGGCCAGCGCCAGGCCGTACACATACCCGGAGCATCCCAAATTGTAGTCCAGGGCTCCGCAATCTTTCCTCAAGCCCAGACGGTCCTGAACGATGCAGGCCGTGGAGGGCAGGAAGTGGTCGGGGCACTCCGTGCAGAGCAGCAAAAAATCCACCTCCTCGGGCCGGACTCCGTGTTCTTCAAAGAGGGTTTTTCCAGCGCCCGCCGCCAGGTCGGAGACCAGTTCTCCCTCCACCACGCGGCGCCGGGCGATTCCCGTTTTGGAGAAAATTTTGTCCTCCGTCCAGGTCTTGAACTGCCGAACCAGCTCCGCGTTGTCCAGGACCTTCTCCGGCAGGTAGGTGGATAGGGCACGAACAGCGGCGTTCATGGACGTTTATCCCCCCAAAACCAAGCCAAACGATCCGTCACGTGGAGAAGCCACCGGGACGAAGGGTAACGCTTCACGAACCGCTCCAGGATTTTCCGGGCATCGTCCTCTCTCGGGTCCTCGAAATCGTCCAGGTAAAGGTTCGACAGAGTCCAGTGGGCCCTTTCCGCGGCCTCGGTCTCCGGGCACTCTTCTATCAGGCGAAGGTAGAGCGCCTCCCTTGCGGCCGGGTCAGAGGTGCGGTCGATTTTCCATCGATACTCCAACGCCAAGGCCTCCTGCCGCTGGAACTCCGCGGTTTCGTCAGCAGCCGCAGAAGTGACGGCGAGCCCCAAGGCCAAAACAAGCCCCGGCAGCACGCCCTTCTTCAGTTTACACATTTTGAATTCACGCATCTTGCATTTCACACATCTTTCGCATACGTATCACCAACGTCTCCAATGCTTGGTTTTAAAACCAGGTGCCATTTTATCCGTTTCTCCAGAAATCGGCAACGTCACGAAAAGCGTAAACATCGAAACACATAGGGCAGTGCCGGGAATTGGAAAACAGGGGCGCTGGGTCGATGGTTAAAAACAAATAAAGGCGCCTTCATCGTAAATGAGACGCCCCTGGGGTCTGTTCTTTTGAGTGTACTGTCAGCTGAGTGCCGCTGTCAGCGCGAGTAGGAATTTGTTCCGGCCGGCACCACCACCACGTGACAGGTGGCATAGGTGCCGCTGCTGTCGGAGACAACCACGTCCGTTTCTCCCACCGCGAGAGCCACCACTCTGGCCGCCGTGCGGTCCGTGGGGTAGACGGCGACGGACTCGTTTTGCGCGGTCCACTCCAGAGAGCCCTGGATGTTGTAGGCCATGATCGACTCCGTTTCCCCAATCTTGAGGAAGAGACTCAGCGGCGTCACCGCCAAATGTTCCTCTTCCACGGGCACTTCCTCGGGCGGCAAAGGATAAGGGTCATATGGGTCATATGGATCGTATGGATCATAAGGGTCGTAAGGACCGGGAATGGGCACTCCGCCGTCGTCGAACTTGCTGCCGCCGCCGCAGCCGCCGGTCATGAGCGCGAAGGTGAAAAGAAACAGAAACGTCCAATAGGCCCAACGTTTCTTCCGCATCGTAAAACCTCCTTAGGGAAACGCACTAAAATTTGGCTTTTTATAGTGAATTAAGGTAAAAAGCCTAAAGTTAGAATAGCTAAAAACAAGTCAATTGCTCTATTTAGCGCGTGTAAATTTAACATTTTTTAAGTTAAAGGACTATATCTTGTTTTCTGAGAGAAATTATAACGCCCTTTCGGCGCTGTAGTTCAATTTTTTCCCTGCACTCTTCTGCGCCAAAAAAAGCCGCTCGAATGAGCGGCCTTCTGTCGCGAGCGTAAAACAGACGAGATAGCTCAGGCGTCCTTTTTGCTCAGGGCGCTGAATGCCTGCTGCACCATCAGAAGCGCCAGGACCAACAGAACCACGGACAGTCCGCCCAGAAGGTAATTGGGGGTCGCGGCGGAAACCAGGGTGTTTTTGATCATGAAGCCCAGAGCGGCGCAGGTGGTCACCAACATGAACCACATGGGGTACATCAGCCAGTCGTTGCGTTTCTTCAGAGCGCGTTTGACCCACACGGCGACGCCCAGAAGAACGAGAGCGCCTACGAGCTGGTTCGCCGAGCCGAACATCGGCCACAATGCCGACCAGGCCGGAATGGCCTTGCCGCTGGGGTCGGTGGTGGGGATCAGGAGAAGGGCCATCGCCGCCACGACAACGACGGCCGTGGCCGAGTAGCGGTCGACCTTCATATCGAACAGCTCCTGAATCAGGTAACGGCCCAGACGGGTCGCCGTGTCCAGGGACGTCAGAAGGAAGCTGTTGATGGCCAAAAGCCCAAGGGACTTGCCCACAACGGGATCGATGCCGATGATCATGCCGAACTGGCCGAATCCCGTGGCGTAGGTGTTCATGGGGTCGCCCAGCATGGAGCCGGAGACCATGATCGTCCCGATGGCGATGACCGCCACCACGCCCTCCAACAGCATTGCGCCGTAACCCACAGGAAGGGAATCTTTTTCCTTGCGGATTTGCTTGGAGGTGGTGCCGCTTCCCACCAAGGCGTGGAAGCCGGAAAGAGCGCCGCAGGCCACGGTGATGAAGAGCATCGGCCACAGCCAGTCGCCGTTTCCTGCCATGAAGCTCTTGAACGCCGGAAGTTTGACTTCGAGGCCGGAGCTGGAACCCATGACCATGCCGATACCTCCGATGATGACGGCGAAATAGAGGAAATAGGAGGCCAGGTAGTCCCTGGGCTGGAGCAGCAGCCACACCGGCAGAATGGAGGCCAGAATGATATAGCCCACCAACAGATACCGCCAGATTTCCATGTTACGGGTGTTCAGGGCTTTTTTGGCCGCCGTGTACGCCTCGAAGCTCTCCACGTCCTTCAATACTTCGTCGGTGGCCTTGGCGGTCTGGAACGTCGCCTCGTCGGTGACCCCCGTGTGGAACTCCAGGGCAGGGTTGCCGGAGAAGGAGAACAAATGGGAGATCTCCTTGTGCTCGTTCCCGAACCAACAGGCGTAGATGATGACGGGAACCATAATGACCGTCATCAGCCACAGAGGGAAGTTCAGGCGGTAAATCAGGATGCCGAACACCACCGCCATCAAGACATAAAGCGTGGCGGAGAAGGCCACGGCGGGGTCTATGGCGAAGGAGTTGGCCGAAAGCTGGAGGAAAACGGCGACGACCAGAATGATGGTGAGAATCGTAAACAGCAGGAAGAGGACCTTGCCTCTGCGGCCGATCCAGCGGTCGACCACCTCTCCCACGGATTTGCCCTCGTGCCTCATGGATGCCACCAGCGCCCCCATGTCATGGGGTCCGCCCAGAAACGCCGATCCAATGACGCACCATAGGTACGTGGGGAGCCATCCGAACATGTTGGCCGCCGCAATAGGGCCGGTGATAGGGCCTGCGCCGGCAATGGAGGAAAAGTGGTGTCCCAAAAGAACGGCAGGATGTGCCGGACAATAGTCCACGCCATCGAACATGGCTTCGGCGGGGGTCTTCTTGTCGTCGCTGAGTCCATAAATGCCTGCCATGAATTTTCCGTAAGTATAGTAGGCGATTACAAAAACCACAACAGCCGCTGCAAACAATCCTAGTAACATTTAGCTGCCCACCTTCCTTGAAGTTTTGTCGCGTACTCTTTTCGAGAACATCGACAGATTATGTGTATCCTCGGGTTCACCTATACGCAAATTTCCGATATTTTCGCCCCCCCTGAAGCGCGCGCGTCTTTAAAGAGCACTCCCCCCCTTCCGAAATATTTTCAAGTTATTATAACTTAAAAATGCCCTCATTTTAGGCTGGTTGTTTAGGTTGATTGTTGATTGTTTAGGCCGATTATTTAGGTTGATTATAAAGAACGCGCTTCGTTTTTTGGGGTTTCGTCGGCCTTCCACGCCAGGTCCACCGGCGGGATCAGGTCTTTAATTTGGGCGTGATAGTCTCCGCCGGGGATGTAGGAATAGATTTCCAGAAATCCTCTGAACCCCAGCCAATATCCTTTTATCTTGCGCTTGGGGGAGGGAGACCCCACCAGCAAAAATCGCTGGGTCATCACGTCGGGCATGGGCTTCCACTCTCCAGTGAGGTACTCGGCGGCGTTTTGGTGGGACCAGATGACGTAATCCCACACGTAATATTTTGCGATGATCCCAACCACGCTGCTTTTCACCAAGGTGATCTTTCGGGTCACCCCCTTCAGAAAGCCGACCGTGGAGTCTTTTGCCGTCCCGCGGTGTTCCCAGGGTTCGAAACCCAGATAAGTCCACATTTCCATACTCTCCCCCAGCTTCGAACAGTCCAGCGTATTCAATTTTCCTCACCCTCCCGTAACGTCATTCTATAATGAACCGGATGAATCTGGCTCGAACACAGGGGTTTGTTTACAGGGATTCTTCCTGGGGGCCCCTGCCCGGCAAAACCACGGTGATGCGGGTGGCGGCGGTGCGGCCCTCGCCGTCGGAGGCGGAAACCAGGTGGCGGCCGCCGGGAAAACTGTAAAAAAACGTTTCGTCGGGCTGGGCGTTTCCGATATACTGCCCGTTCAGGTACCACCAGACCTTGCCCTGGGCTCCCTCCGCCCGCAGGGGGATCTTTTGTTCCTTGGCCAGGGGGGCCAGGTAATACGTGGCCTCCGCGATGGGCGAGGAGATGACGATGTCGGGGCGTTTTCGGACCTCCGAGGGGAAAGAGCCCCCGGCAGAAAGCGAGCCCTGAGTGACCAGCTCCGCCGGCAGCGACAAAACCCTTTGGCCCCTGCGGATGACATGAATGTCGCAGGGGGTGTCTCTTGTGACGCCCTCGATGCTCCAGTCCAGGCGCGTCGAAAGGCAGGCCGCGGTGGGGGGGCGGCCGGAGAGGGCGCAAACTTCCCGCAGCGCCAAACCCTCGGGCCGGGGGTACCAGCGCGAGCGGGGAGACAGAAGCCTCAAGGCCGAAAGCGCCACGGGTGCGGCCACATGGGCTCCCACCAACCCGGGCCAGGCTTCGCCGCTGGGGTCCCCCACCCATACCACGACGGTGGTGTCGGGGGTCCAGGCGGCCGTCCAGGCGTCCCGCAGGCCGTAAGACGTCCCCGTTTTGAAGGCCGCGTGCCAATCGCTGCCCAGCGTCTCCCGGGTAAAGGCCGAGAGCCGTCCTTTGTCATCCAGGATGTCGGCCACCATCCAGGCCGCCGCCGCGGAGACAAGCCGGGTCCCCTCCTCCGGGTTTTTCTCCCGGTCTTTTTTCAAGTCTTTTTTGAAAAGGGCTATGGGGCGGTGAACGCCTCCGTTGGCCAAAGCGGAGTAGGCCGAGAGAGCCTGGAGGACGGAAATTTCACAGCCCCCGAGAATGAGAGAATCGCCGTAGTGGGAGGCCGGTTCGTTCAGCTCCAGCCCGAAACCGCGCATCAACTGCAGCACGTTCTCCGGTCCCGTCATGCGCAAAACGCGGACGGCCGGGGCGTTGAGAGAATCCGAGAGCGCCACCCGGGCGCTGACCGCGCCTCTGTAGGTCAAGTCGAAGTTGCGCGGGGCCCGCCCCGAAAAGGCCAGAGGGGAGTCCGCCAGTAAATAGCCGGGGGTCAAAAGGCCACTGTCGAAGGCCGCCAAATAAGCAAAGGGCTTCAGCGCGGACCCGGGGGAGCGGAGAGCGAGGCCGCAGTCCACCCACGCCCCCGGGTTTCCCTTGCCGAAGCGGGCGTTGCCCACCCAGGCGGCCAAACCTCCGGTCCGGTTGTCCACCACCCCCGCGGCGATGGTTACGGTTTCGGGCAGGGTCGCCACGGCCCGGCTCAGAATAGCCTCCAGCTTCGTTTGGACCTCCAGGTTCAGGGTGGTCTCTATGCGCCCCGCGTACAGATCGGGCTCTGTGTGTAGATCCGGCTCTGTGTGCAAAACTGGTTCTGCGTGCAGCACCATTTCCGCGAAGTGGAAGGCGCGCAGGGGGGGCTGCACCCAACGGGAGGGAAGGTCCTCCAGCAGGGCCAGCCGGGCCTCGTCGGCGGTGAAGACCCCCTTTTTCTCCAAGAGACGGATGATGAAGTCCCTGCGCCGTCTGGCCGCCTCGGGGTGCCTGTCCGGCCGGTAAAGGGACGGCCCCTTCAACATGCCCACCAGGAGGCACGACTCCCCGGGGGAGAGTTTCGACGCGGGCTTGCCGAAGTAGATCAACGCCGCCGCCTGCACCCCTCGGATGTTGCCGCCGAAGGGCGCGCGGTTGAGGTAGTTTTCCAGAATCGCGTCCTTTCCCATGACCCGCTCCAGCTTCAAAGCCTGGATGAACTCCCGCGCCTTGAGAGTCAGGCGCCGCCGCCTGTCTTTGGGTTCGGGGGCGCGTTCGGAAATGGCAAGCCGGATCACCTGGCTCGTCAGTGTGGACGCGCCCGAGACGACGCGGCCGGCGGCTGCGTTCTGCCACAGGGCACGCAGGACGGCCAAAGGATCCACCCCTATGTGGCTGTAGAAACGGCGGTCCTCCACCTGGACGGTGATCAGGGGCAGCCACTTGCCCATCTCCGCAAGAGGAACCGGCGACGACCACTCCGAGTCGAGGGAGAGCCTCATGTGAAAAAGTCGTCCCTGGGAGTCGTAAAGAGCGGGGGAAACGTCTCCGTCGGTGATGGCGTTCAAGGGGAGGGGAATGAAAAACGCAAGGGCGAAAAAGGCGGCAAACAACAGGAAAAGGGCGGCAGCCGCCGGCAAGAGAAAGACAGCCGACCGCGCCGGGAATCGTCGGGTTCGTCGTCTGACCTCGGTCATAGCTTCGGCTGGGCAGCCCGGGACAGGGTGACGATGTCGTAGGTGAAATAAGCGATATTGTGGCTGTGATCGCCGATACGCTCCAAGTTGCTGAGGATGTCGATGAAGGACACTCCCTTTTCGGGGTCGCACTCGCCTCGGTTCAATCGCTCGATGTGATTTTTGCGGTACTGTTTTTCCTGGGCGTCGATCTGCATTTCCAGCTCGTTGATCACATAGCCCGCCTTCTGCAGGTCCTCGTTTTTGAGGGAATCCAGCGCGTAGTTCAGGGCTTTCTCCACGGTGCCGTACATGTTCCAGAATTCGTCGGCGGCCTGGTCCGAAAAATGTTTTCCGTCGTTCAGGCGGGTTTCGCTGAGTTCCGTCAAATTCTCGAAATGATCCCCCACCCTTTCCAAGTCCCCCGCGGCGTTGACGTAACATCCCAAAACCGTGGAGACCTCGCCGGACAGGCCCCTCTGCCATATTTCGGAGGCGTAGGAGGAAATGGCTTTGTTGATGGTGTTGATTGCGTCTTCGGCCTCGGCGAACTCCGTCAAGATGCGCTCCGTCCCCTCTTCCGAGTAACATCTGCGGACAAGGTCCACCATGTTCAAGGTGATGTCCCCCATGTGGATCAGCTCGTCTTTGACGGCCTCCACGGCCGCCGTGGAGGATGCCTCGATGAGCTTCTTGTCCAGGTAGATGGGGGTCCGCGCCTCACGGGTGTCGTCGCCGGGGATGAGCTTTCGTATCAGATTGGCGAAAAGAGCCGTGAAAGGCAGGAAAAGGATGGTGTTGGTGACGTTGAAAATCGAGTGGGCGTTGGCCATCTGACGGTTGAGATCGGAGGCGGAGAACAGGACGACTTCTTTGTAAAAAGGCAGGAAAATCATAAAAATGATGACCCCGAAGAGGTTGAAGAGTACGTGGGCCGCCGCCGCCTGTTTGGCCGAGCGGTTGACCCCGATGGTGGCCAAAACCGCCGTAATGGTGGTGCCGATGTTGTCCCCCAGAATGATGGGAATGGCCGCGTCGAGGTTCAGAAGCCCCTGAGAGCCCATGGCCATGGTCAGCCCGATAGTGGCGGCGCTGGACTGGACGATCATGGTGACGAACGTCCCCGCCAGCACGCCCAGTATAGGGTGCTGACTCAAGGTGATGAAGAGTTCCTGGCGCGTGGCCAGAAACGCCGTGGCGCTTTCCATCGTTTGCATTCCCATGAAGAGCAGGCCGAACCCCACAACGCCGTTGCCGGCGTAACGCTGTTTTTTGGACTTGCTGAACATCACCAAGGCGACGCCCACGGCGATGAAGGGAAGGGCAAAGTCTTTGATTTTAAACGCGATGATTTGGGCCGTGACGGTGGTTCCGATGTTCGCCCCCATGATGACGCCGATCGCCTGATTCAAGGTCATCAGGCCCGCGTTGACGAAGCTGACGGTCATGACGGTGGTGCCGCTGCTGCTTTGGATGAGAATAGTGACCAGAATCCCTACAAACACTCCCCTCAAGGGGGTCTGCGTCAAAGTGCCGATCAATTGACGCATGCGATCGCCGGCTATGAACTGCAACGATTCGCTCATCAATTTGATGCCGTAAAGAAAAAGGCCAACGCCCCCCGCTACCTGTAGTGCTGTGGTCCAATACACGCGCATCTACCTCCAATAGGTCGTCTCCCTGCTGCATGCAAGTATAACATTCTCTCCCTTCTTTCAATTAGTGTTAAACTAGTTTTGCAATTTGCGGTCAGGCTCGGACGACGCCGGGCGGGACGACGCCGGTCGTTCAAGACGAACTTCGCCGGACCCGAGAGCTTGAGCGCTACGTGAAATTTTCCCAGGGGAGAGTCGATATTTTGGCAGACACTGTGTTGGCGAGCGGCGCGGGCGACAGCGAACGGGACGAAAAATACGCCCGTATGATCGACGCGCCGGTGGAGCGTTTGGTGTGCGAATTGGCGATTCCCACCATTTCGATCATGTTGATTTCCGCGTTGTACAACATGGCCGACACCTACTTCGTGGGGTCCATCGGCACCAGCGCCACGGGAGCGGTGGGGATTTCCTTCTCGCTGATGGCGTTTATCCAGGCGGTGGGCTTCTTTTTCGGCCACGGGTCCGGCAACTACATTTCCCGGCAGATGGGGGCCAAGAACTGGGGCAGGGCGTCTTCCATGGCCGCCACCGGGTTCCTGTCCGCGATGATCACAGGCGCTTTGATGGCGGTGTTCGGCCTTTCCCGCCTCGTGCCCTTCGCCCGATTCTTAGGCGCCACGGAGACCATTCTTCCATACGCCTGCGACTATCTGTTCTATATTTTGATCGGGGCCCCCTGGATGACGGGCTCCCTGGTACTCAACAACCTCCTGCGTTTTCAGGGAAGCGCCTTTTACGGCATGATCGGGATGATCTCCGGGGCGGTGCTGAACCTCGCCCTGGATCCTCTTTTCATCTTCGTTTTCGGCATGGGGGTGGGGGGCGCGGCCCTGGCGACCATCATCAGCCAGTTCGTAAGCTGCGCGCTCCTGTTGGTGGGCTGCACCCGCAAGGGGAACATCAGCATCGACCCCAGAAATTTTTCCCCCGGTTTTTCCGCCTACAAAGAAATCCTGCGAGGCGGGCTTCCCTCCCTGTTTCGTCAGGGGTTCGCCAGCGTGGCCTTCATCTGTATGAATCAGGCCGCCGGGGGCTACGGGGACGCGGTGATCGCGGCAATTTCCATAGTACATCGGGTGTTTCTTTTCGCGAGTTCCGCGCTGGTGGGTTTTGGCCAAGGGTTCCAGCCGGTCTGCGGGTTCAACTACGGGGCAAGGCGTTACGACCGGGTGAAAAAGGGATTCTGGTTTTGCGTGAGGACGTCGTCTTTTGTGCTGTTGGCGCTTGCAGGGGTGGGGTATTTTTTTGCCCCTGGGATCGTCGCCCTGTTCCGCGACGACGCGGAGGTCATTCGCGTCGGAACGTTGACCCTCCGTCTGCAGTGTTTCACCTTCCCCTTGATGGGATGGGTGCTTTTGAACAACATGATGATGCAGACCATCGGCAAAGCGGTGAGGGCAAGTATTCTCGCCCTTACACGGCAAGGACTTTTTCTGGTTGCGTTTCTCTGGATATTGACGCCGCCTCTGGGGGTACTGGGCATCCAGCTCAGCCAGCCCGCCTCGGACCTGGCGACCTTTCTCTTGGCCATTCCCCTGAGCGTCAGCGTCCTGAAGGAAATGAAACCTGGAGAGACGTCTCTCCGGGAGGTCAGCGCATACGACGATTCGATCTGATGATCTATAGTGAATCAAGATAAAAAGCCTAAAGTTAGAATAGCTAAAACAAGTCAATTGCTCTATTCAGCGCGTGTAAATTTAACATTTTTTAAGTTAAACGACTATATTTATCCGGGCCTCGATCCGGCTATTCCTCGAAGGAGTGATCTTCGTTGTCCATCGCTTGAATATCAGTGAGAGACCGGCTTTAATGATCCCGTTGTTCGTTCGGCCGTATCGAACCATGGAGAGGTGATTTCTCGTGCGTAAAACGACGCCCGGTAATGATCTTTAACATTGTCAATACCTACTTTACCTGTTTTTACGTGAGTTTTTCAGACTTTTTTACTAAAAATCCCACTCGACCGATTTTTTCGGCCGGCGGCCTCGTTTTCGCTTGGATTTCTGACGCGATGTATAGGCAGGGGCACAACCTTCCGGT
>JAISLU010000068.1 GCA_031277095.1 Synergistaceae bacterium
CTCGGATAAAAAACAGGATAAGGTACTGAGCACCAAGCTCCTGTCTAAAATTCCAAAAGGCTCTGAAATTCCCATCCCAACTCGGCCAAAACGGCCTTTTTTTGATAAAAGAACAGAAATCTCCGGGAAAATTACGGCGTCCCGTGAGCATACCGGCATGATGGAGCCCATTGCTTTTTTAAAATATATTTGTAATATGTTGCCCAGGGTTTCCTCCATATTTAAAGTAAAGAAGATAGATAGTAAAGCATACAGAACCAAGAAAAGAATACAGGGAGGCTGTTTCATGAACCGAAGAGAACGTATTCAGGCCGCTTTGCAATTGAAAGAAACGGACCGTTTGCCTTTCAGCCTTTGGCGCCATTTCCCGAATCTGGATCACCATCCGAGAAAACTGGCGGAACTGTCTTTGGAGTACCAACGCAAGTTTGATCTCGATTTTATCAAATTCACTCCCTATGGAATGCTGGCGACTATCGACTGGGGCGTGAAGCTGAAGTTCTTCCCGGAATTCGACACCGCCGCCGTCGCCGCGGAACCTGCCGTCAAGGCGCCGGAGGATTGGACAAAATTGAGGCCCTACAGCGGTACGGACGGGGAATATCTCCACGCTCTGGAGGGCCTTCGCCTCGCCATGCTGGAAATCCCCAAGGACGTTCCTTTGATTCAGACGGCGTTCAGCCCTCTCACCAACGCCATGAAAATGAGCGGCGAAACTCCTTTGCTGCTGCACATGAGAGAACATCCGGAAAAATTGGAAAAGGGACTGGAGGTCATCACCGCAGCCACCATAGGTTATTTGAAGGAAAGCATGAAAAGAGGGGCGGAGGGAGTTTTCTACTCCACTCAAATGTCCTGCTACGACAAGCTCACCCTGGAAGAACACCAGCGGTTCGTGAAAAAATACGACATCGAGGTTCTGAACGCCCTGAAGGATTCTACCTGGTTCAACGTCCTCCATCTTCATGGGTCCAAGGTCATGTTCAAGGAGTGCCTGGACTACCCCGTACAGGCCATCAACTGGCACGACCAGGACGACGGCCCGTCCTTCGAGGAGGCCCGAAAACTGTCGCAGAAGTGTTTTCTGGGCGGTTTGAGTCACCTGAGAACTCTCGTCCAAGAAGGTTCGGAAAAAAGCCTCGAAGCGCAGGTGGCCGCCGCGTGGAGCCACAACAACCATCGAGGTGTCATTTTGGGGCCGGGCTGCGTCGTGGACCCCAAAACTCCCGAGGCGTACCTCCGCCTCATTCGCGACCGGGCGATGGCGACCAAGAGCTGAATTTTTTGTAAATTTGTTTCCAAAGGAGTGTATGTTATTGTGATGACGCATCGTGAGAGAATAGAAAATGCGTTGGCCATGAAGGAAGTCGACAGATTGCCCTACAGCCTGTGGATGCATTTCCCCAACAGGGACAGAATGCCCGTTCGCCTGGCGGAGCTGAGTTTGCACTACCAGCAGGAACTGGATCTCGATTTTGTCAAGTATATGCCTTACGGAATGCACTCTACAATCGATTGGGGAAGCGATTTGGACCTTTTCCCGGGTTTCGAGAAGGCCCCCGTTCCCCACAATTGGCCCCTGCAAAAGCCCCAGGACTGGGATAAAATCACCCCCCGCTCCGGGGTGGCCAGCGAGTATGCCGTCATCCTGGAATCTCAGAGGCTGTTCCGGAAAATGCGCAAAGAAGTGGTCCCTTTCGTCCAGACGGTATTCAGCCCCATGACTACGGCGGCGAAATTGGCGTCGGAGGCGACGTTGATCGAACACATGCGGAACTGCCCTGAAAAAGTGAAGCGGGGGCTGGAAGTCATCATGGAGACCACCCTGGAGTACGCCAACGCCGCTGTTGCGGGGGGAGCCGACGGAGTTTTTTTCGCCACTCAGATGTCCACGCGAAAAATTACGGCTCAAGAACACGCCGATTTCGTCAAAAAGTACGACCTGCCGATTTTAAATTCCCTCAAGGGCAAGAGCTGGTTCAATATCCTGCATATCCACGGCGCGGATACCTGGTTCGAGGATCTGATGGATTACCCCGTGCAGGCGGTCAACTGGCACGACCGGGACGACGGGCCCAGCTTCCGCGAGGCCAGGACAATGACGCCGGACAAAGCCTTTATCGGGGGCTTGAGCCATATAAAAACCCTTACCGACGGAACGGAGGACCAGGTTCGTGCCCAGGTCAACGAGACCTGGAACGGCGGAGAAAAAGGCGTGATTCTGGGCCCGGGCTGTGTGGTCTCTCCACGTACTTCCATGGAGCGGCTGAAGTTCATCCAACGCTGCGTCGAAGCGACTGGGAAGAAAAACTGAGCGGGTGAGGTGCGGTGACCTACGTACTTCAAATTTTGACCGACGGCGTGGCTCAGGGCTCTATGTACGCGCTGATGGCGATAGCTTACGCCGTGATCCAGGGAAATTTGGGTTTTGTCACCTTCGGGTTTGGAGATACGATCATGATGGGCGCTTTCATAGGCGCTTATTATGCTTTTGCCGCGTTTGGCGGCAATATTTACATGGCGCTGCTCTCCGGTTTCATCGGTTGTTGGCTCTTGGGGATTATCATCGAACTGATATGCTACAGACGATGGCCCAACGGCCCCAGGCAAATCTGGCTGATCTGCACCATCGGCTTCGGCACCACCATGCGCAGCGGGGCGCAGGTGATCTTCGGCATGGACCAGATGTTTGTCCCCGATGCGTTCACAGAGGTCTGGACCGTGGGAGGCGTCCGTATCATGGCGATGCAGACCTTCATGATTCTCCTTTTGTGTATTTTGTCGGCATGTATCTGGTTTTTCCTCAAAAAAACGCGGACGGGGATGCAGCTCAAGGCCGTCTCCATGGATAAAAAAGCGGCGGCCCTGTCGGGGGTCGATGTGCGCCGCATCATGGTTCTCGGCAACAGCCTGGGCTGCGCCCTTGGGGGAGTATCGGGGGTGCTGCTGGGGATTTACTACAATTCGGTTTTCGCCACAATGGGAGCCGGCGTCGGAATGAAAGGGTTCGCGGCCGCTGTCATCGGGGGACTCAGCAGCATTCCCGGCGCGGCGCTGGGAGGGCTTTTGCTGGGAATCCTGGAAAACGTGGGGGTGGCGGTCACGTCCACTGGCTGGCGCGACATTATCGCGTTTACCCTGCTGATTTTCGTGCTGCTGGTCCGCCCGTCCGGGCTGATGGGGCGAAAGGTGGGTGAAAAAATTTGAGTTCGCCCATGGTCTCCGGAATTCTTTTTTGCCGCCGATATTCCCGCTTTTTCTTTGTTCTCCTCGTTGCGGCCCTTTTGGCGTTTCCTCTTCTCTTCCCGGAAGATCCTTACATCATGCGGGTTGCGATCAACGTAATCCTTTACAGCATGCTGGCGACAAGCCTCAACATGATCAACGGATACTCGGGACAGTTCAGCATTGGGCACGCGGCGTTTTACTGCATCGGCGCATATACGGCCGCAATTTTATCGACGCGGCTGGGTTGGGGGTTTTGGCAATGTCTGCCCGTGTCGGGCCTCATGGCGGCTTTCGTCAGTTTTTTCCTCAGCGTCCCCACCGCCAGGCTGAAGGGGGTCTTTTTGGCTCTCTGCACTATCGGCTTTTCGGAAATCGTACGCCTGATAGCCCTCAACTGGGTATCGTTGACCCGAGGGCCCATGGGGATGCCCGGCATCCCTTCTCCTTCGGTTTTTGGATACGAGATGCTGGACAACCGAGAGCTTTATTATCTCATTCTTTTTTTGTGCAGTGTGTGCATGTTCACCTGCTCCCGGGTTCTGAAATCCCGTCTGGGCAGGGCGTGGATGGCCATACGGGAGGACGAGCTGGCTGCCCGGGCTATGGGGATACCCACGCAGCGCTATAAAATGTACAACTTCGCCTTCGCTACGTTCTGGGCAGGTGTCGCGGGCTGCTTCTATGCCTTTATGGCCAATTTTGTCAGTTCGGACAGCTTTTCCAACGAGGAAAGTTTTGCCATTATCTCCATATTGCTGGTGGGCGGGCAGGGATTTATGGCAGGCGGCCCTGTAGGAGCCCTGATCTTGACGATTTTGCCCGAGACGATACGCTTCTTGGCGGAATATCGGCAGATTGTTTTTGGATTGGCCATTCTCTTTACCATGCACTTCGCGCCCCGGGGACTCGTGGGAAAGTTCGTCGAGTGGATTGCGCGCCTGGACCGTGAGGCGAAAGACATCGACATGTCCATCGGCGGAGGCGATATCTGATGCCGGCCGAGACGAAAATCGCCCAAGAAATTTTAAATGCAGAAATTTTAAATACAAAAGAAGTTTCCGTGCATTTTGGGGGCCTGAGAGCCGTAGAAAAAGTGGACATGTCGGTCAGGAGGGGGACGATTCATGGCATTATCGGGCCCAACGGCGCGGGGAAAACGACGCTTTTCAACGCCTTGACGGGGTTCCAGAAGCTCACGGCCGGCAAGATTTTTTTCCGGGGCGCCGATATTACGGGGTTGCCTCCGGAAAAAATTGCGGCGAGAGGAATGTCCCGCACCTTTCAGAATATCAAGCTGTTCAGCGCCCTTTCTGTGTTGGAAAACGTTCGGACAGGTTTTCATTCCAAATTGAAAACGGGATTGTTCGACGCTCTGTTTCACACTTTCGCATACAAACGGGACGAGTCCTTCGCCACGGAAAAGGGACTTGAAATTTTGGAATGGGTGGGGCTTCGGGACCAAGCGGAGACCCGTGCCGCGAACCTGGCCTACGGGACCCGGCGTAAGCTGGAAATAGCCAGAGCCCTGGCCCTGGACCCGGATATTCTGCTGCTGGACGAACCTGCCGCCGGAATGAATCCTGTGGAAACAAAGGAACTCATGAAGCTGATTCAGGTCATCAACGAGACGGGGCGGACTATTGTCGTCATCGAACACGATATGAAGCTGATCATGAACGTCTGCGACTACATCACGGTGCTGAATCAGGGAGTCAAGATCTGCGAAGGCCCGCCTTCCCATATCCGAAAAGATCCGCGGGTCATCGAAGCATATCTGGGCAGATCCCATAGTGCGTGAGGGGACGAATATGCTATTACAGGTGGAACATCTGAGGATACGTTACGGCCACGTGGAGGTTTTGCACGATGTGTCCTTCGGCGTGGACACGAAAGAAATCGTCACGATCATAGGCTCCAACGGAGCGGGGAAGTCCAGTATGCTGATGGGGATTTCCAACCTGGTGGACAAGGCGGGAGGAAGGGTGGTGTTCAAGGGAACCGACATCACGTCCTCTCCTCCGGCGCAGGTTGTCGCCGCCGGCATCGGCCATATTCCCGAGGGGCGGCTGATTTTTCCTTGGCTGACCGTGGAAGAAAATTTGCTGATCGGCGACAGCGGCAACCCCAAGTCCCACAGGGACAAGTCGGTGACCCAAAAGAATATGGACCTGGTTTACCGGCTCTTTCCCAAGCTCAAAGAACGACGCGCCCAGAACGGAGGCACTCTCTCCGGAGGGGAACAGCAGATGCTGGCCATAGGCCGCGGGCTGATGCTGGATCCAGACCTGATCATGTTCGACGAGCCTTCTTTGGGGTTGGCGCCCGTGATCGTGGAGGACATCTTCGAACATATTCTCGCCATTCGGGACATGGGAAAGACGATTCTGCTGATCGAGCAGAACGCCAGCATGGCTCTCCAGCTTGCCGACAGGGCCTATGTGATGGAAACGGGGACGATCACCCACACGGGGAACGCCAAAGACCTGTTGAACGATCCTAAAGTGATAAACGCCTATTTGGGAATATAGTGTTTGGGAACGCGCCACGGTATTTGGCAAGGGAGGTGAAACGCAGCCGTCGGAAAAAACAGTGAAATAGAGAATTGTCTGTCGAAGGCGTCGGGCGTATTACAAGTTTAAATTTTTTTATTGAGTGTGAAGATACGGAGGGTTGCAAGGTGAAAAAATTTGTGCGTACTTTGGCGGTGTCGGCGATTTGGGTGTTGTTGGCGGTCTCTCTTTGCCCGGCGGCGGAGGAAACGATCAAAATTGGCGTTACCGCCCCCCTGACCGGAAATTTCGCCGAATACGGCCAGGACATGAAAAATGCCAATACCCTTGCCGTGGATGAGATCAACGCCAAGGGGGGAGTACTGGGTAAAAAAGTCGAGCTGATCATCATGGACAGTAAAAGCGACCCTAAGGAAGCGGCTCTCATCGCTCAAAAATTTACCGCCGACAAATCCATCGTGGCTCAGGTGGGAGATTTCAGCAGCACCGCCTGCTTTGCGGCAGCTCCGGTGTACGAGCGGGCGAAAATGGTGCAGCTTGCCCCGACCTCGTCCCACCCGGAGTTCACGAAGCAGGGCGAGTACATGTTTACGATTTCGGGACTCCAAAACAGCAGAACGCCCTTTATCGTCGAGCATGTTCTTCGGGACTATCTCCACAAGAAAAAAGTTGCCCTGATCTACCCCAACAATGATTTCGGACTTGCCGTACAGAGAGAGTTCGGGCCCGCCTGCGAAAAATTCGGTCTCGAAATTGTGGGAGAAGCCTATTTTCAAGAAAGAGAAAGAGACTTCACCACCCTCATCAATAAACTGCGTCAGAGCGAACCTGAGGCCATCTACCTGGCGGCGATGTACAACGAGGCCGGCCCTATCGCCCGTCAAATTCGCAGGGCGGGGTGGGACGTTCCGCTGGTGGGCTGCAGCGCGGCGTTCTCCAATAAATTGATCGAATTGGGGGGCGACGCGGTAGAAGGCCTTCTGCTGGACACGCTGTACACCGATATCGATCCCATTCCGGTCGTGCAGGATTTCGTCAAAGTTTATTCCGAACGATACGGGAAGCGACCTAACTTTGTCGCCGCGCAGAACTACGACGCCATCAGAATGATTTTCGAGGCCATCACTCGAGCCAATAGCACCGATAGGACGGCTATCCGCGATCAATTGCTCAAAATCAAAGATTTTGACGGAGTCACCGGCATATTCCACTTCGAGCCGGATCGCACGGTCGCGCGGAAATATTTGATTTTGGGAATTGAAAAAGGGCAATGGGTCGTCAAGGCCGATAAAAGGCGTTAATCAGAGGCGTTAATTATTTTTTGCCGGCGTGGAGTAAAATGCTGACACTTGCGGTCTTCGGAATCATGGGCAGGGGAGACGCCCTTTTTGCGAAGCGGACAGCCCGCTGTAAGCTGGTCGCGCATGTCTGTTGCGCCTGTATGTGTTGTCACAACGAAATGGCGGCGAAAAAAATGAAGCTCGACGATAACCGGTTCCCGAAACAGCAGGGGCCGGTTATTTTATTGTATTTCCATCTTAACTGATTTTTATACTCAAGATTTTTTAATCCTGGCCATTTTTAACCATTTTTAAATCTATATATGGGAGGCAGATCGATATGGCAGTGATGAAAAGCGTTTTGGAGGCAATCGGCAATACCCCCCTGGTGGACTTGGAGCGTCTTGCGAAACATTGGAAGTTGGAGGGCCGGATACTGGCGAAACTGGATAACCTGAACCCGTCGGGCAGCAAGAAAGACCGCATCGCCCTGGGAATGATCCGGGAGGCGGAGCGTAAAGGCCTTTTGAAGCCCGGCCAGACCATCATCGAGGAGACCAGCGGCAACACGGGCAACGGCCTGGCCCTCGTCTGTTCCGTTTTGGGTTATCCCTTCATCGCCGTCATGTCCAAGGGGAACTCCATCGAGCGAGTGCGCATCTGCAACGCCTTCGGCGCGAAGGTGGTTCGGGTGGATCAGGCGCCGGGATCCAAGCCGGGAGAGGTGAGCGCGGCGGATCTGGACCTGGTCATGGAGGAAACGGAGCGCCTGACCAAAGAACTGGGGGCCTTTTGCGTGGGGCAGTTTCATAACGCCGACAACGCCCTGGCCCAGGAGACCACAGGAGACGAGATGTGGGAGCAGTCGGAGGGGAAAATCGACGCTATCGCCGACTTCGTGGGAACGGGCGGCGGCTTCAGCGGCATCGCCACCTCCATGCGCCGACACAACCCAAAGGTACACTGCTACTTGGTGGAGCCCGAGAACGCCCCTTATTACGGCGGGGAAAAAGCGAAAGACGCCCCCGGCCATCGCATCCAGGGAGGAGGCTACGCCCGGAAGGTGCCTTTCCTGGACCGTTCGCTCATCACCGGCTGCGTGGGAGTGTCCGATGAAGAGGCCATAGAGGGCGCGCGTCTCCTGTCCAGCGTCGAGGGCATTTTTTGCGGCTTCTCCGCCGGAGCCCACGCCGCCGCGGCAAAAAAACTGCTCCAGGGCTCCGAGAAAGGCAAGACCGTCGCCATCGTCATCTGCGACAGCGGCCTCAAATACCTCAGCACGAATTTGTACGAATAAAACTGAGGTAGTATAGTAAAATAGTTTGAAAAGCGTAGCGTGAAAGGTTTAAAAGAGCGTAAAAGAGCGTGAAAGAAAGGAGAAATGAGATGGAGAAAATGAAAATCGTTGTGTTGGACGGGGATACCCTGAGCTTGAAGGATGTCTCCTGGGATCCCATCTCCAAACTGGGAGATCTGACGGTCTACGATCGCACGGCGCCCGGCGATGTTTTGTCCCGGTCGGAGGGGTGCGAGTGCCTTTTCACCAACAAAACGGTTCTGAGCGCCGACACCATCAACAGCTTGCCGAACTTGCGCTTCATCGGGGTATTGGCCACAGGTTACGACGTCATCGACATCGCAGCGGCCAAGGCGCGGGGTATCCCCGTCTGCAACGTCCCCACCTACGGGACGGATTCCGTGGCGCAATTGGCCATCGCCCTGATCCTGGAGCATTTTCTGGCCGTGGGCGAACATAGCCGCCACGTGGCCCAAGGGGGCTGGCAGCGTCATCCCGATTACTCCTATCAATTGCAGCCTTTGCACGAGTTGAACGGAAAGACTATCGGATTCATAGGATTCGGCCGTATCGGGCAGAAGGCCGCCGATATCGCCGCCGCCCTCGGGATGCAGGTGCTGGCCTTCGACCCGGTACACAGCGATCAGAGCGGACGCAAAAACTTCCGGTGGGCCGAACTGGATCAACTCTACGCCGAGTCCGACGTGATCAGCCTCCATTGTTATCTCACGCCGGAAAACAAGGGCATGATCAACAAAGACAGCATCTCAAAAATGAAGCCCAGCGTGTTGATCGTCAACACCGCCCGGGGAGGGCTGATCAACGAACCAGACCTTTTGGCGGCCCTGAAAGACGGGCGCGTGGGGGGCGCGGCGCTGGACGTCATTTCCCAGGAACCCCCCGCTCAGGGAAATATTTTGATCGGAGCGCCTCACGTCATCGTAACTCCCCACATTGCCTGGGCGAGCTTCGAGGCCCGCTCCCGCCTGATGGACATCGCCGCGGCCAACCTGGAGAGCTTTCTTTCCGGCCGCGTAATCAACTGCGTTTATTGAACTCTGACCACGTCGAGTTAAGGTAAGCGTTTATAGGGAGGAAATCAATATAATGAAAAATCGCATAGCCGACAGGATGAGCTTGTTGCACACGGAGTCCGCTTTCAGCATCATGGCCCGGGCAAACGCCCTGGAGGCCAAAGGTAAAAGCGTCGTCCATCTGGAGATCGGACAGCCGGACTTCAAGACGCCTCAAAACATCATCGACGCCGCCTGCAAGGCTCTGAACGAGGGTAAAACCGGTTACACCCCCACGGCGGGAATCGTCCCTCTGAGAGAAGCCATCGCCAAACACTGTCGAGAGTACAAAAAAGTGGACGTCGACATGGAAGAAGTGGTGGTGGTGCCAGGGGGCAAACCCATCATGTTTTACACCCTGCTGATGCTTGCGCAGCCCGGCGACGAGGTGCTTTACCCCAACCCCGGGTTTCCCATTTACGAGTCCGTGATCAAATTTTCCGGAGCAACGCCGGTGCCCATGCCGCTCCTGGAAAAAAACGACTTCCGCGTGGACCTGGAACACCTGAAAAACCACATCAACGAAAAAACGCGGCTGATCATCGTCAACAACCCCGGCAACCCCACGGGGGGAATGCTGTCCCGGGAGGACATCCTGTCCATCGCGGGTCTGGTGCGGGGTACGAGAATTTACATCCTCTCCGACGAGATTTACGACAGGATCATCTTCGGAAAACAGCCTCTTTCCATTGCCTCTGTGCCGGGGATAAAAGATCAGACCATCATTTTGGACGGATTCTCCAAGACTTTCGCCATGACGGGCTGGCGGCTGGGGTTCGGCGTCATGAACAAGGAGCTGGCCGGACACATGACGATGCTCATGGCCAACTCCAACTCCTGCGCCGCGTCCATGACCCAATGGGCGGCCATTGAGGCTCTCCAGGGCCCTCAAGAGCCGGTAGATCAAATGGTCGCGGCCTTCAAGGAGCGGCGGGATTATCTGATCGATGCGTTGAACGGGATAGACGGCATTCACTGCGTGATGCCTCAGGGCGCTTTCTACGCCTTCCCCAACATCTCCTCCTTCGGGCTGCCGTCGGTGCAGTTTGCTGAGCGCCTTTTGGAGGAGGGCGGCGTAGCGGCGGGCGGCGGCGCCTCCTTCGGGGAGTTTGGAGAGGGTTTCATTCGCCTTTCCTACGCCAATTCCCTGGAAAACCTGAAAATCGCCGTGGAACGCATCGCCCGGTTCACCCAGACGCTGAAGAAAGGTTAACAGGCAGTGGACGGCAGGGGAGCAACCGAAAGGCCCCTGCCGCTCCTTGATACCCGGAACGGCAAAGACCGGGTAGGGACATTTCTCGCCGACGTCGTTCTGCAAATCTTGTCGTTTGCGGCGCAAAATGAACACGAGAACATTCGGAATATAGACCAAAGGCATCGCGGCGGCCAAATCACGGGGTGCCAGCTTCAGTCGTCCTATCAAATATCCGCCCGTTAGCAAAGATATTTTACGATTATTTTTTAGTTACACCCGTCCTTGCGGATTTAGGCTCAGGCCGAGGCTTAAATTAAGGCTTAAATCAAGGCTTAGGTCAAGGCTTAGATTGACAGTAGGTATAAATCATCATAAACTCTTTATCAGGTTGGGTTTAGAGCTTTATAAACGAGCGGAGGCTGGTCATGAAAGTCATCACGCAGGGCGGTTTTTTGTGCCTCGTTTGTCTGACGGGAGGGTATCTGTCCCGCCTCTTTCCTTTTCCCATGCCCGCCAGCGTCCTGTCCATGCTGCTCCTGCTGGGTCTGCTTCTCCTCAAAGCGGTGGATCCGGCGAGTCTCGCGGAAACCACGGACGTTCTTCTGGGCAACATGGCCTTTTTCTTTCTTCCGTCGGGTGTGGAAATTCTCGCCCACCTGGAGACGTTTCGCCGCGATGTTTTTGCCCTCCTGGCGGTCTGCTGCCTCACGACGCTGCTGACCTTTGCCGCTTCGGCCTTTACCGTGGTGGCCGTGACCAGAATGCAGCGGCGGCTGCAAAAATCTTCGAAATGACAACTGCCGCCGCTCTGGAAAGCCCTTTTTTCGGGCTGGCCCTCAGCATCTTCGCCTACCGGGCGGGGCTCTGGCTCTCCCGGCGGATCGGCTCCCCCGCGGCCAACCCCCTTCTGATCGCGATTCTCCTGGTCGTGGCGTTCCTCAGGATTTTCCGCGTGCCTTTGAGTTTCTACGACAACGGAGGCCGCCTGCTGACCTTGATGCTGTCCCCGACCACCGCGCTTCTGGCCGTCTCCATCTACCGGCGGAGGGCGCTTCTGCGGGAAAATTTGCTGCCGGCGGTGGCAGGTTGCTGTGTCGGCGCCGCCACGTCGTTGTTCAGCACCCTTTGGCTCTGTCGCCTTTTCCGCCTGAGCCCCGTTTTGACGGCCTCCCTGATGCCCAAGTCCGTGACGACCCCCATCGCGATGGAACTCTCTCAACACCGAGGCGGCATCGTCTCCCTCACCGTCGTCGCCGTCATCTTCACGGGAATTTTAGGGGCGGTCTTCGCCCCCTCGCTGGTCAAGGCCCTGAAAATAGAGCCTCTGGCGGCCGGTATCGCCATCGGAACGTCCAGCCACGGCATCGGCACGGCCAGAGCCCTGGAGCTGGGGGAGATCCAGGGAGCGACCAGCGGCATCGCCATCGGGGTCGCCGGCGTCGCCACCGTGTTTCTTTTTGCCCTGTTTTGATTTTTTTAATTTTTTAATTGATATAGGAGCGCGAACTATGAATGACGTGTTGAAAAAGATTTATGATGTGGGTATTGTTCCTGTCGTCAAACTGGACTCTCCCGATCAGGCCGTTCCTTTGGGCAAGGCCCTGATTGCGGGGGACATTCCCGTTGCGGAGGTGACTTTCAGGACCGACGCCGCGGAGGAGTCGATCAAAAAACTTTCCGCGGAGCTGCCTGGCCTTCTTGTGGGGGCGGGGACGGTCACGACCATCGATCAGGTCAAGAGCGCCGCCGGGGCGGGGGCGAAGTTCATCGTCTCGCCGGGCTTCAATCCGTCGGTGGTGAAGTACTGTGTGGACAACGGAATCCCCGTGACGCCCGGCGTCAACAGCCCCTCTCAGATCGAACAGGGGATCGAACTGGGGCTGTCCGTGCTGAAGTTCTTCCCCGCCGAGCAGTCCGGAGGGATCGAGATGCTGAAGGCCTTCGCCGGGCCTTACGGGAATGTAAAATATATCCCTACCGGCGGAGTCAGCGCCAAAAACATGGCCGACTACCTTTCTTTCGGCAAGGTCTGGGCCGTTGGAGGCAGTTGGATGGTGAAACCCGAGCTGATAGCGGCGGGAAAGCACGACGAGGTGACGCGTCTCTGCCGGGAGGCCGTCATGACCTCCTTGGGATTCGAGCTGCGCCATCTGGGGGTCAACGAGCCGGACGAGAGCGCGGCGCTGGAGGATGCGCAGAAGATGGAGGCGCTTTTCGGCTTTGCCCTGAAAAGGGGGAACAGCAGCCATTTTGCGGGGACAGGGTTCGAGTTCATGAAGACCCGATACCTGGGCCAAAACGGACACATCGCCATAGGGACCATCAACGTGGATCGAGCCGTCGCCTATTTTGCCCGCAAAGGGATCCCCTCACTTCCCGAGACCGAAAAACGCGACTCCGCCGGGGCCCTGACCGCGGCCTATCTGCATTTGGAGATTGGCGGTTTCGCGCTGCACCTGGCAAAGAAATAGTGTTGATGTTGATGATAGGACAGGTGAGGGGGTAAAGTGCGGGAGTCCTCGATGGATTTCGCGTTGAAGGTCCTTTTGCCAGAGGGCACGCCGGGGGGTCAGGCTCGAGCCGTCACCTGCGACGACGACCTGATCACCGTGGGGGCGGGAGCCGGCACGGGGAAAACTTGGGTGCTGTCCGCGAGGTTCGCCCGCCTTCTTTTCTCGGACCCGGAGTGTTTGCCCCAAAACATTTTGACCCTCACCTTCACCGAGGCCGCGGCTCGCGAAATGCAGGACCGTATCCGGCGCAGGGCCTTCGAGCTGATCGCTTCCCTGCCCGGCCAAAAAGAAAATCAGAAAAAAAATCAGGAAGAAAATCAGGAAGAAACCCGGTGGCGGGCCGTAAAAGACGGCTTCGACGAAATGTGGATATCGACGATCCATTCTTTCGCCTCCCGGATTATTCGGGAGTCGGGGCTTTCCCTGGACGTGGACCCGCGCTCGGGGGTGGTGAGCGCCCCCCAGGAGGACGCGTTCTGGGGTTCCGTGGAACGGGCGCTGGAAAATCTGGACCTCTCGCCTCTGACCCTGCACGGCAATAAAACCCTTCGAGAGACGGCTTCTTTTCTCAAGAACGACGAGACTCTGCTGGCCGCTTTGGAAAAATGGGGACCTTCCGTGCTGTGCAAGCTGGCCCAGGACGTGACCGATCTGCACGCGAGCCTGGGGCATTCCTGGGAAACCCTTCTGACCTGGGCCGACGACGTGGAACAGGCTGGAACCGCGTTCCAGGACCTCCACGCCCGAAAGGCGCACGAGACCGTCCTAGAGCTGCTTCATCCTCGATGGTCGGAGGCCTGGCGGCTGTGGAAGCCAATTTTCGCGGAACTGAGCCGTGAGATCTTCGAGGCTCGGGACAAAGCTCTGGAAAAGGCAGGGGCGAAACGGATCAACCCGGCGATCCCTCTCGCCCAGGTGGCGGAGAAATGGAAGGAACTTCTGGACCGGGATATCCCGCCGGACCCCGCCATCCAGAGGGAGTTCTACCTCGACCTTTGCTCCGGGCTCAGCGGTGACAACTCCAAACTTTTCAAGGCCATCGCCGGATACCTGGGGCAAAGTTCCGCCACCTGGCGCGACGCCCAGGCGGCCTGGACCGCCCTCTCCGAGCTGCCCCCCGACGCCCCTCTCGCCCAGCCGGAACAGCGTCTGAGGGCGAGCCTGCTGCGTCTTTCCGCCTTTGCCTGGGGCGCGTGGGACGACACGAAGCGAAGGCGGGGCCTCTTTTCCTTTTCGGACATGATCGATTTCGCCTCTCAGTCCATTCTCAAGGATCTCCGCAGGAAGGGTTTCAAACACGTTCTGATCGATGAATTTCAGGATACGGACCCCCTGCAGGACATGATGATCCGCAGGTTACGGGAAAAAGAGGGCGCGAAGCTCTTTCTCGTGGGGGACCCCAAACAGGCCATATACCGCTTCCGTCACGCCGACCTGACCCTTTTCGCCGATTACGTGTCGCAAAGCCGGGCCTCCGGCGCCGATATCGCCTTGGACGTCAGCTTTAGGACGCGCTTTGCCCTGATGGAGCGCATCAACTTCCTCTTCGCCCGGATATGGAAAGACGGGTTGGGGGTGGGAAAGCGCATGGAGGGCCTGAAGTTCGAGCCCCTGTCGGTGCCGGAGCTGCCCGAGCGCCAGTTGGCCGCCGTGCCGCCCTTCACCCTGCTCCTGTCCGTCAAAAAAGAGCGCGGGGACAACGCCCGAGAGCGACTGGACCTGGGTCTGGCGCGTATGTTCGTCCGCTGGGTGGAAGAGGGCCGCACGGTCTGGGACAAAGAGCGGCGCTGTCTGCGCCCCGCGCGGTGGAGGGATTTCGCCGTCCTTACGCCCACCCGGAGCGAGTACGAGACCCTGGAGGCCGTATTCGAGGAGGAGGGCGTTCCCGTTGCCTTCGAAAAAAGCATGAGCTATTTCTCCCGAGGGGAGATCGTCGATGTGGTGAGTACCTTGAGGACGGCCGCCTTTCCCGACGACGAAACGGCGTTGGCCGGGTGGCTGGCCTCTCCTTTTTCGGGAGCGTCCCAGCGGGAGGTTCAGGCTTGCCTCCAGGGCTCCGTCTCCGCGTCTCTCCGGGACGTGCTGGCGGAGCGTTTGCCGGCGGTGGCCGACCGCTTGTCCTACCTGCGGCGTCTGGGCATTCTGAAAGGGCCTTCCGCCATCCTCGCTCATCTGCTGGAGGACAGAAAATGGCTGGCTTCCTTCGACGCCGCCCAGCGTCTCCGGATTGTGGGCAACGTCACCCGCGCGATAACGGTGGCGCGGCAGTACGAAAACGGAGTTTCCCCAAGCCTGGCCGGCTGCGCTCAGTGGCTGGACACGGCCCTGCGGTCGGGGAGAGCCATCGAGGAACCGGGGTGGATGGAGCCGGACGCCGACGCCGTGCGCGTCATGACCGTCCACGCCTCCAAGGGGCTGGAGTTTCCTGTCGTGGCCGTGATGCGCATGGAACGCGGCCCCAGGGACAGACCCCCCGCCACGCTGGCCCCGTCGAAGCACATGGGGGTGGCCCTTTCCGACATGCCGGACATGATGAAGGGGGACCCCGAAAACGAGGTCAAGGCGCACACGCTGAGGTGGGAGCGGGCTCTGGAGGCCCAAAGCGAGCTGGAGGAAAGCACCCGCTTGTTTTACGTGGCGGCCACCCGCGCCCAGGACTCCATGATCTTGTGCGGCATGGTCAGGGAGGATAAAGAAGGCGACAGAACCGTCAGAAACGACACGTGGCTTTCCTGGACCTTGAACGCCCTGGCGGAAGAACAGGGTTGTGACTGGCGCGACTTGAGCGCCCCCCCCTTGGTCTACGCGGAGTCTCAGGAGCCTCGGGTAAAAGAACCGCCCCTCTCCGGCCCATGGAGAACGGATATGCCGATTCCTTTGCCCGCCGCGGACGTCGCCCTTGCCAGCTTTTCCGCCACGTCCTTCGCCTTGTTCGAGTGGTGCCCTTTCGCCTGGCGGAGACGCCACAGGCAGGGCTTGGACCTGCGGTGGGAGATCCCGGACGCCGACGCCCTGGGAGGGTCCGAATTGGGGTCCATCGCCCACTGGATTTTGTCCCGGTGGGACATGAGGGAAGAGACCCTCCGCGGCTGGCTGGACAACGCCACCCTGGCCCTTCGGCTGCCCCCGACCCTGCGCCGGACCTGGCGAAACTCGGAGAACAGGGAGGCCCTGGGTCAGTGGCTCGCCGGTTTCTCCCGCTCCCCCGAGGGGCAGTCTTTGGCCGACGCCATTCATGAGGGCGTCCTCCGCCGGGAAAAACCCTTCTGCATGACTCTCGCCACGGGAAACGGAGGCTCCCCCGTGCGCCTCGTGGGGGCTATGGACGCGGTGTGGCGGGAGGAGGGGTTTTGGCATGTCCGGGACTACAAAATCACCTTGTCCGACAACGCCCCGGCCGAACTGTACCGTGCCCAGCTCGCCTTTTACGCCCTGGTGGTGAAACTGCTGGCCGGACACCTGTCCCTGCCCTTCCACGGCGTGGACGTGGGACTGATTTTTCTGCGGGAGGGCGGGAAGCTGGGCGACATGAAGAATTTCCCAGAGAACGGCGACTGGACGGCGGCGCAAGATCAAGTCTCCGCCGCAGCCCGCGCCGCGGCCCAAGGCCCCTGGGTCCCCCGCCACGAACACTGCCACCGCTGCCCCTGGCGGCTGAAATGCCCCAAAAGGACATGAGGCAATAAGGCAATTCCACTGCTGCTGCGCAGACCCCCTTATTATTGATGAATGGGAGGAAATCGAGGTGGATCAGTCTTTTTTTGAAGTGGTTCTCGACAATATGATCGACGGTGTCTATGTCCTGGATAACAAGGGCAATTATATCTTCGTGAATAGCGCCTACATCCAGTTTTTAAACATGCCCAAAACCACGTTGCTCGACTACAATGTGCATGATTTTCTGTCCACCGGCCAAATCGACATATGCGTATCCGACATCGTGTACAGTGAAAAGCGGCAAGTAGTGAACCTAAAATGGAGAAACTTTTAGTCATCCGCGGTTCGGCGGCAATCATTGTTTCAACATACGTTCCTGGCCAAAAGTACCACAGCAAGCAGTCGGTACGCGAAATTCTCGGGAAAGTACTCTGGTTACATAGAGCCCCCATTTCGCACTCGGAATTTTCTGACGATTATTTTTGACAAGATTTCATTGCAAGAAGACGATCAAGCAGCTACCATAACATCTATGGAAAATACTATAAACGAAGCAGTATCGATCAACGTTTTACATCCAGGCGCGGCTCCTGTAGCTCTTTCGCTCGCACGTTTGGCCGGTATTCGGGAAACAGTC